>DUOA01000079.1 GCA_012839095.1 Clostridiales bacterium
CACAAGCCCGCCCAGGATCGCCAAAGGAATGCTGATAAACCAGACACCTATGGTATCCAAAATAAGGGAAAACTTTGTATCCCCTCCGCTTCTCAGCACTCCTACTATATTTATAAGGTTAAAGATCTTGGCAGGCATAAGGAAGCTGAATGCTATAAGTATCCTGACCGCATACAGGTGAACCTCATCAGACACGTTATAGAAGCTTACAAAGAAATTGCTGCTCAATATAAGCAGCCCGCCCATTACCACCGCAAAGACCGGCCCCAGGGTCAGGTACCTCTTGCCGTACAGATATGCCCTGTCCTCTTCCCCTGCTCCTATACGGTTGCCGATCATGATTGAAGCTGCATTGCTCATTCCCTGGAACAAGACCATGGATATGTTTATGACAGTTCCCGATATGTTTACGGCAGCAACGGCATCGGTGCCGATCCTGCCATAGATGACCGAATACATGGAAACCCCCAGGGACCATATGGATTCATTCAGGATAACCGGAATGGATGTACGGAAAAACCTGACTACAAAGTCCCTGGATATATCCAGCATTTCCTTTATCCTGGCTGCAGGAACATATTTCCCGGCATAGACAAAGGCCACCATAAGCAGCATTTCAAAGACCCTTGCTATAAGGGTTGCCAGGGCGGCGCCCTCAATCCCCATTGCAGGCAGACCCAGCTTTCCGAAAATCAGCACATAGTTCAGGAATGCATTGGTAAGCAGAGCCACGATGCTAAGGGCCATGGGGAGCTTGGGCTGCTCCGTGCTTCGCAGCACCGAAGAAAAGGAGAAACTGACAGCCGTTACTATATAGCTCCATCCTACAATACGCAGGTATCTGACTCCCGCATCTATAACATCCGGATCCTGGGAATATATTCTCATTACCTGTTCAGGCAGGAACAGGGCAAGAATTGAAAAGAATACTGCAACAGTGCCGGCCGTTATCAGACACAGACCCAGCACCCTTCTTATGTTCTTTACGTCTCTGATGCCCCAGTACTGGGCGGTGAATATGGCTGAGCCGCTGCTGACTCCGAAAAGCATGAGTGCAAAGAGAAAAAATAATTGATTGGCCTGACCTACTGCTGCAATCTCGGTTTCGCCCAATTGTCCGATCATAATGGTGTCCACCATGTTGACAGCAGATGCCACAAAATTCTGGGCTGCTATGGGCATTGCCAGCATTAGCAGCGTTTTATAGAATTTCTTGTCCTTAAACAAGTAATCCAGCATGATGAACCTCCTGAATATATAATATGGAAGTCCGTTTAATTGAACGGACTTCCATATTATATACGCTGCACAGGAAATTCACAAGCCGATTTTCATCAGCTTCTCAAGGTGGTGAATATGAAAGTTGCTGACACCGATTGCCCGAACCGCACCTTCTTCATATAATTTTTCAAAGGCCTTCCAGGTTTCAAGGTATTTCACGGCATCCTTTATGCTTGCAGCCATAACACCGTGCTCCTGTTCTGATTTGATGCACATATGATAACAAGGCATTAAAAAGAGGTAAATAAAAAAAGATTGTCATCTCTGACAATCCTTGTTTTTGCAGTTTAAAATTTTTGTTAATACGTAAATAT
This sequence comes from Clostridiales bacterium, assembly GCA_012839095.1. Taxonomy (GTDB): domain Bacteria; phylum Bacillota; class Clostridia; order Caldicoprobacterales; family DTU083; genus DUOA01. The sequence goes on from DUOA01000079.1 coordinate 1,596, forward strand.
CTTGCCAAACAGCAGAAACAACCCCTGAATTCTGCTGTTGTTCCGGAACTTTGAAGGCGAGACACCGAATTTCTTTTTAAAGAGTGAGGTGAAATATGTGCTGCTGTTATAGCCGACTTTTAAAGCTATCTCATTAATATCGGATGTTTGATCCTGACTTAAAAGTTCCCTGGCCCTGTTCAGTTTAAGATTGTTGACATAATCAGGGAATCGGCTGCCCGAAAGCTCATTAAAAATTCTGCTGAAATACCATGGGCTTACGGAGAACCGTTCCGCCACGGTGTTCAGGGACAATCCTGTATCTCGCAATATATATACTCCCTGACTATAATATAAAATTTCACCTTGTAAGGCGTTTAGCTTTACGCTAATAACTATAACAAGCAGAAAACTGTATGTCAAACCGCCCGCTGCATGGAAAAATGTTCAAACCTTGTGTCAGTAAATTACTGCCAAACTTAATCCCTTGTCCTTATGTCCTTGCCGGAAGGCCTCTGATAAATCTGCAGATCAAACTGGGGGACCACAGCCAGAATATGATCGAAAATGTCTGCCTGAACCGATTCATGCTCCACCCACACGGTACTGCCGGTAAAGCAGTATATCTCTATGGGCAGTCCGTGCTCGGTAGGCGCCAGCTGTCGCACCATGGTGATCATATTGTGATTGAGGGCAGGCAGGTTTTTCAGATACTCCTGCACATAGGCCCGAAAGGTCCCTACATTGGTCATCCGCCTTCCGTTGACCAGCTGCTCCGGATCGATATTGCGGCTTCTGTTATACTCCTCTATTTCCTGCCTTTTTCTCTGTATATAGTCGGTAAGATAATGGAATTTCTCATATTTTTGCAGCATTTCCTCGGTACAGAACTTAATGCTGTTCATATCGATGTACACAGCCCTTTTGATTCTCCTGCCGCCGGACTCATGCATCCCCCTCCAGTTCTTGAAGGAGTCGGAAATCAGGGCATGGGTGGGAATCATGGTAATGGTTTTGTCCCAGTTGCGTACCTTGACGGTATGCAGGGTTATATCAATAACGTCCCCGTCTGCGTTGTATTTGGGCATTTCTATCCAGTCGCCGACACGGACCATATCGTTTCCTGAAAGCTGAATGCCGGCCACAAAACCCAGGATGGAGTTTTGGAAAACAAGCAGCAGCACCGCTGAAAAAACGCCGATTCCGCTTAAGAGAGCCCAGGGAGGACGATCCAGCAGTACGGAAATTATAACGATAATGCCCACTATGGAAAAAACTATCTTCAGCACCTGTATGAAGCCTTTAATGGGCCTTTCCCTGGAAATCTCAAAGGTCCGGTACAGTGCCTCAATGCCGTCCATAAGGGATGACAGGATGAGCAAGGTAACCAGAACTATATAGGAAAAAGCCAGACGCTGTATCCATACCTGCAGGCCGGGAAATACAGGTGCAGCCATGTGTATGATTACAGCCGGTGCCAGATTGGCAATCCTTGAAAAGAGGTTGCGTTCCAGCAGTATATCATCCCATTTGTTTTTGCTGCGCCTGATATATGCAGCCAGGACTTTTGTAAGAATAATCCTGACCAGAAACCAGGACAGCACGCAGGCAATTATAATGGCCAGAACCACCAGAGCATTGGCCAGGGGATTAACCCAGGCATCCGATAAGGAATTCGCCGGCCTATTTTTCAGCAGCCATTGTTCAATTGATTTAATCAGCTCAGATTTATTCATCTTTCCCTCACTCTCTGTTTCTTAACTTCACTCTCTGTTTCTTAACTTCACTCGGTTTCAATAATCGCTTCAAATTCCACAGGGGTGCTGCCGGGAAGGGCATTAACGAAAAAATACACAGCCTCGTTTATTACATGCTTACCGCCTGATTGGCATGGAGCAGGCAAAGGATGCGCTCCTTCACCGGTTTTCCGGTAATCTGTTCCAGTGCCTCTGCATATAAGTTCATCTGAATGCGGTAGCGCTCTGCCAGTTCCTTAACCTTCTGCGGCGAATCCACATAATCCGTTTTATAATCCACCAGTACCCACTGACCATCCTCTTCAAAGAAGCAGTCAATAACCCCCTGGACCAAAAGGGTATCGTTGACAGGCGGCATATCAGGAAACAACTGGCCGGCTTTCTTGCGGAGATTAAAAGGAACCTCCCGCCGCAGGCCGCCTGCCCTCCTGATGCGGCGGCCGATTTCGCTGTTCAGGAAGTCTGTTATCATATTCAGGTCTGCTGCTCTGACCTCCTCCTCTGTTAAGAGCTCCCGCTGCACCATTTCATTGAGCTGAACCAATACCTCATCCTTATCCCCTGCCCGGTCCAGATCCAGGTGCTGAAGGATAAAGTGCACAATGCTGCCTATTTCAGCAGCGGTAAACTGCCTGCTGCCTTCCAGAAATCCGGGACGGGCAAGCCGGGAGGAGGCAGCTGTGGCAAAGGAGGGAAGAGATTCCTCCGCTTCCTCTAAAAGCTGCGCTGCCCTCAGGCCGTGCAGCTTGCTGATTTCAGTGACTGTCAGCTTGGAGGGAATGTTCACCGCATGGCGATGAGGGTACTCCCAGGTAAATCTCTCGTTTATCATGGCACGAATGTGGTCAGCACCTAATCCCTTCAGCCTGCCGGCTTCATCGCTCTCAGGCTGCTGCCTGCCGTCCGCCTCTCCGTCTGACTGCTGCCTTTCAGCTTCAAGACGGGGTATATATTCCTCCGGATGCTTAAGCCTGTGCAGGAACTCACTTCGGCTGACCGCTTCTTCCCGCCTGAATTCTGCAATATCCCCCCGGCTGTGCAGCTGCAGCTTCCATTTGGATTCATCCGCAATAAGAGGCTGATCAAAGGGCTCGTCCAGCAGGCTTCTGAGCACATCTCCGTCCGGATGGCGCATAAGAACCGGCCCAATCCAATCCAGGAAGCACAGGGCTTTGGACAGGGAATAGGAACTCACAGGCTTTGCCCAGTTTCCGGCCGTTTTTTTCAGATCGCCTGCTGAGCCCAGCAGGATGAGCCGCTCCTTTGCCCTGGTCATGGCCACATATAGTATGCGCATCTCCTCCGACAGGTTTTCAGTCCTGATTATATGTTTCATGGCCGTCCTGGCCAGGGTTTGGCAGGTCTGCCGGGTGTCCGGATTGACATATTTGGGGCCCAGCCCCAGATCCTTGTGGAAAAGAACCGGTGCTTTGGTATCCGAAAAATTGAACCTCCTGCCAAGGCCGGCCAGAATTACCACAGGGAATTCCAGACCCTTGCTCTTATGAATGCTCATTATGCGCAGGACATTTTCATTCTCCCCCAGGGTTTTTGCAACACCCATATCCCCGGTGCCGCCCTGCAGCTTTTCTATGAAGCGGATAAACTGAAACAGGCCCTTGACTGAGGTCTGCTGGAACTGCCTTGCCCGTTCCAGGAGGATCCGGAGGTTGGCCTGCCGCTGCTGCCCGCCCGGCATGGCTCCTGCATAATAATAGTAACCGGATTCCATATAGAGCTTCCAGATGAAATCCTCCATGGGAAGATAGCGGGAAGCATTCTGCCACTCTTCGATTTTCTCATAGAAGGCCTTCAGCCGCCCTGCCAGCTCATCCTCATGTTTCTCAGCGTATTCCATTGCCGCACGGTAAAAGAACCTGGAATTATCGGCAGTGCGAATGCGTATCAGATCGTCTGCATCAAAACCGCCTATGGGAGAGCGCATAACCGTAAGAAGGGGAATATCCTGGCATTTGTTGTCTATCACATTCAGAAGAGCTGTTATGGTTTTAACTTCCAAAGCTTCAAAATATCCGGTATTAACGTCTGCATAGACCGGAATGCCGCGGGCTGAAAAAACCTCCTGATAGACTGATGCCCGGTTCTTTGTGGTTCTCAGCAGAAGCACAATGTCCCGGTATTCTGCCTTCCGATAAGCATCCAGCCTGGCATCATAAATCTCCCTGCCTACTATCTCTTTTATCTGCTCAGCTAAGATAGCGGCTTCCACTTCAGTTTCATTCAGATTCTCAAGCTCGGGATCCAGCTCTTCATCATCGTCTGTATTCTTTTCGATGAGATGAAGCTCAACCTCCGGCTCTGATTCGGGATGCAGTGCGCGCCCGGGGTAAAGAGCAGCCTTGTCATCATATTCCAGTTCCCCCAGCTGAGGAGACATGATGTTTCTGAATATATAATTGACTGAGTCAAGAATGGATTTACGGCTCCTGAAATTCCGATTCAAATCGATACGCCGGTCAGTCTCGCCTTCGCCGGCCCTGTAGGAACCGTATTTCTCCAGAAAGATGGAAGGGTCAGCCAGGCGGAAGCGGTAGATGCTCTGCTTGACGTCACCTACCATGAATACATTGTTTCCCCTGCTGATGCGGCTTATGATGGTATCCTGTACCAAATTGCTGTCCTGGTATTCATCTATGAAGATATGGCTATACTTCTGCTTAAGCTCATCAGCCGCCCGGGAGTGCTCCAGTATCTTCAGGGTGTAGTGCTCCAGATCGTTAAAGTCCAGAATCCCCTTCTCCTGCTTCTGCTTTTTAAATTCGCTGTCAAATTTGAAGACCAATTCACCCAGGTATTGGATATAAGGGTAGAGTTCATTCAGCTGTTCTATGCTTTGGGTCAGGTCCTGATCCAAAATTCCGTCAGCTGTATTCTTAAGCGCCTTCTTTGCCTGCTCTCTCAGCTTTCTTACCTGCTCTTTCAGATCCTCATCCACGTCTTTCCCGCAGCCCTTCAGCCTTGAAAACTTCACCCGGCCGTAGGCATTGCGGCAGGCCTGGAGACCTTTGCCCGCAGCCAGCAGAATATCATTCATCTGCCTTATGTCATCAAGCAGATTTTCCTCATAGGGTGCAGGCCCGTACGGCTTCCGGCACAGGCTCAGGGCTTCCTCCAGCAGGCTGACAATGCCCTGAATATCCAATCGGACGGCATCCAGGAGGGCCCTGCCCCAGGGGCTTTTCTCCATGCCGGCAGCATCTGCCGCAAAGTCCTGAATCCGCTCCTCCAGCCATTGCAGGGGATATGGCTTGCTCTGTATGAAATTGTGCAGCCCCAATACCAGATCCTGCAGACCTGTGTCCTGCCTGTTGCTGCTGAATCTCTCCACCAGCCCTAAAAAAGCTTCTGAACCCTTCTCATATTCCTTTTCGAACAGGTCCTCCACCACTTCCAGCTTTATAAGGCTGCATTCCGTTTCATCCCCGATACGAAAACCGGGGTCCAGATCGATGACATGGAAATATTTGCGGATAACGCTGATGCAGAAGGAATGCAGGGTGCTGATGGAGGCTTTGGCCAGGAGATTGAGCTGACTGCGCAGGTGCTCATTGTCTTCCTCATTGCTGCCGTCCATGGCTTTTGTCAGGGCAGTGCCGATGCGCTCCCTCATTTCTCCGGCAGCAGCATTGGTAAAGGTGACCACTAAAAGGCTGTCCAGCTCCACCCTGTCCCTAAGGATGAGCTGCAGGATCCGTTCCGTCAGCACCGCCGTCTTTCCCGAACCGGCAGCAGCGGAAACCAGCAAATTGCAGTTCCGGGCATCTATGGCCGTCTGTTGTTCACTTGTCCATAGGGGCATTTACTCTTCCTCCTTCCCCTGCTGAAGCCGGCTTATGACTTCATCCCGTTTCAGGGCAGGAATTATCCTGTAGCCATTGTCTTCAAACTGAGTGTCGAACTGACAGATACCGCTGTAGGGGCAGTACTGACAGGCCGTTTCGTCTCCCTTGCGGTAAGGCTCTATGCGGATTTTGCCCTTAAGCATCTCCTCACCGAGCCTGCCTATTAATTGTCTGACATGAGCCAGCAGCCCCAGAAACTCCCCCTCATCCAGAACAGAGGATGTCTTGTAAATGGAATTGTCCTTATCGGATACCCCCACAGGCAGAACCTGTGACCATCCGCTTATCCTGTCGTCCATGCAGCGGATAATGTTGACATCCTTCAAAACCAAACCGTTCAGTTTCAGTTTTTTCCGTATTTCATTCTCAATTGTCTCCGTCACGCTTTCATTCGTATTAATCAGGGGATCATCTATGCGGAAATAAAAGATGCCCCCCGGCCTGGTCTTCCCGCCTTTCTGCCTGTGTTCCATCTCAAGCAGAGCTTCCAGATACACCAGGAGCTGGAGCTTCAGCCCGTACCAGGCATCGGACATATCAAAGCTTTCGGCTCCGGACTTGTAGTCTATGACGTTGATGTACCAATCCCCGTCCAGCCGGCATATGTCAGCCCGGTCAATCCTGCCTTCCAGAAACATTTTCTCTCCGCCGGGCAGCTGAATTTCTATGGGCGGATAGGTGCCTTTGAATCCAAAGCTGATTTCATGGCCTATGGGATTGAAGCTGCTGCGGCGGATATGGTCGGTCAGCAGCCAGACAGCCCGCCTGCAGACACGTCTCAGCCTTTGGGACAGATATTTGTAGCGGTTGGTGCTGAGCAGAATTCCGTAGTTGTGCTCCGGCAGAACCTGATCCATGACATTCTCCAGTATGTTTTCGCAGTCTGCATCATCCAGGCTTCTCCAGTCCAGCTGCCGGCTGACAATATGGGTGGTGAAGCCTTCAATGGAGCGATGAAACAATTCACCCAAATCCGGCGCTGCAACCGTGTATTCCTTCCTTTCCCGGGGTCTCAGCCCGTATCTGATAAAGTGGGCATAGGGGCATTTTACATACTGCTCCAGTCTGGACACACTGGCCCGGACAGGCGGGTCATACAGGGCAGCAGCCTTCTCCCTGCCCAGAGGCTCTTCCTGATTCCGGTGAAACAGGGCCTGCTGAAGGGATTGAATCCGGTCAGCCCAATCCTCCCGGCTCCAGTACCAGTCGTAAACCAGCCACCAGAGCAGGGAATCCTCTTTTCCGTCGGCGCTTTCCCGCATATGAGCTGCCATATGCTTGTATGTGCTTTCCGGGCTTGCTACCATTGCCTCCTGCTCTGCCTCATCCATCAGCAGATCGCTTTCCACGGTCAGGTCCGGAAAAAGTTTTTTAAGCCTGTCTATGAGGATGGAAGGCCTGAGTGCCTTTCCTTCCGAATCAGCCTGGGCGTAACTGACCCACAGATAATCAGAGGGTTTGGTGAAGGCCGTGTAGATGCCGAATTTCTCATCGGCTGCCAGCAGTTCGGTATATCCGCCCGGATCCAGACCTGCACCGAGCAAAAGATCCCGCTCCTCCGAAGCCAGCAGACCTTCATCCCGGCTGCCTGCAGGCAGGATGCCGTCATTGCAGCCCACTACAAAGAGGGCCCTTACATCCTGGCTCTTTGAGCGCTGGATGCTTCCAACCAGTACCTGATCAAGGGTGGTGGGGATGATGCCTGCCTCCATGGACGAGAAACCCGATTCAAGAATTCGATGGCACTCGTTCAGGGAAACCGTCTGATCCCCTAAAATTTCCACCAGCTGATCAAAGAGCCTGACAACTATATTCCATATCTGGGCATTCTCATCAACCTGTTCCAGCCGACCCAGTTCCCTAAGCTCTTCAATCCATTCCTCCAACTGCTGCCGAAGGCGGATGTCCTCCAGGTAGGCATACAGGGCCCTGATCATTTCCTCAATATTTCCGCTCTTTTTCAAAGCCTTTTCCAGGGACAGGAAGGGCCTTATGAAGATTTCCCGGGCAGTATTCAATTCCTCCAGGGGATAATCCTTTTCACCTGATTCAAAGGGTTCCTGCCAGCGCCTGCCCCTTATCCCGAATTCCAGGCAGTAGTTGTCCAGGAGCTCCACCTGCTCTCTGGTCAGGCTGAAAAAGCCGGTCCTCAGAATTCTGAAGACATCATCGTAGCGGTACCCCCGGTCAACCACCCGCAGACTGGTCAGAACCAGATCCACAATGGGGTTTTGTATCACAGGCCTCTTCTCATCCAGGAAGAAGGGAATGCCGTACTCGGTGAAAACGCGCTTGATGATAACTCCATAGACGGACAGATCACCGGATACCACTGTCATATCCTGAAAACGCCAGCCCTTTTCCCGGGAAAGGGAAAGGATGCGGGCAGCCAGCCTTTCCACCTCCGATTCAGGATTGCTGCCGGCAAATGCCTCAATATGCCTGACTTCGTGAGGATAAGGCCGGTAAGGATACTTATATAGCATGCCTTCCAGATACTGAATTTCCGGAGACTTTTCGCTTTCTTCCTGCAGCCCGGCAGCATGCTCTGCCTGACCGGGTGTGCGAGGCAGCTTAGAGGTGAGATTGATAAACTTCTCTTCCATATGATGTTCCCTGGCAATTTTTCTTATCTTCTGCAGGGAAAGGGCATGCACCCGGAAGAGATCCTTGTCCCTGCTTTCCTGCCCCGTGTCCAGAGTAAAGGTTATGGTAAGATCCCGGGCCAGAAGGGCCAGTTTTTCCAGCACCCTGACAGTCTGAGGCGGAAAATAGTCAAAGCCGTCCAGCCAGATGCGGGCACCTGTAAGATACCGGGACAGGTCCATCCGATCCACCAGGGCATTGATGGCGTCCTCAGAGTCTATGTATCTGTTACGCAGATATTGGTTAAATGTCTCATAGATAAGAGCCGTGTCCCGCAGCTTTTCTGCCAGCAAGCCGGCCTTGTCCAGCTGATCCGCTGCAAGCCTGAGCTGCTCGGCTGTAATGTCATGCTTTTTCAAATCGGATAACAGGGAATTGATTTTACTGATAAAGCCGCTTTGACGGGAAACAGTTTTGTAAACCGTAAGCTGATCCCGCAGTTCATCCAGCAGCCTGCGGAGGATCATATGCCTGCCCTGTTCATTGAGATGGGTACGTGACAAGCCCCCTGCCTCATTGAATACCTTGTGGGCCAGGCGGGAAAAACTGAGAACCTCCACATCCAGAATGCCGGGAAGATTCAGCTTGTTTATGAGATCCCTCTCCGCCTGCAGGGTAAACTGTTCCGGGACCATAAGGATAAGACCGGTTTCCCCCCGGCGAAGGGCTTCCCCTATCTCCTGGTATACCCGCATGGTTTTTCCGCTGCCGGACCGGCCGGTTATGTAGTGCAAAGACAAGGCCCATCCCCCCTATATGTTTACATACATTATATCACATCGCTGTAATCGTTCATATAAGAACAGTTTATCAGCCATCCGGCGGCCAAATAAAGCAGTATTTTATGCAGGCTTGTTATACCCGGATATATTTCATGGGAGTTTATAGAGAACTCTTACTCTGTTGACCAGGATCGGCTGACAAAATCGGCCAGGATTATTTTCAGCCATTTGATGGGAAAAGATAATGCCCAACCTTGTCCAGGGCTATCATTAAAAAACCGCCCAGTATATAGCAGGAGACAACCTGCCCTACGGTTACCGAAATAATGGATAAAAGAAGGGGAAAATGATATACATAATGGAGCATCCCGCCCACAACTAAACCATTGACCAGAATGGGGGGAATCGGCACCAGCCAGCGGCCGGGCATTTTATAGGACAGCCAGGCTGCCAGCAGGGTTGCAAGGCTGCCCAGCACCACATCGATGGCACCCACCGGGCTGAACAGATTGGAGATGACGACCCCGACAAAGAGACCGGGAATTGCGGCAGGGGTATAGAAGGGCAGAACGGTCAGCATTTCGGAGATCCTGACCTGTATCATGCTCTCTCCGTAGCTGATAGGAGCAAATACCAGGGTCAGCACCGTATAGACGGCAGCAATGGCTGCAGCCTGAGCCAGAAAACGGATATAGCTAATGCGGGTACTTTTCAAAATGCTTCCTCCTTTTAAATGGATGCCCTATAAAACAAAAAAGGAGCAAATCCCTGCCCCCGTATGCTGCGCATTTATCACTGCCTGAGCAGTTTACTGACATCCAGCACCATGGTTCCTTTTATATTATCAATGGGAATGAAACCAATTACTCTGCTGTCCATGCTGTTGTTGCGATTGTCTCCCAGAACGAAGACATGATCCTCAGGTACCTGATAGGACGCCTGCCCATACATGTTCTGCTCCAGCAGATAGGGCTCCTCCAGCAGCTCTCCGTTGCGGAAAAGGCTGCCCTCCCGTATTTCTATGGTATCTCCCGGCAGTCCGATAACGCGCTTGATTAAGAGGTTCCGGTTCTGCATCCGGTTGAATATGCCCAGATCCCGGATATCATCCAGGATGGACCTCTTTCTGTCAATGCGCCGATCGATTACTACAATGTCGCCGTATTTTAAATCCAAATTAAGGGTTTTGCCAATGCGGGAGACGATTACAAAATCGTTGTCCTGCAGAGTGGGCTTCATGGATTCTCCTTCCACCCTGACAGGCTGTACTATGAAGAGGTTTATGAAAATAGCAAGGATGACAGACAAAGCTATCATCTGGATCCATTCAAATACTGCTTTTCGAGCCTTATTCCAGGCAGACAAAACAATCACCCCGGTCATGTCCAATTTGAGTTTCATATTTTATATTCTATCATATTTTCTCCCCATGTTCCTTATATACCCTAATTTTTCTACAAAAAATCACTGTCTGAAAAATACCTGCCGCCTTTATCGGGAGCCGGGGAGCAGTTCGAACTCATAACCCTTTGATCTGAGGTATTCAATTATGGAAGGCAAAGCCTCTACTGTGGTTTCCTTTCCGGGTGCATCATGCATAAGGACAATCAGACCGCTCTTGCTGCCCGTCGTTTCCTTCACCCTGGAAAGCAGCTTCTGAGGAGACTGGTAATCAAGAGTTTCGGCATCGCCGTTCACGCAGTTCCAGTCTATATAGGCAAAACCTGCCTCATTGACGGCTTCCCTGAAGGGTTCCAGTTTATCCCCGAAGGAACCGCCGGGAAAGCGGATTAGGCGGAAGGTTTTATCCTCTCCCAGGATAGACTTATATACTCCCTCGGTTTTAATGAGCTCATCCACAAAATTCTGGGGATCGGCATAAATTTGCCTGAACTTATGGGTATAGGTATGATTCCCGATGCCATGCCCCTCTTCGTACTGCCTTCTGATTTCATCCGGAAAAACTTCAGCCAGGTTGCCGATGGAGAAAAAGGTGGCCTTTACATTTTCCTCCCTGAGGATATCCAGGATTGCATTGGTGATATGGGGGGCAGGCCCGTCATCAAAGGTCAGATATGCCACCTTCCTGTCATCATTCCGATAGGCTGCATCCAACAGCTTTTGAAGATCCATGCCTGTCACTGCCGGTAATCCGCCCTGGTTTGGATCGTCTTCCTGGGATGGATCGGTAATGGCACCAGGTGAATCAGACGGTTCGATACCGGGCTCAGGGGTGGAACCGGGCTCCGGGGTTGGAGTGAGTTCCGGGGTTGGACTGGGCTTCGGTGAAGGACTGGGACTTGGCGTCGGTGAAGGACTGGGAGAAGGCGGCGGAGCAGGATGGGCTTCCGGCTGCCTTGTGGGCTCAGGAGTGTTTTGCGGCCTGTATATATATCCGTTCAGATAATGGTGTCCAAGGGTTTCCAAAGCGGAGGTGGTCGCTCCCCCGTAAAAGGGCAGTGTAAGATTCAGGATCATTAATATAAGCACAAACTTGGAGACAACTCTTGCTGGTCGTTTAGTCTTTCTTTTCATGGTAAAACCCCCGCTGCTGCAATACTTGTCCGGTTACCGGCAGTAGTTTTTATATTTATATGTTTAATAAATGCTCATTAGGCAGCCCAATATGTACTGCTAATTCATACCCTCATTTTAGCATAATAAAATGAGGAAATATGCCGAATTCATGCAACTTAACAAAGGTTTAAGTTTTGTAACATTTGCGTTACAAAAAAACTGCCGTGAGTTACGGCAGTTAATCTGCAAGGCTGTATGCCTGAGTTTTCTTTATGGCGGAAACAGTACAGTTATGGACAGAGATTTTTATACCTGTATGGTTTCATAATATTCGCCGGGAATATCCTCAATAAAGGGAGGGAGCTTCCCGCAGCAGATCAGATGAAGCTTATGCAGGGCCCTGGTGCAGGCTGTGTAAAAGAGCTTTCTGTCCTGCTCCAGTCCGTAGGTTTCCTGATTGGCGTCAAAGAGTATCACTCCGTCAAATTCCAGCCCCTTGGCCAGATAGACCGGCAATACAATGGTTCCCCTGCTGAAATTCACATCATCCCGGGTCAGCAGGTCGGCTTCTATCCGGCTGCGAAGCTGCTCATGCACCCATTTGCTCTTCCCGGCTGTTTTGCAGATAATTCCGATGGACTTCATGCCTTCCTCCGCCATGGCTCTGATATCGGCAGCCAATCTGTCAATGAGGTCTTCCTCGTCCGGCACCAGCAGTAATCTGGGCTTCTCGCCGGAGCGCCGGATGGATTCGATGCTGTCCTCCTTCAGAATGGAACGGGTGAAGTCAACGATTTCCGAAGTGGAACGGTAACCCTTTTTAAGTTCCAGTATGGCATAGTTTTCCGGCATGATTATCCTGGATATCTGTTCATAGCCAAAGGGCTCCTTCAGGGGATGAACGGTCTGGTTGAAATCTCCCAGCAGGGTCATCCTGGTATTGGGAAAGAGCTGTCTGATAATGCCGTACTGGACCGGGGTGTAATCCTGGGCCTCGTCTATTACAACATGACTGATGTGGCTCATGCGGGGAACACCTTCCAGGATGCCTTTCAGGTAAGCATAAGCCGATGCATCCTCATAACCAAGGTTTCTCCAGCGGATATCGGCTGCCGTGTCCCTGCATATGGCAGCATGGTTTTCGGGCAGACTGTCTCCTGCCATGCGGGCAAACAATTGGACATCTTCAAAAAGATTCAGGAAAGCCTGATATACATCAAACTGTATCATGTTTTCAATCTGCCTTCGGACGGGCTTGAACTCCCGATAGACAAACAAGCGGGCATACACCTTGGCCCTGCCCTTGTAGCTGGGATTATCGCTTAATTCCTCCATCAGTTCCCTGAGCCTTTGATTCCAGGCCTGCCTGATCAGATAGTAAAGGCGCCTTTTCAGTTTATCCATCCTTCTTGCCAGGGGCAGGGATGCGTAGTCCCGGTAGAACATATCCCGGATATCCTGCTCTGACACAAGAATCCGATCCCTGAAGACAATATCCCTTATGACCATGGAATGATGCTCCAGGTAATGAACATAGTTGTTCAGCAGCCGGTAAAAGGCCATTGATGACTTGTAGGCTATGCCCGTAAGCCTTGTTTTTTCCACTTCCTGACCAAGCGCATTCAGGACATATTCCATGTGGCTGCTGCTTCCCTCAAATACCAGATCCTTTTCCATCACCTTCTCCAGATATTCGTCAAAGGTGGTCTGCTGCATATTCTCCTCTCCCAGTTCGGGAAGCACATTGGATATATAGTCATTGAAAACGGTATTGGGAGAGAAAATCAGAATATTGCGGGAGCTGATATTGGCATCCCGGTAGCGGTACAGCAACCAGGCAATGCGGTGCAGGGCAATGGAGGTCTTTCCGCTTCCCGCCACCCCCTGAACCATGAGCAGCTGATGGCCTTCATCCCGGATAATGCGGTTCTGCTCCTTCTGTATGGTGTTGACAATATTGCGCATTTTCTCATCGGCATGCCTGCTCAATATGTCCTGCAGGAGCTCATCGTCGATCTTTATACCGGTATCCAGCATAAATTCCAGACGGTCCCGGGAAATCCGATACTGGCGCTTAAGGCTGACCGTGCCTTCAATGATTCCTTCCGGACACAGGTACTCAGCCGGCCCCAGTTCAAAATCATAAAAAATGCCGGATACTGGAGCCCGCCAGTCATAAATCAAGATATTGCCCCGCTCATCAAAAAATGAGGTTATGCCTATATATATCTCTTCCGCAGATGGGAAGCCCTTTTCGGTAAAATCAATCCGGCCGAAGTAAGGGGAGGCTTCCAGACGTTCCAGCTTATCCAGCTGCCTTCTGGCAATCCGGTATTTCTGACTCTCCTGCTTCAGTATATCCATGGATTGCTTTACCTCTATCGCAGCATCCAAATCCCCCTGCTCCCAGACATGGTCGGTTTCCTCCCAGATGCTCCGGCCGGCAGATGTTACAATCCTCCGATAATCCTCTACCTCGCCTTTTCTGCGCTTAAGCTCCCGGCGGATTTTTTCGTATGTCCGCTTTAAGCGATCCTCTTCCAAAACCCATTGTGCCTTATCCAAAAGCACTCATCTCCTCTGTAAATGAATGGTTTTTTATTCCATGCCTTAAGTCTATTAAAATAAGACCAAGTAGTCCTTGTCTTGCTTGGTCTTATCTGTTTTTTCAATCCCTATTCAGGCTCATGATATTAAAATTAATCCTCTTCTGCCGGCCTGTAGATCTGCCTGTTATGCAGCAGCCAGATCTTGTCGGAAAACTCTCCCGGCCTGACAGTCTCCAATGCTTTCTGCATGTCATACATGCGGGCATCGATCATATCCAGGTAGTGGAGAATCTCGCCCTCCGGTATCATGGGTCTCTTCGGGCTGCCGAATTCCGGCTCGTAGTGGTGGGTCAGAACCATGTGCTGAAGCAGAATTACCTTTTCCCTGTCTGCATTGATCCTGCTGCCCACCCGTTCTATATCCTTTATACCCTGGACAATATGGCCCAGCAGAATTCCTTCAGTTGTATAGGATGAAACAATGCCCAGATCATTGGCATCCATCTCACTGATCTTTGCCAGATCATGGAGGAGTACTCCGGCATAGAGAAGATCAGCATCAAGGTTTGTATATACTTCCAGTACCCGTTCCGCCATTTTCAGCATGGTGGACATATGATACAAAAGCCCGCTTCTCATGGAATGGTGGTTTTTCATTGCTGCAGGGTAATGAAGAAGCTTTTCCCTGTTTTCCTCAAGCAGGATGCCGACTATCTGCCTTATATCCCTGTCCTTAATTTTAGCGGCATATTTCAGGATTTCTTCCATCATATCCCTGGGAGCATAAGGGGCTGAAGGAACAAAGTCCTCCACGCGGACCCGATCTCCGGCGTTTATTCTCCGTATGCGTTCCACCTTGACCTGCAGCTGGCCCTGCCATTCGTTGACAAGCCCTCTCAGCTTGACCAGCATCCCGTCCTTTAATTCCATATCGCCTATCATTTCCGTATCCCAGATCTTGCCGTTCACCTCTCCGGTCCGATCGGCGATGGTCAGGTCAAAATATCTGTTGTTGGCATTGGATGTCCTAAGGGCAACAGTTTTCAGCATATAGTAGCCCTGTATGGTCTCACCTTTGGAAAATGCGGCTACATCCTTCTGCATGCCAGGCCCCCCTTTCTTCTCCCATGATTCTATCATGACAGGCAGCAAAAAAGAAGGGTGTTTTTGTATTTATTGCCTGCCTCTGCACAGATAATCCCTCAGTTCCCCGCCTTCAGTCAGAGAGAACCTTCCCTTATCCAGCTTCCAGTACTGGATCTCTTCCTGGGTTTCCATCAGCATCTCCACCAGATGGGGATGACAGGTAAGCAGGAAGACCTGATGAGTCCTGCCCAGGCGGCTGATGATGGAAACAGCCTGCTTAAGATGAGCGGCGTCGAAATTCACAAAGGAGTCGTCGATTATTATGGGCAGGGCAGGCTGAATCTCCAGGATACGTCCCAGGCGCACGGCGAGAAAGACCTGATCCCTGGTGCCCCGGCTTAGTACGCTGCTGCCCTCCTGCCTGGAGCCGTCCTTAAGGACAAAGGAAAAGTCGGACAAATCATCGCTGGGCACCATCTGCCGGTAACTGCCCCCGGTCAATTGTCTCAGTATGCTGTCGGCCTGATGCAGGAGATCATTCTTCATCCTTACCATAAAGGTGTTCCTTATCTCCCTGCACAGCCAGGCTGCCGCCTTTTGCACCGCATAGTCATAAGATACCTGGTAGAGGCCGCTGCGGCCCTGTTCAATCATTTCATGGGCCTTCTCCAGCTCATCGGTCAGACTCAGCCGGTCCAGGGCCGCCTTTGCTTTCCGGATTTCTTCCCTGCAGGCTTCCAACTGATCCTCTGCATTACGGATTTCATCCAGCAGCTCCGCATATTCCCTCTCCAGGGATTCGTAAGAAGGATATTGACTGAAAAAGGGCAGTATATACTCCAGCATGGAACGGTTCCCATCCTGCAGACCCTGCTCTTCCTTTTCCAAAATGAGAGTAACTGCATTTCTTATTCGCTGGGTACCGGCGGCTCTTTCCAGACTCTGGTGGCAGCTGCTGCGTTTTCTGCTAAGTTCAAGATACTCCTCACGGCTGTCGCACAGGTTCAGGTAAGCTTCAACCTCTTCATCCGTATTATTGTCTGCAGATTCCTCCAAAAAAATCGTCTCTGCAGATCCGGCATCGACCGCCCTGCCTTCTTCCCTGCCCATCAGCCGGAACATGCGGGCTTCGGCATCCCTTATTTCAGAGGACAGCTGCTGCAATGAAACAGCCTTATCCTTAAGTTTAACCCATTTGCTGAGCTCTGTCTGAAGATCCATCCACTGCCTCTGATTGGGCATCACGGTATCATTATCGTACAGTTCCCGGTCTGCTTCTGTATCAGAACTCATCCTTTTAAGAGCAGACAGAACACCATGAATTTCATTCATCCGAACCTTAAAGCTGCGGGAAAGCTGCCCCGCTTCCTTTTCTTCCCCGGCCAGCCTTCTGATACTCTCCTGTATGCCAGACAAGGTACTATAATAGTTCAGGATTCCATCGGGGGAAACGGCCCCATCAATTTCCAGCCTTTGGCGAATCTCGTTCAGATAAGCTGCTGCCTTTTTCCATTCCGAAACCAGATCTTCCCTGTTTTTTTCCTTTGCATTTTGGGCTTCCTGAATGGCCTTCCGTTCGATTAAGAGCTCCTGCATGCGCAGGGTTGCATCCTTTTTGCCCAGCCCCCTGAAAAGCACAACCAGGGCTGAACCCAGAGTTCCGAAAAGACCCAGGTACAGGCCTGCAGCCGGGTGGAGAATGGCCAGAGCCAGCCCAAGCAGAGCGGAAATAACAAATAAGCCTGTATAAAGCTTAAGCCCCTGTGCCCCGGAGACGGATGCCTGCTCCCACTGATCGATCTGGACATTGATTCTCTTTATCTTTTCAGAACTCTCATCCAGGCAGGTGTCCAGCTGCTTAAGCTCCTGCTCCAGTGCCTTAAATCGGGATACCTCATCCGTCAGCCTGTTTTCCTCCAGCATGTTCAGGGGAAGGGCTTCTATCCGGCTCATATCCCCTTCCGTCCAGGCGGCGTTCAGCCGGTTCATCCTTACCAGAATCTGATTCCTGTCTTCATTCAGGCGATTCTGAAAGGCAGCCAGATTATTCCACTGCTCTTCCAGGCCGGACATGCGGACGGAAAAGTCCTGCAGCTCGTCCCGGTACTGAAGCAGCAGTGGCAGGGTATAAAGGGCCCTCTCCCTGCTTCCCAGGCTTAGGATCAGGTCATCAAGCTCTTCCTGCCACTTTTTTTTAAGGTCCCGCCAGGATTCACGCTTTTCCTCCACCAGCCTGCGGTTTTCCGGTCTGAGCCGGTCCGGTACCACTTCACCGGCATGATTTTCCAAAGCATGATCAAGAGCAGTCATTTCCTCCCACAGTTCATAATGGCTTTTGACCGTCTCCAGAATATCATGGCGGGCTTTTATCCTTTCCAGATAAGCATCGAGGGCCTTTTTATCTTCCTGCAGCTGAGACAAGGATTGCTGCATCTCATGATATTCCTCCACCTGGGCCAATGCCTTCCTTTTTCTGCCTATGCCTTCGTTTATCCGCTCCATATGGGGTTTAAAGGCCCTGTTTGTAAGCCTGCCGGTGGTACCGCCCAGATCACCTGCAGCCTTGGAAAAGGCCGCTTCCAGCTTTGGTATGTTTGCAATATCAGCCAGGCCTGCACCCAGGAGAGCAGACTGCAGCTTTTCCATCTCACCCCTGGAAACTCCCTCGGGTATCCGGGCCAGCTGATTCAGGCTGATTGTAAAGAGATTGCGGTAGGTGAAACCGTCCACATGATAAAGCTCATGAACCGGAATCTTCCGGCCGTCGGCAGCAGCGGTGCATACCGGTTCAGCGTGACCCTGCAGCCAGATATGATAAAGGGTATCGGTTACCTCGTCCAGGATATCCGCCTCTGCCCGGTAAAGGACATTGGCAGGCGGTATGGAGCCATCGGAGGGGATTCCGTAACCCAGGCAGCGCAGCAGCTGCATGAGGGTGCTCTTCCCGGCCCGATTCCAGCCGCCGACAAGAACCAGGCCGGAATGCAGGTCATCCAGAGTCTGGTTGCGAATAATCCCGTAATCTCCTATATGGAGACGCCTTAAGCGCATTATTCCTCTCCCCCTTCCGAAAGTCCTTCCAGGAGCAGCCTTGAGGCATCCTCAATAATATTGCCGAGGGTCTGATCATCCAGGGGAAGCCGTGCATCATTCCGATCCTCATAATCGGTATCGGGGTCCCAGGCCTGCCCCAATTGCGAAATAAACTGCTTACTGACTGAGGCATCCTGCTGAATGGAAAGTACAGTCTGATCCAGCAGTTCCCGAAGGGCAGGATGGCGCTCCAGCACTTTATCGGTAACCGGACCGGCGGTCCGGACTGTAACGGAATCGGTCCATAGGAAGGGCGTCCGGTTTCCCAGCATATCCCGCATGTACCGGCACAATTCCTGGCCGCTGCCCTGCAGATCATTTTTCAGATAGTAATGAAGAGGGCCGCGTCCGCCTATCTCCCATCTGACTATATACGCTTCCGGGACTCCGGATTCACCGGTCTCCCGGTCGGATAATTCCCGATCGGATATATTCTGTGCATGGGAAAGCATATGTTCAGCCAGCTGATCCAGACTGTCGGCCTGCTGCAGTTCAGGGCAGCCGATATCAATAAAAAGGCTCCTATATACCACAGGCGATGTTATGTGATAATCCATCCGGACTATTTCCCTCCCGTCCACCTCAATGAGCCAGCAGCCGCCCGGATCCTGCTCACCGAAATCCCGACCCTGGGGTGAGCCCGGATAGGCTATGACAGGATGGCGGTTTCGGATAAGCTGAGGCTTGTGGATATGCCCCAGGGCCCAGTAATCGAAGTCGGGGCATTCTGCCAGCTCAGCCGCTGAAGAAGGAATATAGCTGCTTTTGCCGGACTCCAGCTGGGTGTGCAGCATGGCTATGCGGAAAATATCCCCTTCAGGTTTGGGATAATTCAGGTGCAGGGGGGACTTTTCCCATTTGTCCCGGTAGGACTGCCCCGCCACGGCAGCTATGTTTCTGCCCTCTTCATCACTTATGTAAATGATTTCAGGCCTGTCTGCCGAAAAAAGGTGCACCTGCTGCGGGAGTGCAAAGAGTTCCTGGTATTCGCGGACAGGATCGTGATTCCCGGCTGTGACAAAGGTGAGAATACCCTCATCCGCCAGCCTTTTGCACCAATCGGCAAAGAAGCGGTTGGCTCGTACGGATCGGGCTTCTCTGTCGTATAAGTCTCCGGAGATGAGAAGAAACCTTGCCTTGTTTTGGATGGCAAGGCGGCATATGTTTTCAAAAGCCCGGTAAGTGGCCTCCCGGCATAATTCCTGCAGCCCGGGCAGGCTCTCTGCACCGTCTGCATGCAGGAAGCTGCCCAGATGAATGTCAGCAGTATGTACAAACTTGAATCTACCCATAAAATGTCTACCTCACTTTCTGCAGTCAGAAAAAAGCTCAGATGAGACCCCTGTCGGCAAAGCTGAAATAGTCGTTTCCGGCAACAATGATGTGGTCAACAACCCGGACGGAAATGGCCTCACAGGCAGCGCAGATCTTTGCCGTGGCATCCAAATCGGCAGCGGAAGGCTGGAGGCTGCCGCCCGGGTGGTTGTGGGCCAGGATCATGGCGGCTGCCTTATGGCGCAGGGCTGCCTCCACTATATGCCGGGGATAGACAGGCGCTGAATCGATGGTGCCTTCATGAACAAGGGCTGCATGATTCACCCTGTTCTGCGAATCCAGACAGATTGCATAGAAGACCTCATATTGGCGGCCGTAAAAGAGGGTTTTGGCATACTCCCCTGCCTTTGCTGAGCTGTTCAGCTGGGCCTTCTTTTTCCATTTGTCGTTTAAATACAGGCGGCACAGGTCCGGTATCAGAGATAGGAGCAGGGCGGTATTTCGGCTTATGCCTTTCACCTTTGTCAGGTCTTCATAGCCTGCTTCAAGCACTCCGGACAAGGAGCCGTAGCGCTTAATCAGTTCATGGGCAAGAGGGTTGGTGTCTTTTCTGGGAATGGAATAGAATAAGAGGAGTTCCAGTATCTGATGCTGATTGAAGTTGTCCAGACCTTCGGACAGAAAACGATTCTTCATTCTCTCTCTGTGGCCTTCGTGCATGGGAGCAGGCACCTCCTGAATCCTGTCTGATTTGAGACATGTATTGTGACTGTGCCGGGGCTTGTGCTGCGACATATATTTCTGTCTACCTTCTACAAATCACCAGGCGATTCCTGCTTATTTCCCAAATTCTCCTGAGAATCCGCCAAAAACAAACAACCGGCACTGCCTTGGCAATGCCGGTATTGAAACCCGTATGCAGGACTGTCAGTCGCCCTGCATACAGGACTTAAGCTCCCTTATGTATTCTCGCAGCCTGGAAAGCTTATCTTCATCGGAAAGCTCTATAAATCTTCTGTTTATATCCGTCATTTCCATGAGCCTTTGATAAGCCCGCTCTGCCCTGCTGCGTTCCTCGTCCAGGCTGTTTTCCAGCAGCAGAATGCGGTTTCTGGCCTCCTGCATTTCCTCATTATGCCTTTCCAGGTGCAGTGATGCGCCCTTGCTGCCTGCGGCCAGGCTGCTAAGGTCCCGCAGCCCCTTAAGCAGATCCTTAAGAGATGAGATACCAATCTGCTGCATGTTGGCAGCAAGTTGGCTGACCCAGTCCACCAGCTGTCCGCTGCTGTCTGCCCCGGCCCTGCTCACGGGCCTTCTGCCTGCATTGGACATACGCCTTCGGGTATAGGGGTTATAGCAGGCAATTCCTTCAGCTTCTATCTCTTTAATCAGATTGGTCACATACTCCGGTTCCCGGGCTATAACACTGCGGTACTTGTTCTGAAACCTTATCAGCATTCTCTTGTTGCCTTTTCCCAGCCGTGCCGCACATCCCCTGACCGATTCGCCCCGGGCCTGGGCAATGAGCATTTCCCGCATCAGGGTCCTGGTTTCATCCGGGGTAAAAGGTGTGCCTATGGCACTTTCGTCCTGAAATCCTTCCCCTGTATACTCCGTACTTTTCCTTACCTTCTGCTCATTTGCATGGATATACCGGTAGTAATAATTACGGATGGTATTGGATTTGAGACCTGAACGCCGGGCGATCTCTTCAAAAGCCCGGATGATGGGAATATTGCTTTCCCTTGCCTTTCCAACTTCCTCTTTCATTATGGATAAAAGCTCCGGCTGCAGTTCCTGTTTTTCAGCCGCTGTTGTATCCTGACTGAGGGCTTGTTCCTTGGCCATATCTTGCTTCCTCCCTTTGAATGTTTTTCCATAATATGCTATGTATATTATTCTCAGGAAGGAATAAGTTTATTCTTCATATATGAAATATTATGGCAAAATATATGACTTAATGAAATATATGGTTAGAGAAAAGGGCGGACAGCCTCGCGAAGAGCGGCCCTGGCCCTGCTGATATGGGATTTGACAGTTCCCAGGGGCAGACTTAAAATTTCAGCAATTTCTTCATAACTGTGATTCTGTATGTCTCTCAAAACTATTACGGTGCGATAAGCAGGTTTCAGACGGCTGATGCATTCAAGCAGGCGTTCCTGCTCTTCCCTGCGTATGATCTCTTCCTCCGGCGAAGGGCTTTCAGCAGGCAGTTCCATTTCCCTCTCGTCATCCGCTCCCCTGGGCTGAGAGATGGAAATGGATACAGCCTTGGTTCTTCGATACTGATCTATACATACATTATGAGCGATACGATAGATCCAGGTTGACAAGCGGCTCTTTCCCCTGAACTTATTCAGGTTCCTGTATACCCGGACAAAAACCTCCTGAGTCAGATCCTCCGCATCCTCACGACTGTTGGTCATACGCAGGCAGTAATTGTAGATTTTTTTTTCGTAGAGTCCTATCAGCTCTTCAAAAGCCGACAGGCTGCCTGCTCTGGCTTCTTCCAAAAGCCGTGCTTCATCACTCATGATCCTCCCCCTACATACATCCTGCTTCTTCCGAACCTTTATATGCCTTCTATTTTTCTCGGGATGTCTGTTTCTTTCTTCGGAAGGGCAGCCTGAATGAGTCTCTCAAGGTGTATACCAGGACACCTATTACCAGTACGCAAAGCAGAATGACAATTATCAGTACAACCCGAAGGACGCTGAATTTTCCGGACAGGCCGCCTGCGGCTATCTCTATGGTCAGAGGCTGGCTTTTGACGGTAAATTTCTGCTGATTGGGCCCCAGCCCGGTGGCTTCCACTACAAAGGTTTCGGTCTCCTCTATCCGGATGGAAGGAATGGCGATGACCTTTTCCTCCCCGGGCTCCAGTGCCGACATGCTGTCTATTATCATATCCCGATCCATCAGGGTGAATATCAGGTTATACAAGGGTTCACTGCCGATGTTCTTTACAATGCATTCCATCTCCACCGTACCAGGCCTGCTCAGGGAATCCTTATCGGCCTTCAGTATTATGGACAGCATCTGCTCAGGGCTTTCCTCTTCATCACTCGATTCGCCGACGACAAACTCCATTTCGGAAGTCTCATAGATGTATTCCTTGTCGGTTTCCGCATCCCTGGCCTTAAGAAGAGCTGTACTGTAGGCGCTTTCCTCCAGCACCAGCTCCTTGCTGAACTCCGCTTCGCCGCCTGCGGGAATCAGGTCCAGCCCGGTAATTTCTCCGAATGCCGATTCCTCTATCTTTACGTCCAGCAAATCAACATTTCCGGTATTGCGAACCACATATTCAAGAGTAAAGGGTTCCCCTGCCTTAATGCTGCCTGAGACGCTGCGCTCTATTTCAACCTGGGGCACCAGCTTTTCCAGCCTTGCTGTCCAGGTGTTCTTAATAAGCTGATTGCTGTTCTCCACCCTGGCCTGAACCATTAAATCATAATCGGCATCAGGCCTGATGCTGCCCTTATAGGAGGCGGTTACTTCATCGCCGGGCTTCAGGCTGTCATGGGTATGAAACTCATTTCCGGCCCAGTCCAGGAACTTAAGATCATTCAGAGTGGTATTACCTGTGTTTTTGGCGGTCAGCTGGAATTCCACCGAGGTCTCACCGGGAATCTTGCTCTTATCCGTTTTGCCTGTAAGCTCCAGTGAGGAAACCGGTTCTTCATCCCTTACATTAAGCTCCAGATTTGTTTTTACACGATGCTGAAGCGGCGAATCCATTATATCCATGGGGTCGCTGTATAGTATAAGGAGATTTCCCAGGGTGCTTTTTTGAATGGAAAGGGTTTTTTTCACTTCAGCCTTCGCACCTGGGGCAAGGACATCGATCTTTCCTATTTCCTCCTCCAGATCGCTGTCAATAACAGTCAGATTATAGAGGGTAACATTGGCAAGGGACTCAAGCTCTACCTGCAGGTCAACCTGTTCCCCCTTGAAAACAGGGCTTTGGGGCTGGCTGGTATAGGCTGCCCTGAAGTCTACGTTTATAACATGAACATAGGTATAACCCTCTACAAAATCATCAACCTGTTCTTCCTGATTGATGGTATAAACCAGGGTATACCTGACTACGTTGGGGGTACTGCCCGGCTCCCCGCTGTAAGTATTGCCTGTCTGAATCAGTTGTTCGCCCGGCTCCAGCCTGGTCCTGCCGGTTATCTTCACGGGAACAGGCTCGCTGTCCCCCGGTCCCTGCTCAAGCAGCTCTATGATCTCTATCTCCGCCTGGCTGGTATTTTTTATCTTATATTCCACGGCATATATGCCCATGGGCGAAACAAAGGGCAGATTGCTGAATTCCCTGACCATGCCGGTCACCTTAGTGGAAACCGTCAATTCCCCTTCGGCGGAAACAATCTGACCCGGATTGAATATCTGCAGTGTAATAATATAGAATATGCAAAGAAAAATGCCAATAAGTCTTCTTTTCATTGTATTCTCCCCCAGACCTGCTTTTTTTCATAATTAAGTTTTGTATGCCATTTTGCCATAAAGCTGATGCTTATGTGCCTCTTATTCACTTTTTATTCACGAATTGTGAATTTCATTCACATCATTATACCATAAGCTTGTATCAGGAAAAAGTGCAAGAGGCGTAAAGACCGTTAATTCTTTATCACAAAACGGTAACAATAGTGTATCAAAATGATAAAAAAGACAGATCATGAGCCTGTCATGATGCTGAATGGAGAATGAATGCATGCAGGACTTCGCATACTATACTAAAAGCTTGGAAGGATGTCTTTTTTGAATAAAAATAAGCAAAAGCTGGCTGCCCTGGGAATTCTGGGAGCCGCCGGGATTCTGGGACTGACAGGCGTCAGGTATTTAAGCCGCTTTATTATTAATAAGGTACATGACAGCTTTCTGAAAACCCTGACCGAAGATCTTTATGACGAAAATCTTTGGGAAACTGTATCCTCCACCATGCGGATAGGCCCCCAGGTTGTGCTGGAAACCGAACTGCGGGCGGAAGAGGGGAAAATGATAGATCGGCCCATGGGCCCGGTCAGACAGTTTCCCGGGCTTGATGACCTTAAGTTCAATGTAGCCCAGGTGAATACCCTGCCCACTGAAATTGACACGGACATTGATTTTTCCATAACAATAGGCAGGTATTCCCGAAAACCGCTTCAGCTGAATCACTTCATGATGCTGGCTCCCATTGCCTACGGCATCGCCGTCAGCAAGCCGGTCAAGATTGCCATGGCAAGGGCCTGCGCTGCAGCAGGTGCAGCATATCATACGGGGGCAGGTGCTTTGACTTCTGAGGCATTCGAGGAGGCCGGCAAAATCATCTATCAGTACGGCAGGGGGAACTGGCCGGTGTCCCCGGAATATATGCTGAGAAGCCATGCCGTGGAAATACAACTGGGTCAGGGAGCATACGGCGGTGTGGGCCATGTTATTAAGGCAAATATGTTAAGCAGTGAACTTCGGAAGGAGTTCAATATTCCAAAGGGACAGGACCTTATTACATATTCCCGCCAGGCCGAGGTGCAAAACCCGGAGGATCTGAAGAATCTGGTAGAAAAGCTGCGCAACCAGACTGACGGAGTGCCCATCGGCGTGAAGATTGCTGCAGGCAAATATCTGGAGGCGGATTTGTACTGGATTTGCAGAAGCGGGGCGGATTTTATCGTTATTGACGGGGCGGAAAGCGCCACCAAGGGCTCTCCCCCCATTCTGCAGGATGATTTCGGCATACCTACTGTATTTGCAATCCATCGGGCTGTAAAATGGATGCAGAAGCACGGATTTAAAGATCGAATCTCCCTAGTTGCCTCCGGCGGGATAAGGACCCCCGGCGATGCGCTTAAGGTAAAGGCTTTGGGAGCAGATGCCTGCCAGATTGGCGCTATTGCCCTGGTAGCCTTGTCCCACAATCAGGTCCACAAGCCGCTTCCCTTTGAACCGCCTACCTCCCTCACCTGGTTCGGGGAAAAGTATTCAGACCAGTTTGATATAGAAACCGGTGCCAGAGCTCTGCAGAATTTCTTTGAATCCTGCAAGCTGGAAATGGCGGAAGGGATCCGGGCCCTGGGAAAAACCTCCCTTTCCCAGGTAAACCGGGAGGACCTTGTGACTACCAATGAGATGTTTGCAAAAGGCCTCGGCATTCCTATGGTCTATGATGCTTTCGACCCAATGGAACAACAGCCTCCAAGGGTAAGGAGGCTGAGGCTTTAAGTTCTGTACTATATATGCCTGATTAGTAAGTCAAATTAGTTTGACCTTCCTTGACTTTCAGGAAAGGGCATGATAATATAATATTAGATTAGTATTAGTAAAACTGATGAATAGAAAAGGAACATGTATGGCCTCTAAGCATACAGGCCAAAGAGAAAGGAGCTGTTGCCATGTTCTTTCCCTTATACTTTGATCCTACTTATATACTGTTGATTCCGGCTGTTCTGCTGGCACTCTATGCACAGACCAAGGTGACATCCACCTATAACAAATATATGAGAGTCCGCTCCAGAAGCGGCATTACAGGAGCAGATGCAGCCCGTGAGCTGCTCCGGCAAAATCGGATTTACGATGTCAGCGTTGAACAGACCAGGGGGCATCTGTCCGACCACTATGACCCCAGGTCCAAAACCCTGCGGCTTTCTCCCCAGGTATACAGTTCCTCCTCCCTTGCCGCACTGGGTATTGCAGCCCATGAGGCAGGGCATGCCATGCAGCATGCCGAGGAATATACCCCACTCCGTCTGAGAAACGCCATAGTGCCCGCAGCCAACATAGGGTCCCGGCTGGCCTTTCCCCTGCTGCTTATCGGCCTTCTCTTCAGCCTGCCCAATCTGGCTCTGATTGGAGTAGCTGCATTCTCGCTGGCCGTACTCTTTCAGCTTATTACCCTTCCGGTGGAATACAATGCCAGCAGCCGTGCCATAGCTGCACTGGAAACGGGTGGCATAATCACCCGTGAAGAAACCCAGCCCACCCGCAAGGTTCTGAGTGCCGCCGCCCTTACCTATGTTGCCGCCACCATCATGGCCGTAATGCAGATGCTCCGCCTGCTGGTCCTGTCCGGTATGCTGGGCGGAAGGCGCAGGCGCTGAAATCGGGTCATACAAACAAAAACAACAATGCCGGGATAATCCCGGCATAAGTTATTATATAAGCGAATTTTGCTATTCTACTCTACTACTCTACGGTTACCTTATGGTAAACCTTCTTTCCCCTGCGGATCATCAGGCTGCCATCTTCCAAGTCTGAATCAGTCAGGGTATGGTTGATATCGCTTATCCGCTGTTCATTTACGGAAATGCCGCCCTGCTTAATAAGCCGGCGCCCCTCGCCCTTGGAGGGAATGAGCTTAACCAGGAAGAGCAGATCCACGATATTGCTGTTTTCCATGAACTCATCCCTGGTAATTGTAGTGCCCGGTACCTGGGCATCCGAGCTGCCTCTGCCGAAAAGAGCTTCCGAGGCCGCTTTTGCTTTTTCCGCCTCTTCCTCCCCGTGTACGATTCGGGTCACTTCATAGGCCAGCACCTTCTTGGCTTCATTGATCTTTTCATCCTTCAGACTGCCAAGCCTTTCAACTTCCTCCATAGGCAGGAAGGTCAGCAGTGCCAGACAATTCTTCACGTCTGCATCATCAACGTTGCGCCAGTACTGATAGAAGTCATAGGGAGAGGTTTTGTCCGGATCCAGCCATACTGCACCTGCCTCTGTTTTGCCCATCTTCCTTCCGTCGCTGGTAGTGAGCAGGTTAAAGGTCATGCCGTAGGCAGGAGTACCTTCAACCCTGCGTATCAAATCCACGCCGCCCAGAATATTGGACCACTGATCATCCCCGCCCAATTGAAGCTTGACATTGTATTTGCGATTCAATACCAGAAAATCATAGCTCTGCATCAGCATATAATTGAACTCCAGGAAGGACAGGCCCTTCTCCAGCCGGCTTTTGAAGCATTCGGCAGCCAGCATGCGGTTGACTGAGAAATGTACGCCCACCTCTCTTAAGAATTCAACATAATTAAGATCAAGCAGCCAGTCGGCATTGTTGACCAGCATGGCTTTGCCTTCGGAAAAGTCAAGGAAACGGGAAAACTGCTTCTTAAAGGCCCGGCTGTTTTCTTCCACCGTTTCTCTTGTCATCATTTTGCGCATATCGGTTTTCCCGGAAGGATCCCCTACCATGCCCGTACCGCCGCCCACCAGGGCAATGGGTCTGTGACCTGCCCGCTGCATATGGGTCATAACCATTACCTGAATAAAATGGCCTACATGCAGGCTGTCTGCCGTGGGATCAAAGCCTATATAAAAGGTTACGGACTCCCTGCCCAGCAGCTCACGAACCTCGTCCTCATGAGTTACCTGAGCCAGATAACCCCGCTCCTTCAGCACGTCGAAAACATTTCTTTTTTTCATATCCTCCATACAATCCATTCCTCCATATAAGCTTCCGGCCATGAACTTCCGGTCATGCTCCGGTTAAGCTATCAGTCCTGATATCTGTGCTTTTCATATTCTCTATTCTATCTATTGTAGCCCCGCCGGTCAAATATTTCAAGCAGTCTTATTCATCAGTTTCTCCATGGGGCAGACAGCAGACTTTGGACTCTAAATCATGAAAGAATCTGCCAGGTTATTATTCCCCTAATTATTGATGATAGGATCCTTTTGTGTTATCCTATATTTGGGAGTAACTGAGCTGAATAAGAGTATGACTTGTAATGCAAACTGCTTATTAATCCATTATTGACAAAAAAGGGAGGAAGTACATATGAGTGAATTTTTCAAAGGCATACCCAAAATAAAGTACGAAGGCTGCCAATCGGATAATCCGCTGGCCTTCAAGTATTATAATCCCGATGAAGTGGTCGGGGACAAAACCATGAAAGAGCATCTCCGATTTTCAGTTGCCTACTGGCACACCTTTACAGGCGGCGGGGTTGACCCCTTTGGTACAGCCACCTTTCAGAGACCCTGGGACTCCGTATCCGATCCCATGGACAAGGCAAAAGCCAGAATGCAGGCCGCTTTTGAATTCTTTGAGAAGCTGGGCACCGAATACTTCTGTTTCCATGACCGGGACATAGCACCCGAAGGTGACACCCTGGCGGAAACAAACAAAAATCTGGACGAGATTGTTAAGCTGGTTAAGGAGCTTATGGCTTCCTCCAATGTGAAGCTTTTGTGGGGCACAGCCAGCCTCTTTACCAATCCCCGTTTCATGCATGGGGCATCCACCTCCTGCAATGCCGATGTTTTCGCCTATGCAGCTGCCCAGGTCAAGAAAGCCATGGAGATCACCCATGAGCTGAAGGGCATAGGTTATACCTTCTGGGGCGGAAGGGAAGGATACGAAACCCTTCTAAACACCAACATGAAGCTGGAACTGGACAACATGGCCAGGTTCATGCATATGGCGGTGGACTATGCCAAAGAAATCGGCTTTGACGGACAGTTCTACATTGAGCCCAAGCCCAAGGAACCCACCAAGCATCAATATGACTTTGACTGCGCCACCGTTCTGGGCTTCCTCAAAAGCTACGGACTGGATCAGCACTATAAATTCAACATTGAAACAAACCATGCAACCCTGGCAGGCCATACCATGGAGCATGAGCTTCACTTTGCCCGTATCAACGGAATGCTGGCCAGTGTGGATGCCAACCAGGGCGATATGCTGCTGGGCTGGGATACGGATCAATTTCCTACCGATCTGTATGTTACAACCCTGGCTATGTATGAAATCCTCAAAAACGGAGGACTGCCCCGGGGCGGCCTGAACTTTGATGCCAAACCCAGAAGAGCCTCCTTTACTCCCGAGGACATGTTCTATGCCCATATTGTCGGAATGGACGCCTTTGCCCAGGGTCTGAAGATTGCACACAAAATGCTGCAGGACGGCAAGCTGGAGAAATTCGTTGAAGAACGCTACAGCAGCTACAAAGAGGGCATCGGTGCCGATATAGTTGCAGGCAAGGTAGGATTCAAGGAGCTTGAAAAGTACGCCCTGTCCAATAACAATATTACCAACCAGTCGGGCCGCCAGGAAGTGCTTGAGTCCATTGTAAATCAGTATATCCTGCACAGCTGCTGTCTGTAATCTGAACCGGCCTTCCCTAATCCCCCCGAAATGATACCTGCCGCTGTTTTCCCCATAACAGGCTTTTGTTTCAAAGCGGCGTAAGCGGGTTACTTATTTCATAAAGAAAATCTTATGAGGGGGAATATGTAATGGCTACATTAGGTAAGTTTTTACAGACAGGGGACTGGAAAGGTGAAAAACATGTGCCCGTCATCCACGCTCCTGAGAAGGTGAAGGCAGGCGAAGGCTTTGAACTGAAAATCTCCATAGGAGATGCCATCAAGCATCCCAATACGCTTGAGCATCATATTGCATGGTTCAAGGTATTCTACGTGGAAGAGGGCGGAAAATTTCCGGTTGAACTGGTTACCTTCAATTTCAGCGCTCACGGGGAATTCGGTGCCTTTACGGAACCGGAGGGAACGGCCCTGGTTAAGCTTAACAAGTCCGGAAAGATTTATGCAGTCAGCTATTGCAATATTCACGGTCTCTGGGAAAACGCTGCAGACATCGTAGTAGAATAACAGGCAGCCGGATATCAGGCAGTACAAGAACTGCTGCCAAATTAATCAAAGTTTCAGAACACTGAGAATAAAAGCCCTTTGCCGCCGACAGGTTATACCTGCGGGGCAAAGGGCTTTGACATTTTCTCTTTATGACTTCCATTTGAAGCTTCTATGCCTTCCAGTCAATACCTTCCCGGATAATGCGCATGGGGTTTCCTGCAGCCAGACAATTGGGAGGCACATCCCTGTTTACCAGGGTATTTGCGCCTATAACCGCATTATCACCGATGGTAACTCCCTTCAGAATGGTGCAGTTGCAGCCAATCCACACCCTGTCCCCGATTCGGACAGGGCCGGTCAGTTCATTCTCCGTCCCGTCGGAATAGCAGATATGATGGAAATCCGTATCCATGATAGTTGTGTTCCAGGCAATGGCACAATTGCTTCCTATTTCTATTTCATTGGCACAATACACTACGGAAGATGCTGTGATATAGGTATTGTCTCCGATGGTAAGCCTGGCCTTGCGGCCTGTAACAATCCCCACTCCCGGGCCCAGCTTGACCCGGCCCTTCACATGGAATATCGAATCCGGATACATATGAATGGAGGATTTTGCCTTAACCATATCCCCGATGTATTTTCCGCCCAGGTAGAGCCTTTTATCTATGATCAGCCTGGCACCCTGCCCCCTGGTAATAGAACTGCCGAAATCGGCAATGACCTTGAATCTGTAAAAGTCCCGGATGGAATGGAACAGATTCACAAAAAAACTGTAGATTATGTTAAGTAAAAGCTTGGGATTCATCCTGAGGGTATTCCGCACCTTCTGATTGAACACGGGTATATCCATGCAGCAATCTGCCTCCCTTCAAAGTAATTTGGCCGGTGCCTTAATGTCGAATAATGCAGACTCATTATACCATACCGGCCCGGCAGGCTTCAATCAATACATTTTGCGCTTTACGCCATGACCGTCCGCTTCAGCCCTGCTCCCGTAAACTAAGCGCCCGTCTATATATACATACTCCACCCTGGAATCCATGTCCAGGGGATGACCGTTCATAACGATGATATCTGCATCCTTTCCCTTCTCCAGTGAACCCGTCCGGTGGCTGATATTGAGCATGCCTGCGGGATTAATGGTAATTGCCTCCAGGGCAGTCTTTTCGTCCAGGCCTTCCCTGTGGGCTATGATAGCCGACAACCTCAGGTGTTCGATGGAGTTGTATGGATGGTCTGTTATCAAGGCAATTTTTACCCCTGCCTCAGCCAACTCCCTGGCGGTATCATAGGAGCGGTTTTCCAGCTCCATTTTATCCCGGGGAGTCAGCATGGGGCCGACAGCTACTGCCGTATTTTTCTTTCTCAGATAGTCCCGGATCAGATATCCCTCGGTGCCGTGTTCTATGATCAGTCTCAGCCCGAATTCCTCTGCCAGCCGGATGGCTGTTACAATATCGTCTGCCCTGTGGGCATGGACCCTTACAGGAATCTCCCCGTCCAAAACGGCTGACAAGGCTTCCATGCCCAGTTCCCGGTATTCCAGCCTGCCTTTCTTTTTCAGCCTCTCATAATCCTGTGCCCTTAAAAACATCTCCCTTATAAGGGCAGCAGTGCCCATGCGGGTAACCGGTGCCTTATTGGCCCCGCCATGGGCCGTCATGGGGTTTTCTCCCAGGGCAAGTTTAAGGCCCGCCGGGCACTTTATCACCATTTCGTCAATGACCTTTCCCCAGGTCTTCATGGCAAGGCTCATTCCTCCAACCGGGTTCTTGCTGCCGGGGCCCGTCATGACAGTTGTGACACCGGCCCTTATTGCATCCGAAAACCCGATATCATTGGGATTCACCCCATCCAGGGCACGCAGCTGGGGAACAAGGGGTGATGAGGTTTCATTATTGTCCTTGCCCCTCTCCCCTGTGTTTTCCTCCAATATCCCGAGATGGGTATGGGCATCTATCAGGCCGGGCAGGATATGCTTTCCTTCATAGTGATGAATCTCCATGTTTTCCTTCACTTTCCCTGAAGGGCCATGCGTCCCCATATCCAGAATCTTGCCATTTTTTATAATGATATACCCGTCTTCAAAAGATTCCGAAGAGATGGGGTGGATGATACCTCCCTGAATCATGATTTCCAACTGTAACACCGCCCGCCTTTTTTGCCTAGTTTTTCTGATTCTGCCCGGCCGTATCCATGAAAGTAAGCAGGTCGGCAAAAAATACATAATTTTATCTAAATTACCTGCCATTTTTGATGAAAGTACCGGAAAAAGAAGGAATCTCTTGTTTTATGGCGAATAATCACTAAGGGTAACTGTATATATATTAATAACCCATGTTTGTCTTTGGTAAAGGTTAGGGGGAACTTAATTAAATGGTTGATTTTAACTCTATTGAAGAATATCAGGAGCTATTGAGTAAAATTCCGGGTATACTGAATGTCAGAATCATTGCAGATGCAGATAATAACACACTGACAGAAATCCATGTTCTCTCCAATACAAGCCGAAGCCCCAAGCAAATTGTACGCGATATACAGTCTGCCCTGCTGGCCAGCTATAATATTCGTATAGATCATAAAATTATCAGCATTGCCCAGGTGATGGACGGCGATTATAATGTAAATAACTGCCGCCTGAGCATCGACAGCATTCAATTGTTCACCAGAAACGGCATGGTGGAAGCCCGGGTGCTTCTGAAAATGGATGACCGGATATATGAGGGTCAGTCAGCAGGAGGCAATACGGTGCAGGGGCGCCTGCGGGTGGCGGCGGAAGCAGCACTGCAGGCAGTCCACCAATATCTGGATGAGGAATTTGTATTTATCCTGTCTGATGTAACCAAATTCACGCTTGCAGATCGCAAGGTTGCAGCTGTATCAGTCATGCATTTCACCAATATGGGCAATGAATATCTCAGCGGATCAGCCTTTGTCCAGAACAGTGACGATGAAGCTGCTGTTAAAGCTACCCTGGATGCGGTGAATCGCAGACTGTTTATGCATAGTAAAAAATAGTTCAGTTTTATTTAGTTTTAACTAGGTTTTGAAGCCAAAACATCGTATTTTTAAGCGAAGCGGATATAGCCTGTCTGTTTAGCGGAAGACAGAGAATGATAATGGAGGGCTATATCTATGAAGAAGATTTGGGCATCAGTCCTGACACTGCTTATGAGCTTGATTTCCTTGCTGCTGGCAGGCGGCGCACTGTTTTCCTTCAGATAACAATCGAGAAAACTAATCTGTTCCGATGTTTTGGCTTTTTTTTAATTATTCAGGAGAGCAGAAAATATGAACAAAAAGTTGATAACGAGTGTTTCCCTGTCAAGTCTTATCAGTATTATACTTCTCACCCATGGGATCCTTAATCTGGATACAAGTAAGATTCCACATCTCTTGTTCTGGATTTTCCTCGGATCGCTTTTTGAATCACTGCCAATTCAGTATGCCAGGGATCGGGCGGTAAGCGTGACCTTTGCCATCATCCTGGCATCCCAGTTGAGTCATGGAACTCATTTTACAACCATAGTGGCAGCCTTCTCGGCCATCCTTGTTTTCATTAAGAAGGAGGATGGAACATACAAACATTTGTTTAACATGCCGATACATTTCAACCTGATCAATCTTACCAACTATACCGTATCCATGTTCCTGGCGGGATCCATTTTCGATATCCTGGAAAGGGCCTGGTCTGCCTCCTTAGCCATACAGCCGGCAATTGTACTGGTGCCCGTTTATATTCTCCTGGTCTTCATATTCAATTCCGTAATTATGTCGTTTTTTGCAACTATTATGTACGGCAGTCCCTTCCTTCGGACCTGGCTCAACGGCACCCTGTGGGCCCTTCCGAACTTTATCGCAATAGCACCCATCGGGTTTTTTATCTATAAGCTTTACCAGCTGCCCTCCGGCATCTTCTATGTGATGATGCTGCTGGGTCCCCTGCTGCTGGCCCGGTACTCCTTCAAACTGTACCTGGATTCCAGGGAACAGTACTATAAGATTATTCAAACTCTGACTGCAGCAATTGAGGCCAAGGATGAATATACGGAAGGCCATGCCAGAAGGGTGGAGCATTATGTGGAGCAGATAGCCCAGAGGCTGAAATTCTCTCCCGGCCGCACTGAATCCCTGAAGGTGGCGGCTTTGCTCCATGACATAGGCAAAATCGGCATAGATGATGCCATACTGCGAAAGCCGGGGAGATTAACGGATGAGGAATGGGAAAAGATTAAGCAGCATCCGCGCATCGGCATTAAGATACTGGAGGAAGTGAATGTTCCTGCCGAAGTAAAAAATGCCATCCTCCATCACCATGAAAGGTATGACGGCGGGGGATATCCGGATAACCTGTCGGGTGACCAGGTATCCATAGATGCATATATCCTGGCCGTCATCGATGCCTATGATGCCATGACCTCCGATCGACCCTACCGCAAGGCCATGTCCAAACAGAAAGCCATGGACATCATCAGGGAGGAAAGGGGCAGGCAGTTTCACCCACAGATTGCCGATATACTGCTTTCCATCCTGGAGCAGGAGGAAGACGAAGAGGAAGTACAAAACAAAATTCTGACTTCATAGAAAAGAGGGACAGTTATCATGTTTTACTGCACTTTAGCTGCAGCCGTTCTTTTAGGTTTTCTGCGCGGCGGCAGGTTCAGCAATCTGACAAAGGTCAGGCTGGTTCACCCATGGCTGGCTTTCCTGTCGGTAGCAATGGACGCCGGTCTGATTCTACTGATAAAAAGCGATTTTCCGGTTACCCGGCTTATGGCTTTTTTATCCCTCAGCCTGCAATATACCCTGCTGTTTTTGTTTATTTGGTTCAACCGCCATCTGCCATTCAGCTGGGTTATTGCCCTGGGATGCTTTCTCAACGCCCTGGTTATCCTGCTGAACAAGGGCTCCATGCCCCTGGCTGAAATAGGCCCTTATGTTGGTAAATCGGAATTTGCCAATGAATATCTTCTCAGCGGCAAACTGCCTGTTTACCATATAATAAATGAAAATACCCTTCTATGGTTTCTGGGGGATGTGATATGGGTTCCCTTCTTCCGAATTTTTATCAGTATAGGCGATATCATTTTGTACGGTGGCACCTTTCTTCTGGTCCAGCATCTGATAGCAGATAAGAAATACAGCAAAAAGCAGCCTGAATGAGGCTGCTCCGGCTGTTAAAAATAGAGGGGGTACATGGCAAAAAGGCAATTCTCTTAACTAATATCAATCCTGTAGTTATTTTTCTTTTCCGACTCGGATTTTGGCAGGATAATGGATAAAACACCATTTTCAAATCTGGCTTTTATATCCTCCGGCCTGACATTTTCCACACGGAAGCTTCTGCTCATGGAGCTGCTTCTCCGCTCTTTACGGATGTAGTTCTTTCTTTCCTCTTCAGTTATTTCATTTCTTTGCACGCCTATGGTAAGAATATCGTTGCGAAGTTCCACATGTATATCGTTCTTGTCCACTCCGGGCAGATCCGCTTCTATGACATAGTCATTTTCATTTTCCTTGATGTCTACCCTCATCTGGCCGTCAAAGCCATACAAGGCAGGACTGAAACCATCCCTGAAAAAGCTGTCAAACCAGGCATCCACGTCGAATAAATCTCTCGGCCTTCTTATTGCTCCCATATTTCTTCTGTTAAATGGTACCATACCAAACATATTTGCATTCCTCCCATATTTAGTTTAATTTTAGTTTTAGTTTTTACTTTGACTTTCTTTGACCTTCAATTATTTTATACCATGTTTTTCTGTGTATTACAACGCTCGTTTCAGGGTATTATCAGCCGTATTAGCTCATTCATGCAATTTGTTTCCTATTTTCTTTATATTACTCACTGTAACTTATGCAATCAATTCCTTGCACGTAATTCGCCTTGCATATATTCAACTACAACATCAACTTTATGCAGAATTGATACAGGATCGGCAAAGGAAGCCCTCAGGCTTCCCTTTACCTTGTTCTTCTTAAATACTTGGAATTTACTGCCCTTTCTTCAATATAGCCGCAGCCTGTGCACATAAACTTTACCGTCCGGGTCATGCCGGACAGACCGTCGTTACGCCAGCCGGTAAAGGTGCCCTCAGTCAGACCCTGCACCATATCATCTCCGCACCGCGGACAATGCCTGCCTGTTCTCATACTCTGTCCCCCTTATAAGATTGATTGCAGAAACTGCAATCAGTATTCATATTCCATCTGTTCAGATATCCGTTGTTATATATATATATTCACAGATTCGCCATTGAGTGCAGGTATTTGCTTAAGGCCTTCCAAACGGCAGTTTGCTGTGATACTATTTCTGTATACGATTCAATCTGCTTAGCGAGTGAAATAAAAAAGTAGTTTGGTAAGATTGATTTAACTATCATGAGAATAAGTGCAGGAGGAATGACGGTGAAAGAATACGGTATAGGTATTATTGGTTTTGGATTTATGGGTAAAGCCCATACCTACGGCTATAAAACCATTCCATTGTATTATGAAGGGCTCCCCTTCCGCACCCGATTAAAGGGCGTATGCACCGCCCATAAAGAAACTGCGGATAAAGCCAGGGAACTGCATGGATTTGAGTTTGCCACAACAAACGAAGACGATGTGCTCTTTCATGAAGACATTGATATTGTACATATCTGTACGCCCAATGTTTTTCATAAGGAAACCATTATAAAGGCATTGAAGGCAGGAAAACATATATACTGTGACAAACCTCTGGCAGTCAGCTATGCGGAGGCTCAGGAAATTCTCGCTGCTTTGGAAGGTAAGAAGGCAATTACACAAATGACTTTCCAAAACAGATTCCTGCCTGCTGTCATGCGGGCCCGGCAGCTTATAGAGGAAGGCAGGCTGGGGCGGATTCTGTCCTTCAGGGCGGATTACCTGCATTCCGGTTCCGTGGATCCGAAGAGGCCCATAGGCTGGAAACAGGATAAGAATATTGGCGGCGGCGGAGTGCTGATTGATCTGGGCTCTCATGTGCTGGATCTGATTTATTATCTTGTCGGCGAATACCAGAGCATTCTGGCAGAAAGTACAATACTGTATCCCATGCGCCCTGCAGCTGACGGCAGCATGACGGAGATTTCTGCAGAGGATCTCTGTTACATGATGGTAAGAATGAAGAACAAAAGCACCGGAATAATCGAGGTATCCAAGATTGCAACCGGCACCAATGATGAACTGAGGTTTGAAATCCACGGTGACAAGGGAGCGGTAAGATTCAACCTGATGGATCCAAATTACCTGGACTTCTATGATAACACCAGGCCAAAGCGGCCCATTGGCGGTGAAAAGGGCTTTACCCACATAGAAACGGTACAGCGTTATCCGGAGCCGGGCGGGGTATTTGTCTCTCCCAAGGCACCAATAGGCTGGATACGGGGGCATGTGCACTGTCTCTTTAATTTCCTTATGTGTGTACATGAAGGCCGGAAGGCAGCCCCTTCCTTTGAGGACGGCGCTTATATCCAGTATGTAATGGAAAAAGCATATGAATCCAATCAGGAATCCTGCTGGGTTGATCTTTGATTTCATGTTT
Organism: Clostridiales bacterium; assembly: GCA_012839095.1. Taxonomy (GTDB): domain Bacteria; phylum Bacillota; class Clostridia; order Caldicoprobacterales; family DTU083; genus DUOA01. The sequence continues at coordinate 39,207 of DUOA01000079.1, forward strand.
ATTTTTCTATTAAATGTTTATCATTTATGATACAATGGTTTTAATTTAAGTAACATTGACCATCCAAAAAAGTAAGGGAGATAGAATGAATGAATTACAGCATAATTGCTGACAGTTGCTGTGACGTATCAGAAGAAATGAAAAAGGAAACCGGGGTGGAACTGGTACCCCTGACTCTGCGCATTGATGACAATGAGTATGTAGATGACCATACTCTGGATATCAAAGCTTACCTTAAGGCTATGAAGGAGAGCAGGACATCACCAAAAACAGCCTGTCCTTCCATACAGGACTTCCTGGACCGTTTCAGGGAAAGGGAAAACATATTTGTTGTGACCCTCTCCTCCAAGCTCAGCGGTACCTATAACAGCGCCATGCAGGCCAAAGCCATTATACTGGAGGAATTCAAGGATAAGTTTATTCATGTATTTGACTCAATGAGCGCTGCAGCGGGAGAAACGCTGGTACACCTGAAAATTCACGAGCATCTGAAGAACAATTTGAAAAACACCGAGATAGTTGATAAAGTGACCGGCTATATCAAGGAAATGAAAACCTTCTTCCTGCTGGAGAACCTGGATAATCTAAGCAAATCCGGCAGGCTTAATCCCATCATTGCAAAAGCAGCAAATCTGCTTTCCATCAAACCCATCATGGGGGACGACAACAACGGAACCATCCGCCTGGTAGACAAGGTAAGGGGCTATGAAAGGGCCTTTCAGCGGCTGGTGGATATAATCGGGGAGGAAGGCAGAGCCCTGGAGGAAAAAATCCTTGGAATTGCCCACTGCAACTGCTTACAGCGGGCACTTAAGTTCAAAGATGAGGTAATGAAGCGGTATAACTTCAAGGATATAGTCGTGGTGGAGATGGCCGGCGTCAGCACCACATATGCCGATCAGGGCGGGCTGGTCATTGCCTTTTAGCCTACCTTGTAATTCTTCTTGCATGAACTACAAAGCGGGCATCATCATACTCATAGGTACAGGTGGACAGGGTCAGAATCCTGTCCTCACTGGTCAGTTCCATGTCCTTGTGGAATATGGACTGGCTTTTTATTTTGCTTAAAAACTCCAAATACTCCTCATCCGAAGCAAAAACGGTCTGGATATATGGAAAACCGGCATGGGTCACATATGCGGAGAAAACCTCCCATTCTATCTCTTCATAGAGGGTATCAAAACGCACTATAGGATTGTTCTGAAAGAATTCCTCATTTTTGTATTTGACCAGATCCTTGAACATAGTTCCGTTTCGCATGTGATGTCCATAGAGGATTGTGTTTCTGCCATTTGCCCGGGCATCACTCCTGTAGTCCATGAATATGGTGCCTGCGGTTGCCCTTTCCCCATGTATATCGCGCCTTAAATAATAGTCGTTGTCTTCTGCCTGAACAACCGGGTAATTGATTACGGTGTCAGGAACGGAAACCCAGCCCACCACATCCTGATTGATTTCCAGGAGGGGCTTGTATCTGCTCATTACAACCGGCTCAGTAGGCTCAGCCGGCATGGTCTCCGTGGGATCCAGGGGAGGTACGGCAATAAAATCATCCTCTTCCTGTTCCAACTGCTCCTCAAACTGCCTGCGGATCTCATCGTAGGTTGCCTTGCTCTTATATGTATCATACAAGTAAGATATAACTTCATATGAGGAGTATATAAAAACTCCCAGTAAAATTACTATTAAAAGCTTGCGCAGTTTCATAATATGCACCTTCTGATCTTATTCTGTTTAATCAGGACCTGGAGAACATTCAACTGTATACCTTACCAGACGGCTATTGCTCCATCCGCCCGCGGTTCAGTGCCGCCGCAGAGGCTGCCTTCTTCCGTCCGCCAAATTATCTGGCCTCTGCCAAATCTGCCGGCATCCATCTGATAGCTGACCTCATGCCCTCTTCTACTAAGCTGCTCTGCCACATGAAGCGGAAAGCCGGGCTCAACTTCTATGCGCCTGCCCTCAATCCACTGCCACCGGGGGGCATCCAGAGCCTGCTGGGGATTTAAGTGAAAATCAATGGTATTCATTATTACCTGAAAATGCCCCTGGGGCTGCATGAATCCGCCCATAACGCCAAATGGGCCTACTGCTTTTCCATCCCTGGTAAGGAAGCCCGGTATAATAGTATGATAAGGCTTTTTGCCTCCCGTCAAACAATTACTGTGGCCTTCAATCAAATTAAAATTGTGTCCCCTGTTATGCAGGGCAATTCCGGTTTCGGGCACAACCAGGCCGGACCCGAATCCCATATAATTGCTCTGGATTAAAGATACCATGTTTCCTTCCCCGTCTGCAGCTGCCAGATAAACCGTTCCTCCCGACGGAGGCCTGCCTGCTGCAGGCAATACTGCCCTCTCACCTATCGATTTACGTCTTATATCTGCATAGGAATCGGAAAGAAGATCATCCACATCCACTTCCATATATCTGTGATCCGCAATGTACTTAAGCCCGTCTGCAAAGGCCAGTTTTAAAGACTCTATCTGTTTGTGACAGGCTTCTGCACTGTCCTTGTGTGTAAACTCGAATCCCTTGGCTATGTTCAGTGCCATCAGGGCAACAATGCCATGGCCGTTCGGGGGAATCTCCCAAACATCCCAGCCGCGATAGCTGATGGAAACAGGCTCCACCCATTCCGGATGAAAGCCGGACAGGTCGGATTTGCGAAGATAACCGCCAAACTCTTTGGAGAAGCGCTCTATTTTATCCGCCAGTTCTCCTCTGTAGAAGTCTTCAGCCCCGGTATCCCCTATCTTCTCCAGGGTCCGGGCATGCCCTTCCGATCTCCAGATTTCACCCGGCAGCGGTGCCCTGCCCTTAGGGGCAAAGGTATCGAACCAGCTGCTGAACTCTTCACCCTTCAGGTGTTTTTTATAGCTTTCGTATGCATTTCTCCAGCCCTGGCTGACAGTCGGCGAAACCGGATAGCCCTCTGCGGCGTAATTTACTGCAGGATCCAGCAATTCCCTGAGTTTCAGGCGGCCGAACCTTCGGGACAGTTCAGCCCAGCCGGCAGGTATGCCCGGCACAGTAACCGGTATCCAGCCATGCCTGGGAATTTCATGTATGCCCCGGATTCTCAGTTTCTCCGCAGAAATATCCCCGGGAGCCGGACCGCTGGAGTTGAGGCCGTAAAGCTTTCCTTCCGACCATACCAGTGCAAACAGGTCCCCTCCGATACCATTGGAGGTTGGTTCAACTACAGTCAGACAGGCAGCTGCTGCAACAGCCGCATCCACTGCATTTCCTCCCCTTTTGAGCATATCCAGCCCGGCTTGTGCTGCCAGGGGCTGAGAAGTTGCCACCATGCCTTTTTTACCATACACAAGATTCCGTTTTGAGGGATAGGGGTAATGCAAGGGATCATACTTCATAAAAAATGCTCCTCCTGACAAGTTTCTAATTTGAATCATTTTAAATCATTATATCAAAGCGCCTGTATAATGAAAAGAAAAAGAGACAGGCAGGTAAATTACTCATAACGCGGATAAGAAATTAAGAGCTGACAGATAAATCGCTCAGAACATTGATAAAAGATTAAGAGATCGGCAGGAAAACTGCTCAGAAAAGGATAAAAGATTAGAGACCGGCAGGTAAACTGTTCAGAACATGAATAAATAAGGGCAGCGGAATCCCAATCAGCTGCCCTTATTTTTTACTCATAATATTAACTTGCCACAAACTTACTTTGCTAATTTTGAAGCCAGGCTTGCTACACGCCGCCCCTGATATCGGGCTGCTTCCAGCTCATTTTCACTGGGATGGCGGTTTCCGTCTCCGGCAATGGTAGAGGCACCGTAGGGCGATCCGCCGGTAATTTCGTCCATGCGGCTCTGTCCTTCAAAGGTATAGGGAAGACCGGCAATCAGCATGCCATGGTGCAGCAATGCGGTGTGGAAGTTTAATATAGTGGATTCCTGCCCTCCGTGCTGGGTGGATGTGCTGGTGAATACGCTGCCAATCTTGTCAACAAGGGCTCCCTTAGCCCAAAGCCCGCCTGTTGCATCCAAAAAGGCCTTCATTTGAGATGCCATCATTCCATATCTGGTAGAGGTGCCGAATATGATAGCATCATAATCAGGCAGCTCCTCCACTTTGGCAACGGGAATATGTGCAAATTTCTTCCGGGCTTCTGTAATGCCTATTTTATCTCTTAATTCCTCAGGCAGGGTTTCCGGTACCTGTTTGATGTCTACCTCTGCTCCTTCTACCTGACCTGCGCCTTCCGCTGCCGCCTCCGCCATTTTATAAGTATGTCCATACGCTGAGTAAAACAATACCAATATCTTCATTTAAACTACCCTCCCAAGGTTATTTCAGAGCTTTTCAAGCTCAAATGCATCAAGTTACTAAAAAGAAAGACTTTAACCTTGAGAATAGTTTTTGTCATTAGAATAAAGTTATAACTACAATTTTTTACTCATAATCCAAAACAACAACCTTGGTCACAGGATTAAAGGATACCGGATCTATCTCCAGTTCCTGGCTTCCCAGGCTATTGGCGCTGCCCATTCTGGCAAGAAACTTATCAACCTTGTCAATTGGGAAGCTCAGAGCCGAGGTTTTGAAATGCATGGGGATGACCAGTTTGGGATCCATCAGGCTTACCAGCTCAGCAGCCTGCTCATAATCGATGGTGTAGGTGCCGCCCACAGGCAAAAGCAGAACATCCGTACGGCCGATTTCTTTTATCTGTTCATCGGTAAGTATATGGCCCAGGTCTCCCAGATGGCATACCCTCAGTCCATCTATTTCGTAAACATAGACCACATTTTTACCGCGTTTTTTTCCTTGTTCATCATCGTGATATGTACTGATACCTATAATGTTAATGCCTTTTTCATTGAAGCTTCCGGGGGAATTTAAGTGGACATAATCACCTATAACAGCTCCCAGATAATTATGATCGTAATGATCATGGCTGGTGGTGACAATATCCGCCTCTGCTTCAGGAACCTTATAGCCTACCGAGGGGTCAAAAGGGTCAGTCAGAATGCGTACACCTTCAGATGATGTAATTAAAAAACAAGCGTGTCCAAACCATTTAATTTTCATACCATCATACCTCCTGTATATACAATATTTCGCATGTGCTTATTAATAATACCCTTTCAGCGGTGCTAAACTCAGGTTCAGGATGCAGCAGCCTGTATGGCGGCAATAATCCTTTCTACGGTTTTTGCTATTATATTCTCCTTAACCATTGCACGAGCCCTTCTGGACACTTCTCTGCGCTCATCTCTTTCAAAATGCCTGAGGAGCATACTGCAGGCATGTAAAAGGGAAATAAGCATATTCATCTCCCAATCAGGCTCCCGTACCAATACCAATGCTTCTACCATTTCAGATACTAAACCCTGCCGTATATCCGGTTGAGCCACATAAAATTTGGTTATTGGAAATATCCTCAGCAGTTTTTTATCCTCCCGCCTAACCAAACCTTTTTCCTGAAGGTTGTCCCCTACTCTTTTCAGCAAAGGTCTGGTTGTTCTTAACAGCTTTGGAATCCAATAATTCAGGGTGCGGTTCTTTACGGATCGGTTCAGCTCAGCCAGTACTTCATCATATAGGACGTTATCCGTGGGCGTGCTGTCCTTCACAATAACCATTTTTTTCTCGATAGCTATACGGCCCTGATGCAGCAGTTCTGCAAGCAGCGCACCGGACAATGCATAGGATAAAAAAGTACCGCCTCCGGTAACCATTCCTTTCTCTTTATCCAAAGCTGTCAGCATCAGTTTCTCATGCAGCAAAAGATCCAAATCTTCTCCCCCTTTTCAACCCTTCAGCCATATGCCCTTCTTTGCCAATACTTTTTATGTCCTGTTACATTTATTTATGTGCAGTATTTCTGTACGCCGCCAGATCCCTGGAAGGAGATACCCCGAACATTGATATATATCTGCGGTAAAAGTTTGAATAATCCTTGAAGCCGCTGCTGCTAAAGGCCTCGGAAACGCTGTCCAGCAGAAACATGTTTTGTCTTGCGGCAATTATTCTTTTCTTCAGGGTATAGTCCCATATGCCCGTGCCCACGCTTTTCCTGAATATCCGGTTCAGATAGGATTTGTCATGGTTGAAAACTGCGGCCAGTGTGTCCAGATTCCAGTCATCGGTAAGATGGTAATTGATATATCTGATAATATCCCTGATGATGTCATGACCGGGCCTGAAGCTTTTCCGGGAATCCCCCGACAGCCTGTCACAATGGTCCAGGATGGCAGCCAGATTTGAAATCACAGATCTCCTTTTCCTGGGTTCATCCGCATTCAGCATATTCGTAAGGCAGCTATGTACAAAACCGTCCTCATCTTTATAAAAATTCACGTGTCCCAGGGGCCGGGATACAAAGGAATCACAGAGTCCGGACAACTCCCCGGTGAAAATTTCCCTGCGGAACAGTACGGCGATCCGTTCATAAGGCTTGTGAGTAAGTACATGCATTGCATGGGTTTCACCGGGCCGCATAATCAGGAAATCTCCCTTTTTAAGCTCGATATTGTCCCCCTCCACCCTCATATGACCGTCACCGGCTATAAAATAATAGAGCTCAAACCTGTCATGAAAATGGGTCTCATATGAGCGGTTACCGGGATCAGGAGACTCACTTAAGGAATGATGCAGATATATATCCGAATCACGGTATTCATTTTTACTAACCATAGTCATTCACTCCAACAAATGTATTATATATTGGAATGTCACTATATGCAATAATATCACCAGAATATGCAATTGATTTGTAAATATATAAGGGATACAATGTAATAAATGGAAAAGAAAGAGGTTTTACCTATGGATCCGGTCAAACATCTTACCTTTGGTTCTTTGCAGATCAAAATATTTGAAAGCCGTGCCCTGGCAGGGAAATGTGCAGCAGAAGAAGGGGCTGCTGTCATCCGTTCTCTGCTCAGTAAAAGAGACACCATTAACATTGTATTTGCTGCCGCCCCTTCACAAGATGACACCCTGCGTGAACTCATACTTCAGGAAGGGATCGACTGGAGCCGGGTTCGCGCCTTCCACATGGATGAGTACTTAGGGCTTGAAATTGGGCATGAACAAAGCTTTGGCACCTACCTGGACAAGCATATATGGAACCGGCTGCCCTTTAAGGAGATCCATTATTTCAACGGTGCCGCATCCGATTCAGACAAGGAATGTGAAAGATACGCCGATCTGATTCGCCTGTATCCCCCGGATCTTATTTTCCTCGGCATCGGAGAAAACGGGCATATTGCCTTCAATGATCCCTGGGTGGCTGACTTTAAGGACAGGTCACTTGTCAAGGTGGTTCAGCTGGATGAGGTATGCAGGATGCAGCAGGTAAATGACGGATGTTTTGAGAAGATTGATGACGTTCCCACCCATGCATATACCCTGACCATCCCCGCCCTTTTGCAGGCTGAATATCTATTCTGCACTGTACCGGGACCGACCAAGGCAGAGGCAGTATACCGGACCGCAAATGAAGGGATAAGTGAAGACTGTCCTGCAACAATCATGCGAAACCACCCCAATGCTTATATGTACTGCGATGCTGAAAGCGGAAAGGAGTTGCTGTAGTGTTCAGGCTTGGAGTAATTACCGACGAGGTAAGTCAGGATTTAAAAGCTGCCATTGATTTTGCACTGGAATTCGGCCTTAGGGGCCTGGAAATACGAACAGCCGGCGGAAAGAATATCATGGACATGACTACTGACGAGGTGAAAGAAATAAGGAAAATGGCAGATGGTTCGGGACTTGAGGTTCCCTCCATCTCCTCTCCGGTGTTCAAATGTGATTTGGCGGATGAAGAGACCGTTAGGAAGCATATGGACGGACTGAAAAAATGCCTGGATTTCAGCGGGATACTGGAGGCCTCCGTCATACGGTTCTTTGACTTTTTATACAACGAAAACCACATACTGCCCGACGAACAAAGATATGAAAAACTCCATCTTGCTGCAGATCTTGCAGAGCCCTATAGCATAACACTGGCACTTGAAAACGAGCCCATCGTTTATTCCAGCACCTTCAGCAATATTTCCGAAACTGTACGGACTTTGGGAAGGCACAATGTAAAGGCACTCTATGATCCCGGCAATGCCGTCTACTGTGATTCTTCCGAACCGCCCTACCCGGAAGGCTATGAACTGATCCGCGACATCCTTTGTCATATCCATATAAAGGATGCCAAAAGAGTTAAGGGGGAAGTTGTTTCCACCGACTTGGGAGAAGGTGCGGTAGATTACAGAGGGATTTTTCAAAGGTTATTTGACGATGGGTATGAGGGCTATATCATACTTGAAACCC
>DUOA01000080.1 GCA_012839095.1 Clostridiales bacterium
CTGCCAGCTTGTAGGGTTCCATGATGTGTACCATTCTGTCAACACCGGGGAGGAGCTCCAGGGGTGTATCCGCCAGCAGACGCTTGTCCCCTATAACTCCGATAATGGTGCGTTCGGAGCCTTCTGAAATGTGAACGCCCAGATTCAGACTTTTAAGGAGCTTTTCCACACCGGATATATCTTCCCTTGTTGCCTGGGGTTTCATTACAATTACCATACTACCTACCTCCAATACTTCTTCTCAAAATTCTTCCTTTTTCCTTTTTCCTGCCATACTGCCATACTACCATGCTCTTTCATGCTTCCATTCATCAGGTTCATTTCGCTGCCGCTAAAACCTTATCCTCTTACAAGGGCCGCTTCCAATGCCTTAAGTATTACTTCTTCCTTTACATTTCGGAAAACTTCAACCCTGCCCGGAGCTGTGGGCAATACGAAAACAATCTGTCCGCTGACATTTTTTTTGTCGTGCTTCATCCACTCAAGCAGCAAGCCGGTATCCAATTCCGGCAGTGTTGTCGGCAGCCCTGCATCAGCCAGCAATCCGGAGATGCGTTCAACATAACCGGCTGAAATCAGACCTAAAAGGCGGGCAATATGAGCCTCAGCAACCATACCCATGGAAACAGCCTCACCGTGAGTGTAGGTGCCATAACCCGCAGCGGCTTCAATAGCATGACCAATGGTATGACCAAAGTTCAGAATCGCCCGAAGCCCCTGTTCGCGCTCATCCCGCACCACCACATCAGCCTTGATTTCACAGGAACGATGAACAGCCCGGGCAAGCATATCAGGATCTCTTGCAGCAAGGGCTCCCTTGTTGGATGCCAGCCAGGAAAGGAATGCTTCATCCCGGATGATGCCATGCTTGATTAACTCAGCCATGCCGGTTGCCATCTCCCTGTCAGGCAAGGCAGCAAGTGCAGCCGTATTCATCAGCACACATTCAGGCTGATAAAAGGCACCTATGATATTTTTGGCCAGTGAATGGTTAACAGCTACCTTCCCGCCGACGCTGCTGTCCACCTGGGCAAGCAGGCTGGTTGGGATCTGTATGAAGGGGATGCCCCTCATGTAGGTGGAAGCAACAAATCCCGCCAAATCGCCTATAACGCCGCCTCCCAGTGCAGCTATAAAGGAGCTCCGCTCCAGATTCGCCTTCAGAGCTGCCGTATAGAGCTTTTCAGCCTCTGCCAGGCTTTTTGAGGATTCACCCGGTTCAACCACTGCGGTTATGGTCTCCATGCCCATTTCCCTGAAGCATGTATCCACGGTATTATGATAAAGAGCATGGACATTCCTGTCTGTGATGATCATTATCTTTTTTCCCTTCAGGCTGCCCTTCTTTCTGTCTAAATAGTCGAAGGCCTCCTGGAATAAAATGTTCCAATCCTTATGGATATAAATCGGATAGGATCGGGAGTCCAGTTCCACCCATACCCTGCTCAGATCCGCCACCTCCACTATTGGTGAATTTATCAAATTGTACCTATTACCGAGCTAAAAGTCAATAAGTGATTATATCTGGAAACAGTGGTATAATATAGCATGTATGTCCATAAAATATTCTTAATTGGTTCTTTTATTAGCTGTGAAATATGTTACAATAGAGAAGGAATATCAGGATTCTTATCGAATTGTACATAAGTAAGAAATCAATCAGGAAAGTAAGTTGGATTAAAACCTTGGTTAAATCTGGTTTTGTCAACTCTGACTGAAAATAAATGAATGGGGGATTCTTGATGAAGAACTACACAACCGACAAAATTCGCAATATCGGTGTTATTGGCCATGGCGGAGACGGGAAGACTACCCTGACAGAAGCCATGCTCTTCAATGCCAAAGCCACCGATCGCTTTGGGCGGGTGGAAGATGGAACCACTACCACCGACTATGATCCGGAAGAAATCAAAAGGCATATTTCCATCAGCGCTGCTACTGCTCCGCTTGTATGGAATCAACATAAGCTGAATGTAATTGATGTTCCCGGCTACTTTGATTTCGTGGGTGAGATGGCAGCTACCCTGCGGGTGGTTGACAGTGCCCTGATAGTAGTAGGCGCAGTTTCCGGTGTTATTGTTGGTACAGAAAAAGCCTGGGATTACTGCAAGGAATACGGAATTCCCAAAATCATCTTCGTCAATCAGATGGATCGGGAAAATGCCAATTTCAGCAAGGTCATCGATCAGCTGAAGGCTCTGTATGGAACTGCCATAGCACCTTTCCAGATTCCTATTATGGAAGGCGGCCAGTTCACCGGCTATGTTGATGTTATTGCCATGAAGGCTGTTCAGTTCAAGGGCAAGGATGCTGTTGAAGTTCCCATACCCGATAACATGAACGATGAAATCGAGCCTATCCGCACCATGCTGGTTGAGGCTGCTGCCGAGACCAGTGAAGAACTGATGGAAAAATATTTCTCCGGTGAAGAGCTTACAGAGGAGGAAATCCGTACTGCGGTGCGTGAAGGGGTAGTATGCGGCGATATTGTGCCGGTATTATGCGGTTCTGCAGTTAACAATCAGGGTATTACCACTCTGATGGACACAATAATAGATTATCTTCCCGCTCCGGGCGAATGCAGGAACGAGACGGGAAAGAACCCCAATACCGAAGAAGAGGTGGAAAGAACTTATTCCTCATCCGAACCCTTTTCTGCACTGGTCTTTAAGACAGTGGTGGACCCCTTTGTGGGCAAGCTGTCCGTTTTCAAGGTAATATCCGGTGAGCTAACCACAGGAGTTGCCGTTTCCAATACCAACAAGGGAAAAACAGAAAGGGTAAACAACCTGTATATACTTAGAGGCAAGAAACAGGAAACCGTGGACAAGGTTATCAGCGGTGATATTGCCGCTGTAGCAAAGCTGCAGGTTACCATGACCGGGGACACCCTTTGCGATACGGCCGCTCCCGTTATTTATGAAGGCATTCGTTTCCCCGAACCCTCCATCTCCCTTGCCGTGGTTGCCCAAAAAGAGGGAGAGGAAGACAAGGTGTTTGCAGGCCTGAACCGTCTGACGGAAGAGGATCCTACCTTTGCCGTTGAGAAAAACCAGGAAACCGGTGACATGCTGATTTCCGGCGTAGGAGAGATGCATCTTGAAATAATCTCCAAGCGGCTGCAGAACAAGTTCGGCGTTGCTGCTGAATATAAAGAGCCCAGGATTCCCTACAGAGAAACCATTCGCAAGCCTATTAAGGCAGAAGGCAGACACAAGAAACAGAGCGGAGGCCACGGGCAGTTCGGTCATGTCTGGATTGAGTTTGAACCCATAGGCGATCCGGAGCAGGAGTTTGAATTTGTCGACAAGATTGTCGGCGGCGTTGTACCAAGGCAGTATATTCCTGCTGTCGACAAAGGTCTGCGTGAATCCATGGCCAAGGGCGTTCTTGCCGGATATCCCATGGTCGGTATCCGGGCAACCTTGTATGATGGTTCCTACCACAGCGTAGACTCTTCTGAAATAGCCTTCAAAATTGCAGCATCCCTTGCCTACAGAAAGCTGGAGGGTGCCGATCCCATTCTGTTGGAGCCTATTATGAGGGTTGAGGTAGTTGTACCTGAAGATTACATGGGAGATATTATCGGAGATCTGAATAAACGCCGCGGCAGAATACTGGGAATGAATCCTTTGAGCAGCGGCCTGCAGGAGGTTGTGGCTGAAGTACCCCAGGCTGAGATGGCCAAGTACGCTACGGATCTGCGCTCCATGACCCAGGCCAGAGGCAGCTTCAAACAGTCTTTTGTCCGCTATGAGGAAGTTCCGGGCAATATCAGCGCCAAGGTAGTGGAGCAGGCCAAACAGGAGAATGCTCAGGAATAAAACTTAAGAAATTTATCGATAGAACCTATAAAAAGAGAAATGGAAAGAGCCGAAGTCCGGCTCTTTCTGCTTTTATCGGTATATGCAGGTATATCTATATATAGGATAGCAAGGAACATGCATTGAGTTTTTCTTATGGTATCAGACGGTCTTTCGCCTTGTACATTTACCGAAATTTATGTAGGATCAGCTCACCAGTAAACAATAATATGGCTGAATATGGTATACATAAGAAAAAGCCTGAATTACGTAATAAAATTGTAATAAGTCCTTCATAATCTCTTAATAATACCATTTGGGAACATTCCACGAGTTTGACACCTCTTTCAGCAATATCTATAATCAGCCATATAAGTTGACATAATATATACATCAGGGGGTTTACAAATGAAGGACCGGGTTTTGGGTTGCTTACATGGGTTAAGAAGAGTTAAGTGGGGAAAATGTATTGTTGTAGTGATGCTGACTGTTATGCTGATACTGCCGGTAAGTGAAGCATCGGCTGCAGGTCTTTTGAGACTGGGCAGCAGGGGACCGGAAGTAACCAGTCTGCAGCAGCAACTGAAGGATTTGGGCTACTTTACCTATTGGAGAACCACGGAGTATTTCGGAACCATAACCAGGGATGCGGTAATCCGATTCCAAAGGGATAAGGGACTGCTGGTGGACGGCATTGCAGGTCCGCAGACCAGGGCAGCTCTTAATGCTGCCGGCAGTACGTATTCAGCAAGCCGCGGAAGTCTCACCAAATGGGACAGGGACAATATATACTGGCTGGCCAGGATAATTCATGCCGAGGCTCAGGGAGAGCCTTATATCGGGCAGGTAGCCGTCGGCAATGTTGTAATGAACAGGGTGGCATCGCCCGGCTTTCCAAATACAATCTACAATGTAATCTTCGAATACACCAATGGAATTCCGCAATTCAGCCCGGTAGTGGACGGGAGCATATATAATACGCCCAGCGCTTCCTGCATGAAGGCAGCGGAAGAAGCATACAGGGGCAGCAAGCCGGCGGGAAATTCCCTGTTTTTCTTCAATCCCAAAAAGGCAGCAGGGTCCTGGATAGTAAGAACCAGGCAATATGTAACAACCATAGGCAATCATGCCTTCTATCGTTAACAGCCCAGCAGATAGCTGCTGAATTGAAATCAGCATTTCAGTAAAATAGAAATCCTCTCATCCGGTACGATGTGTACTGTGTTTCTTACATCAGCCGGTTTGAGAGGATTTTTCCTTTTCAATATGAATTTCACAGCCGGAACATATATTTGGGTATCATATACTGTCTGATTACAATGATATAATCCAATACAGGGAGTTGTTGCCAAACTATAGGAAGGTGAATGAAGGTGCTTGTTATCATACTCTTGATTATTACGCCCATTATAATACTTTTCAGCCTGTATAAGAAGCTGGAATAGGCAGGCCTTCACTTTTTAATGTTAGTTTATACCCGGTCTCCCAGCAGCTCCTTTATTTTCTCCGTGGCAGTCAGCAGGGAACTGATGGATTCATCATGATTCAGCCTGTCTATCAGTGCGGCAATAAGTCTTGACAGGTCCACTTCCACAAACCATTCGGCATTTCTGACCGTATCCGGAATATAGGTAAGATTGGTTGAGAAAAACCGCTTGATAAGGCCCTGTTCATAGCACCTGTTGAAACCATCCACGCCTTCTGTGAAGAGGCCGAAGGTTACGGCTGCATACACATTGGCTGCATTCCGCCTTTTCAGCTCCTGCGCGATTTCAATTATGGATTCGCCGGAGGCTGCCATATCATCAACAATAATTACATTTTTGCCTGCAACATCCACACCCAGGTACTCATGCTGCACAATGGGGTTCTTGCCGTTCACTATTCTTGTATAATCCCTTCTCTTATAGAAAAGTCCGATATCTATGCCTAGTACTCCTGCATAATAGATGGCCCGATCCATTGCTCCCGTGTCAGGGCTTATAATGACGGTATTTTCCTTATCCGTAATCAAATGTCTCTCATGCTGATAGATGGACTTAATGATGTCATAGGTGGGATGGATGGTTTGAAAATCAATCAGAGGAACAGCATTCTGCACTCTGGGATCATGGGCATCAAAGGTAATGACATTATCCACCCCCAAACGCTCCAGTTCCTGCAGTGCAATGGCACAGTCCAGGGATTCTCGGCTCCTTCTCTTGTGCTGCCTTCCGGCATAGAGAAGGGGCATGATAACGGTTATTCTTCTGCCTTTGCCGCCTACAGCTGAAATGGTTCTCTTTATATCCTGAAAATGCTCATCCGGCCCCATATGGGTTGTAATACCGAACATTTTATAGGTACAGCTGTAATTTCCGACATCGGATAGAATATAGATGTCCTTTCCCCTGACGGTTTCATTCAGGGTTGCCTTTCCTTCTCCGTTGGAAAAGCGTACGTTATTCACAGCCACCAGATACGAATCCTTTATCTCATCCAGATAGATCTCCTGAGATTGGTCTGCATAGTCACTTGCTCTTCTTCTGACCAGCTCCTGGTTCACCTTTTCACCAAGCTCACGACAATTCTCAAGTGCAATTATAGCCAGCTGCCCGAAGGGAATTCTGGAAATGGATTTCTTGTCCATGTATAAAGCCTCCTCATTTTACCTTGTCAATTATATATTGCTCATTTATCGACTCTGATACCGCCTTAAAAGACAATTTCCGCCTTTAAGTGCTTATATCAGCCTTCATTATATAGCCTTTCGACAAAATAGTAAACATGAAAAGCTGATGCGGACAAAAACCGCATATAAGACAGTCCGGTTTTTACATTGCAGACAGTGGTGCTATTGAATCTGCCTGCTTATGGTGATAAGATTATTTGTACAGGGATCGGCCCATCAACCCGGCCGGGATGTGATTTTCTGTTATGAAGCCATCCGCCAGGGGTATGTAAAAGAGGAAGCTGATCCTTTTATGAAGGGAGCGATTGCAGTGCTTAGGTTTACAAACGGCATAGTTTATCTGGACGGCAGATGGCAGACCGGTTTGGATATTTTGGCGGAGGATGACAAAATTGCAGATATTAAGCCTGCCGGCACCGGGTTTGAGGGCTATACAATAGATGTACAGGGCGGTTATCTTGTTCCGGGTTTCATAGATATTCATATTCATGGTTCCAACGGCTCGGACGTTATGGATGCAAGAATCGAATCTTTGGAAAATATCTCGAATTTTCTGGCAAAGAAGGGAACCACCTCATGGCTGGCCACTACAATGACAGTTGGAATTGACCATATCAGGCACAGTCTGAAGGTGGTATCAGAATATATGGATACCGAACATACAGGTGCACAGGTGCTGGGTGTTCATCTGGAAGGACCTTTTCTGAGCCCCCGGGCAAAGGGAGCCCATGCCGAGGAGCATATTCTGTCTCCCTCAGTTGAAGCCTATATGAGCATTGTAGATGGAATACCCGATATTGTCCGCTTGGTTACCATAGCACCGGAAGAGGGGGAAGCACTGGAACTGGTCCGATTCCTCAGGGAGAGGGGAATTACTCCTTCACTGGGGCATACCAAGGGCTCCTATGATCAGTGCAGCCTGGCTATTAAGGCAGGCATGAACCATGCCTGTCATTTTTACAATGCCATGACGCCGCTTAACCACAGGGAACCGGGGGCAGTCGGTGCAATACTGGATAATGATTCCGTAACCATCGAGCTTATTGCCGATCTGATTCATGTTCACCCTGCCGCTTTGAGGCTGGCCCATAAGGTTAAAGGACGGGACAGGGTTGTATTGATTACCGATGCCATGGTTGCTGCCGGTCTGGATGATGGAGAGTACGAACTGGGTGGAATACCGGTCTGTGTCCGGGGCGGAAGGGCCGCTCAGGAGGACGGCACTCTTGCAGGCAGCACGCTTACCCAGGACAGGGCACTGCGCAACATGATCCAAATTGGGGTACCTTCCGAGGATGTCATAGCCATGCTCACTGAGACTCCTGCCCGGCAAATCGGTGCTGGCGCCTATAAGGGCAGACTTAATGCAGGCTATGACGCAGACATCAATATACTGGACCAGGAATTTAATGTTGTTGCTACCTATATTAAGGGTCAGGCTGTTTAAAATAATAATCCAAAAAATAAAGAGGCTCTTTGTTTTCGGAGCCTGTTTTTTATGAAGCGAGGGACAGGTTGTGAAAGATCAGATACTGATGATACTCATGCAAAACCGTGAGCGCTTTTTTTCCGGAGAGGAGATAAGCAGGCTGCTGGGCGTAAGCCGGACTGCAGTCTGGAAAGCCGTCAGGCAGCTGCGGGATGACGGTTTTGAAGTGGAATCAGTAACAAGCAGGGGCTACCGTCTGGGGAGAACACCTGATATTCTGAATCCGTCCCTGCTTCAGAGTTTTTTGAAGACTAAAAAACTGGGGAGGAAAACAGAGTTTCATGACAGCATAGATTCCACCAATACCAGGGCAAAGGAGCTGGCACAGGAAGGGGCAGCTCATGGAACCCTGGTAGCAGCAGAAGAACAGCGGAAGGGAAGAGGGCGGCTGGGGAGAAGCTGGGACTCTCCGCCGGGAATGGGGATCTGGATGTCAGTCATCCTGCGGCCGGCCTTTCCTCCCCGTTTTGCACCGCGGATGACCGCCCTTGCAGGATTGGCCGTACTGGATGCCGTAAACATGCTTACAGGCAGCAGGGCGCTGATAAAATGGCCCAATGACATTATTATAAACAGGAAAAAGGTCTGCGGCATTCTTACGGAGATGCAGGCTGATCCCGATTTGATTGAGTATGTCATAATCGGCATCGGAATGAATGTTAATACCCCAAAAGAGGGATTTCCGGAAGAACTTGCCCATTCCGCCACGTCTCTCCTGCTGGAGACAGGGCAGGAGGTTAACCGGTGTCAGATGACGGCCTGCATACTTAATTCCTTCGAGAAGTTGTATGACTGCTATGAAAAGACCACAGATTTTTCCGGTATGATGGAGAGATACAGGTCGCAGTGCATAACCCTGGGAAAACGGGTCCGGGTTGTCAGCCTGTCCGGCGAATGGGAAGGCACTGCCCTTGACCTGACTGAGGATTGTGAGCTGGTGGTGGAGCTGGAAGACGGCTCCAGGTGCACGGTTCTATCCGGCGATGTGTCTGTAAGGGGTATTGCGGGATATCTGTAGTGACAGGCTCCCTGACAATCGGGAGCAAATTGCCGGAATACCGACCTATTTGCCAGATACAGGGGCAGAATTCACCCATAATCGGCAAAGACTGGCTTATGAAGGATTTTATACCCAAAGCCGCATTGCCTTTAAGGTTAAAGTCATCTAAGATGGAATAAACTTCGGCCTGCCTGATTGCAAGGCATTAAGCAAACGGAGGTTAAATCGTGGATATAATAAAAAGGATACTTGCCTACAGCGGTAAGTATCGAAAAAAGCTCATATCAGCTGTTATTCTGCTGACACTGCTTATTGCTGTCAACCTGCTTACTCCCCATATCTCCCGCATTATCGTGGACGACGTGGTGGAAGGAGGCAGGCGGCAGCTGCTGCCGGTTCTATTGGCTCTGCTGCTTCTGGCTTCTCTTACCAAAGGCGCTGCCCTGTATTTGCGAAGCTGCCTGTTTGAGAGCTATGCCCAGGACTGCCTCTATGACCTGAGAAATGATATGTATACACACCTGCAGGGCCTTCCCTTTTCCTATTATGACAATAATAGGGTTGGAGAACTCATGTCCAGGATGACCGGTGACTTGGAGGGTATCCGTATATTTTTATCTGCCGGCATTCCCATCCTGCTGGAAAATGCTGTTTACTTCATAGGAACTACTATTATTCTCTTTATCATGAATGCCAGACTGGCAGTCATCACCTTAAGCGTTATGCCTTTGATTGCCTACGGTGCCTATCGATTCAACCGCTTCATCCGGCCGAGGTTCAACGAAATCCGGGAACAGCAGGCTGTGCTTAATACCGCCGCACAGGAAAACATTGCCGGTGTGAGGGTGGTTAAGGCCTTTGCCAGGGAGCAGTATGAAATAGAGAAATTTGATGCGGAAAACGACAAGAACAGGGAGTTCCAGATTAAGGCGAGCAAGCTGTGGGGCAACTATTTTCCGGTCATGGATTTTCTCTCCAGCGCCGCTCTGGTTATCATGATCTGGGCAGGGGGCCGCATGGTAGGTGCCGGTCAGCTCAGCCTGGGCACAATAGTGGCCTTCAACGGATACCTGTGGATGCTTATCATGCCTATGCGGATGCTGGGCTGGATTATGAACATGATGGCACAGGCCATTACCTCCGGAAGGCGGGTATTTGAGGTTCTGGATACCGGTTCCACCATCAGGGAAAAGGAAAACCCGCATAATCCAGAAGATTTTCAGGGGGAGGTTACATTTAAAAATGTTTCCTTCCGCTACAGGCAGCAGCTGGTCCTGAAAGATCTGGATTTCCATGTGCCTGCAGGCAGCACCGTTGCCATAATGGGGGCTACCGGCTCGGGAAAGACTTCCATCATAAACCTTATTCTGCGGTTTTACGATCGCTCTGAGGGAGAAGTTCTGATAGACGGTGTAGATGTCAAAGATTGGAATCTTCGAAGGCTGCGTTCGGAAACAGGGATAATCATGCAGGATACCTTCCTCTTTTCCGATACCATCGAAGGCAATATCCTCTATGGGAAAACCGATGCCGACCGGGAGGAAGTAATTCAGGCAGCCAAAATGGCGGATGCCCATGAATTCATTATGGAAATGCCCATGGGCTATGATACCATTGTAGGGGAGCGGGGCGTCGGGCTGTCCGGAGGCCAGAGGCAGCGCATCGCCATCGCCAGGGCGATTATAAAGAATCCCAAGATCCTTATAATGGACGACTGTACCTCGGCTGTGGATATGGAAACAGAGCACAAGATTCAAACAGCCCTGAAAGAGCTGCAAGAGAGCCGGACTACTTTCATCATTGCCCATCGTGTTTCCTCAGTACGAAATGCAGATATGATACTGATGCTGGAGAACGGACGCATTGTTGAAAGGGGAAATCACCAGCAGTTGATGGAAGCAAAGGGCCTTTACTACAATATGGTAAAACAGCAGTATAAGGACTTTGACAATATCAACTGGGATGAAGTCGCAGGCAGAGATGAAAACTACGCCGCTGCCGTCAGGCAGAAGGGGACTGAGCAGGCCCGTCGGAAAGTGAAGGTGATATAAGATGCTGCGAAACAGAATAACGGATGACGAGGTGCTGGAAAAACCTTTTAATTTAAGTCAGCTGAGACGTCTGATGGCATATATGAAGCCATACAGGAAACAGGTTGTTATTACGGTCATACTGATGTTTGTAGCAGCATTCTGCGGACTCTTAGGTCCCATTATCCTGCAGACTGCCATAGATGACTATATGCCCCAGGGGGATTTCAGGGGTCTGACAATGCTGGCTCTCTTCTTTCTTGCCATAAACGGCATAACCCTTGTGTGCACAAGGCAGCGGGTTCTGACCATGTCCAGAGTAGGACAGAATGTATTATATCGAATAAGGCGGGATCTGTTCAATCATATTCAGAAGCTTTCCTTTAATTTCTATGACAGCCGTCCTGCAGGAAAGATTCTGGTTCGGATTATAAATGATGTAAACTCCCTGGGTGATCTTTTGTCCAACGGTATTATCAATGTACTGGTTGATGCAGCCTCAATTATAATAGTTATTGCACTTATGCTTTACCTGAATGTTACTCTGACCCTTATTACCCTGCTTGCCATGCCGCTTATGATAGGAGTGATCGCAGGCCTTAAGAATATCATACGCAAGAGGTGGCAGACTGTACGCAGAAAATCCTCCAATATGAATGCCTATCTGCATGAGAGCCTTGCTGGAATGCGTGTAATCCAGGCTTATGTAAGGGAACCGGAAACCAATCAGCTATACAATCATCTGAGTCAGGATATTCGCTCTTCCTGGATGCAGGCCATTAAAGTGAACAATCTCATGGGTCCCGCTTCAGATATTATTGCAACCATAGCAGTTGTTCTGGTATATCTGTTCGGCGTTTCCTTTATAGACAGCGGCACGGTTACAGTGGGTGTGCTGGTTGCCTTCTCCAGCTACGTATGGAGGTTCTGGCAGCCGGTTAACAGCATAATGAATTTTTATAACTCCATCCTCATTGCCATGGCATCAACAGAGCGTATTTTCGAGCTGATGGATACGCCTCCCGATATATTTGACCATGACAATGCAGAAGAACTGCCGGAAATCGAGGGCAGGGTTGAATTTGAGAACCTATCCTTCTATTATGAACCGGAAAAACAGGTCCTGAAGAATGTAAGCTTCAAGATATCACCCGGCGAAACCATTGCCCTGGTCGGGCCCACAGGAGCAGGCAAGAGCACCATTGTCAACCTGATCAGCCGCTTTTATGAACCGGTGGAGGGCAGGGTGCTGATAGACGGGGTCGATATAAATACGGTCACCTTAAACTCCCTTAGAAAACAGATGGGTGTAATGCTGCAGGATTCCTTTATTTTCTCGGGAACCATAATGGATAATATACGCTACGGCAGGCTGGATGCAACGGATGAAGAGGTTAAGGAAGCTGCAAGGCTGGTTCATGCTGATGAGTTCATTCGGAGTATGGAGAAAGGCTATTATACTGAGGTAAATGAGCGGGGTTCCAGGCTCTCCCAGGGACAGCGGCAGCTTATCTCCTTTGCCCGGGCTTTGCTGGCTGATCCCCGTATTCTGATTCTGGATGAAGCGACCTCCAGTATAGACACACAGACCGAACTACTGGTACAGAAAGGTCTGGAGCAGCTGCTTAAAGGAAGGACCTCCTTTGTCATAGCACACCGTCTGTCCACCATCCGGAATGCCAATCGGATAATGTATATCAGTGACGGGCGCATTAAGGAGAGCGGAAGCCACGATGAACTGATGAAGTTGAAAGGCGACTACTATGATTTGTATTTGTCCCAGTATCGATTCCTGGAAGCAATGTAATGGGATTTCTGTAAAGAGGTATGAAGAAGAAGGATGAAGCAAGAAAGATGAGCTTATTGGGAAATAATTTGAAGAATAACATGAAAGAACGATCGCTTGAGCTGCTGGAGAAGTATTTTGGATTTTCCGATTTCAGAAAGGGTCAGTGGGAGGTAGTGGAACACATCCTAAGGGGGAAGAATGCCATAGCCGTTTTTCCCACAGGAGGAGGCAAATCCCTTTGCTATCAGCTGCCCGCTCTGATGATGCCCGGCACCACCATTGTCATTTCGCCCCTGATATCCCTTATGAAGGACCAGGTTGACGCCCTGCTGGATAAGGGCATTGCCGCATCCTTTATCAGCAGCTCCATTTCCGATCACGAGGTCCAGCGGCGGCTTCAGGAGATGAAAAGGGGCATGTACAAGATCGTCTATATTGCGCCGGAACGCTTTCAATCTGAAGCCTTTACAGAAACCCTGAAAGATATCCATATTCCCTTTCTTGCTGTTGATGAAGCCCATTGCATCTCCCAGTGGGGTCATAATTTCAGACCGTCATACCTGAGAATCAAAGATTTTATACGGTCTGTAGGCAATCCGGTAGTAGCTGCCTTTACGGCCACAGCCAATGAGAAGGTACAGAAGGATATGATAACACTGCTGGGCCTTACCGAGTGCAGGCTCTTTGTAGGCAGCTTTGACAGGCCCAATCTGGAGTTTCGCATCGAAGACCCCGATTCGCCGGATGCCTTTGTACTTAACTATGCCAGGAGGCATCCTGACTGGCTTGGAATAGTTTATGCTTCCACCCGCAGAAATGTGGAAAACCTCTTCTATTATCTGACAAACAACGGAATTCGGGCTGGAATGTACCATGCCGGGCTGACAGCGGAGCAGCGCAACAGGCAGCAGGACAGCTTTTTAAGCGAGGGGATACAGGTGATGGCTGCCACCAATGCTTTTGGCATGGGCATTGACAAGAGCAATGTCAGATTCATCATTCATTATAATATGCCCATATCTATGGAAAGCTATTATCAGGAAGCCGGCCGGGCAGGACGGGACGGCAAAAAAGCTGTATGCATCCTTATAAGGAATCCGGAGGACTACCAGCTTAACAAATTCCTGATCAGCAGCAATTATCCCCCTGTCAAGGCAGCGGAAAATCTTTTCCACAGGATCGGCAGGAGAAGAAAAACCGGCATTCCGGTGGAGAAGCTTTTGAACAGAAGATCCCCGGGTGCTTCAGTGCGGGACAGTGCCTTAAAGAAGATAATTGAATACGGCTATGCTGAAATCCGGAGCGGTCTGGTTTTTCCCACCGAAAAAAAGCATTTTACCCTTTCTCAGAAGGAAATCGACAGGCACAAGCATATCGAGCTGGAAAAACTGGATACCATGCAAAGATATACTGACGAAAAGGTTTGCCTCCGAGCCTATATACTTCGGTATTTCAATGAAGAACCGCCTGAAGAACGGTGCGGAAACTGCAGCCTCTGCTATCAAAGCGCCGTGGAGGATGATAAAGGGATGATGGATATGCTGCTTTCCCAGATAATGGGAAGGAAATAATGCCTTAGTGAGTTGTGAATTTATTAACCTGCATATAAAGGAAAAAATAAGAATGTGTCGAATAGATAAGATGGATTACTAAATTAAATTAAAATATAAGTTACAGAAGGAGGACATTCTATGTCAAAGGTTAGAGAAGTGCGTGCAGCAATTATTGGCTGCGGAGGTATTGCATTTGGAAAGCATATGCCCAGCCTGGCAAAGCTGGACTATGTGAAAATGGTGGCATTCTGCGATATCGTAGAGGAGAGAGCTGAAAGAGCAGCCAAGGAATTCGGGGTGGAAGGAGCAAAAACCTACCTGGATTACAATGAGCTTCTGAAGGACGATTCCATTGAAGTGGTTCATGTATGTACCCCCAACCGTTCCCATGCCGAGATTACCATAGCTGCTTTGGAAGCAGGCAAGCATGTCATGTGCGAAAAGCCCATGGCCAAAACCGCTGAGGATGCCAGAAAGATGGTAGAGGCAGCCAAGAGAACCGGCAAGAAGCTCACCATCGGCTACCAGGGCAGGCACAGGGCCGATTCACAGTATTTAAAGAATACGGTTGAAAACGGCGAGCTGGGCGAAATCTATTTTGCCAAAGCCCATGCCATCCGCAGACGGGCTGTTCCCACCTGGGGTGTATTTCTCAATGAATATGAACAGGGAGGCGGGCCCCTCATCGATATCGGCACACATGCGCTGGATCTTACCCTGTGGATGATGGACAACTACAAGCCCAAGTATGTAGTAGGAACCACATACCACAAGCTTTCCGGAAAAGGCAGCGATGCCAATGCTTTCGGACCCTGGGATCCTGAGGAGTTCACCGTTGAGGATTCTGCCTTTGGTTTTGTTGTAATGGAAAACGGAGCTACCATCATCCTGGAATCCAGCTGGGCACTTAACACCCTTCAGGAAGGAGAATCCCGCACCACCTTGTGCGGTACCGAGGGTGGAGCCGACATGCAGGACGGACTGCGCATCAACGGCGAGAAGTATGGTAAACTCTACAGCACCAAGCCTGTGCTGGGAGCAGGCGGCGTAGCCTTCTATGATGGACGCCAGGAAAACGAATCGGATCGGGAAGCCAGATTGTGGATTGAAAGCATACTCTACGACAGGGATCCCGTTGTTCTTCCGGAGCAGGCTCTGACAGTAACCGAAATCCTGGAAGGCATATACGTATCAGCCCAAACAGGAAAACCCTTCTATTTCAATAAGGATGAAGAATAGATCTGATTTCCGGGAATTAGGCATATGACAGGGCTCAGGCTGAAGATGTCGTATGTCAGAATCGGAACATATTTTTTTAAGGTGTATATTATGAAGGATACGGATGAAATACCGTATCCTTTTCTCATTATTTGATATAATCATGAGATGAGAATTTCTTGACGGCTTCAAAGGGCAATACTATAATCAGGTAAGAAGATCCTTAGTTAATTAGAAGGAGAAAAGACATGAATTACAGAGAAAAATATGAAATGTGGCTCCAAAGCCCTATTATTGATGAGAAGACAAAAGAGGAGCTGCTGGCGCTGGCAGGCAATGAAAAAGAGATAGAGGACAGATTCTACAAGGATTTGGAATTCGGCACAGGGGGACTCAGGGGAGTTATAGGAGCCGGCTCAAATCGGATAAACAATTATACGGTGGGAAAAGCAACCCAGGGTCTGGCCAATTATATTTGCAAAGCCGGCGGGGATGCAAAGAAGAAAGGCGTGGCAATAGCCTACGATTCCCGAAGGAAATCCCCGGAATTTGCCTTGAATGCCGCCTTGGTCCTGTGCGCCAACGGCATAAAAACCTATTTGTACGAGGAACTGCAGCCCACACCGGTTCTTTCCTTTACCGTCAGGGAACTGGGTGCAGCGGCCGGCATCGTGGTCACGGCCAGTCATAATCCGCCGGAGTACAACGGTTACAAGGTGTACTGGAGTGACGGCGGTCAGGTGCCTCCTCCCCTGGATAAGGAGATTATTCAGGAAGTAAACCGGGTGGAGAGCTTTGAAGATATTCGAATGATGACAAGGCAGCAAGCGCTTGAACAGGGGTTGCTGCATTACATAGGCGATGAAATAATCAGCAGGTATGTTGAAAGGGTAAAAGACCTATGCATTAATAAAAGCCTCACTGAAAAAGAAGGAAGAAACCTCCGGGTAGTCTATACGCCCCTGCATGGTTCAGGCAATAAACCGGTACGCAGAGTTCTTAAAGAACTGGGATTTGAGCAGGTCGTGGTGGTGCCTGAGCAGGAAACACCTGATCCGGATTTTTCTACGGTTTCCTACCCCAACCCTGAAGACAGGGAAGCCTTTGCTCTTGCAATAAAGCTGGCGGAGGAGAAGGGAGCGGATCTGATTATCGGTACCGACCCGGACTGCGATCGGGTTGGCGTAGTGGTGAAAAACGGCCAGGGTGAGTTTATTGCCTTAACCGGCAATCAGACCGGAGTCCTGCTGGTGCACTATTATTTAAATGCACTTAAATCCCAGGGCAGGCTGCCGGATAAAGGATGCATCATCAAGACCATTGTAACCAGTGAAATGGGGCGGATAATTGCAGACTCCTTCGGTGTCACCACCATAGATACCCTGACCGGTTTTAAATTTATAGGAGAGAAAATAAAGGAATTCGAAGAGACCGGTTCTCATACCTTCCTGTTTGGCTACGAGGAGAGCTATGGCTACTTGGCAGGCAGCTTTGTCAGAGACAAGGATGCAGTTATTGCCTCCATGCTGATTTGTGAAATGGCTGCCTGGTACAAGTCCAGGGGAATGACCCTGTATGACGGCCTGCTGGCTCTGTGGGAGAAATACGGATACTACGAGGATACTCTGAAGTCTGTTCAGATGACCGGCAAGGAAGGGATGGAAAGGATAAAGAGTCTGATGGATGGTTTGAGGGCCGGTAGACTGCAGGAAATAGGCGGCCTGAAGGTGCTGCGCTTTGAGGATTACCAGGAAAGCAAGGCGTACGACATGATCAAGGGTACAGAGGAAGAGGTAGATCTGCCTGTTTCCAATGTACTTAAATATATAATGCAGGACGGCTCCTGGTTCAGTATCCGGCCTTCCGGAACAGAGCCCAAGATAAAGCTGTACTTCTCGTCAAGAGGAGAAAGCAGGAAGGAGGCTGAAACCCGAAATCAGAATCTGATGGAAGCGGTTCTTGCCCTGCTCTAAGGTATATGTTTTATCAAGCGGTTAATTGTAATATCATCCTTCGGATTTGGATACCTGCGAACTCATAGAGAAGTTATATGCAGGTACAGGGGATCCTGGACGTACTCATCCAGCATTCTTGATAAAGAAGTAATATATTCACTTAAGGAAGGTTCCGTCAGCAGCAGTCTGGATACCTTCCTTACCGCTTTTATGAACTCAGGCTGCAGGTTTCTGCGGCCGGCTCCCACAGTTAGGGGGCATTGACCGGCAGCCCTGGGATCCATTTTAATCAGCAGAATATTATCTTCAGTCAGGTAAGGAGTCAGCGGATATATCCTGCAGGCCAAAGGACGCCGGTTTCTCGGACAGGTTCCTTTGCATACTGCCAGCACCTGATTCGGATAGATGGGAGCAGCAGGCTTTAAGGTCATCCAGTCGCTGCAGTCTTCAAAGAATTCCTCTTCTCCGGGGAAGAGAAGCATGCCTCGGTCCTCATCTTCTCCCTCCGGTCCCAGGCAGCATGCCCTGTCGCACAGGCTGCCGCAATCCAGGCGCAGCGGGGTAACATTCTCCAATATCTCATAAGCACGTTGTAAAATTTCTTTTCGTGTCATATAATTCCCCTTATTTAATAAGATTATATTCGATACCTATATCATATCAGGAGGCTATCGATTATAGTAATACAACCTGACTGAAGCTTCAATTCCCATTACAACCACATCCCTATATATGTTTGCACCTTATTCTTTATATTAAATGCTTCCGCATACTCGAAGAGCTTTCTTATGTTTTTTCTTGGGTCCTCTATATACCGGCCAATTGCATTATTAAATGCTTCTTTCTCCAGCTTTTTCTCATAGCGAAGGACATCGCAAATTGTGCGGTCTCTGTTGTATATCCTGACTTTTACACCATCTACCTCGATTATATCTACACCAATATCTAAAAACTTTGGGTCAAGATAGTAAGGTTCAATTAGAGGATAATCTATATTATATTGAGTTGTTTTACTATATTTATCCACAGCAATTTGCCACGCTAACGGTATGCGATCTGTGTAACTATAGTGGAATAGGGCACTTTCAAGAAATATAACTGCCTGTGGGAATAGCCGTGCAATAATTACTTCGTCCCGAATTGTATAATCCGTCAATTCATAAAAACCACGTTTAATCCTTGTAATTACTCTATCGTCCAAAAGTTTTTTTATCTGCCGGCTAGAAAGCCCAAGCTCTTTCAGTTCCGCGGTTTTTAGGACTCCTCCTTGCTTTAAAAACTCCTTTTCTATAACACCAATTATTACCATTATGCACCCCCCGGCCTGCTTTTGTTTTTAAGAGCAGGTTATTAGGTGCATTTTACCATATTATTACTCCCGATTCAAGCAGAGCGGATATAAGATACTTTGAAAAGAAGATACTCATATAAACTTGTAATCAGCAGGGCTTGGTTTCCATGCTGTGCTTGTAATAAGCCTGCAAGCAGGATATAATCATTTACATAATATCACTTTGATACAGCATAAGTTGTTTACCTGACTCAGGGCATGACATGTACAATACGATTGCCGGAGGAGGTTCATGAATTCCAAAGTCTATAAATTTAAGGCTGTTATAAGGAAAGTTGACGACATGGATGCTGCCTATGTTGTATTCCATATGATGTAAGAAAGGAATTAGGCAGGGGCAGAGTAAAAGTTCACGATATCAACTGTGTCAATATCGTGGCGCGGCTTTACCCAGGAGGGGTCAAAAAGAGTAAAGGATTGTGAGTAGTGGAAAAACCCCTAATCAGAATATCGGTTCGGAATATGGTTGAATTTATCATGCGCTCGGGGGATATCTGGTATGGCGCTTCAGGCACCCAGACAATGCAGCAGGGAGCAGAGATTCACAGAAGGCTGCAAAAGGAGGCGGGGGAAGAATATCAGTCGGAAGTCCGCCTGTCCGTCACAAGGGAATTTGACTCTTTCTCCATCATGGTGGAAGGCATTGCCGATGGAGTCATCCTAAAAGCCGGAAATGTAATAATCGATGAGATCAAAACCACCTCAGTACCCCTGGATTTAATAGATGAAAACTACAACAGCCTGCACTGGGCTCAGGCAAAATGTTATGGCTTCATGTTTTTATGTCAGAACCAGGCTGCATCCATAACCATACGTCTGACCTATTGCTTCAGGGAATCTGAAGCAGGCGATGAAGTCAGGCGGTTTTCCAGAGAGTATTCCTACGGGGAACTGAAAGAACATTTTACCGGATTGGTTGAAGAATATGCCCGATGGGTGAGCATGGATCTGAATCACAAAAAGACCAGAGATAAGTCCATCCATAGCCTGGAGTTTCCATTTCCGGCCTACCGAAAAGGTCAGCGGCAGCTGGCAGCGGAAACCTACAGGGCCATACGGGATGAAAGACTGCTTTTTGTTCAGGCGCCGACAGGGGTGGGGAAAACCATTTCCGTTCTTTTTCCTGCAGTAAAAGCTATGGCGGAGGGAATGGGAGAGAAAATATTCTACCTTACCGCCAAAACAGTAACACGGCAGGCAGCAGAGCAGACCATCCGGCTGATGGCTTATAAGGGGCTTCATTTTCGCAGCATTACCCTGACAGCCAGGGACAGAATCTGTTTTTTAGAGCATCCAAACTGCAATCCGAAAGACTGTCCTTATGCAGAAGGACATTATGACAGGGTGAATGCTGCCTTAATGGATATCCTGAGCAGCGAGAGCCTTGTCACTCAGGAAACGGTAGTGAGGTTTGCCAGGAAACATCAGGTCTGTCCATTTGAATTTGCTTTGGATATCACGCTGTGGGCGGATGCCGTTGTCTGTGACTATAACCACGTTTTCGATCCCAGGGCTTACCTGCGGCGTTTCTTCAGCTCCGACGGAGACTATGTTTTGCTGACAGACGAAGCTCATAACCTGCCGGAGCGGGCCAGGGACATGTTCTCAGCCGCTTTGAACAAACAGGCCTTTATGGAGCACAGAAAAGAATGGAAGCAGTTCGCTCCCAAATTGTATCAGGCCTTTTCCGATCTTAACAAATGGTTTATTTCCATGCGGAAAACCTTTGAAAAAAGTTATGACAGCCGCAGCATTGAGCTGACGGAAGAATTTGTAGACCTGATAAAAATATTCACCTGGGAATTGGAGCTCTATATACTTACCCCCGGTCAAAATTCTTCACGAGAAATGATTGATTTATTCTTTGAATGCCGAGGCTTTTTAGCTGTGGCGGATCTTTTTGATGAGAGCTACCTGGTCCATCTGGTCCGCAGGGGCAGTGATGTGGAGATCAAGCTTCTTTGTGCAGATCCTTCCCACCGCCTGAGGAAGTCCTGTGAGAAAAACCGCTGCGCCGTTTTTTATTCAGGTACCCTTCAACCCCTGTCTTTTTATAAGGAGATTTTGGGCGGGAGGGCTGAGGATCGGGCCGTTTGTTTTCCATCTCCCTTTCCTGCCGAAAACTTCTGTCTCATGATAGCAGGCAATATATCCACCAGGTATCGGGACAGGGCAGACAGTCAGAATGCAGTAATGCAGTATATCAGGGCTGCAACCGAAGCAAAAACCGGCAACTACTTTGTATTCTTTCCTTCATTTGAATATTTGCAGAATGTACTGAAGCTGTATCAGAACACCTGGCCGGAAGACAGGGTAATAGTTCAGAAAAGGCATATGGATGAGGCAGAGCGGGAAGAGTTTCTGAATGCATTTGAAGACATGCCCCAAAAGTCCATGACAGCCTTTGCGGTTATGGGCGGAATTTTTTCAGAGGGGATTGACCTCACAGGCGAGCGGCTGTCCGGGGTTATTATTGTGGGAGTAGGCCTGCCCCAGCTTTCAGCGGAACGGGATCTGATTTCCCGCTGCTATCAGGAAAAAAATGGCCGCGGTTTCGAATACGCCTATATGCTCCCCGGACTGAACCGGGTAATGCAGGCAGCCGGAAGGGTAATCCGCACGGAAGAAGACAGGGGCTTTGCCCTTCTTATAGACGATCGTTTTCTGCATAAACGGTATAAAGATCAGTATCCTGCAGAATGGCAGCACTATATTCAGGTAGCTCATCCCGATGAAGTCGCTCATTTATTGTCTGAATTCTGGAACAAGTAATAATTGAGTATGAGGAGAATCTTTAATGAAGCGGATTGATAACGGAAGAACAGTAAATATATTATCAATAATGATGAAAATAACCGTCTATACAGGAGTCATGCAGGATGAAATAGTCAGGGAATACTCCCGTCTGATTCGATTATTAAGTGATCAGAATTCCTCACATGAGGAACTGCTGGCTGCTTATCATCGGGTCCTGTCGATGCTGATTAGGCGGTATGGCACAAATGGGCAAATTTTCGGAGATTTATGGAAAAACCATCTGATTGACCTGATATTGGCCGACGAGAATGTCTTTTCATTGGCCTGTGAAAAAGGAGAATTTAAAAGTATCCCTAAGCCCCTTCTGAATATCGTGAAAACAGATTTAAAATATCTTTATTCCTTATTCTGCCTGGATGGAAAAGCAGTTGGGGATATTATGAGATGCAGAATGCCGGTTGAAGATCTGCCGGGATGGGAATTGAGAGCCCAAGGCAGAATCAGTTCTGTTAAAGCTGAAAAAAGCAAAAGCGGTAATACCGGCACGCATATAGTAAATACATTATTTGAATCTGTAAACTGGGAACTGGAAACAGACGCGCTCAATACATACTATTATAAGCAGGGCTGCGGTATGTTCGGAAGATACAAAGCTTTCCGATGGATCCAGACAAACCATACAGGCTTCCTGGAAGGGGTGGAGAATCCTGATCCTATCCGTCTTGCGGATCTTATAGACTATGAAAGAGAGCGCTCTGTGGTAATTCAGAATACGCTGCAATTTATAAGAGGGCTGCCTTGCAACAACATTTTGCTTTACGGCGACAGGGGTACAGGTAAATCAGCGACTGTAAAAGCTATTCTGAACGAGTTTGCCCATCTCAGGCTGAGCCTGGTGGAGGTTTCAAAATATCACCTTAACAGCCTGCCTCAGGTAATGGAGCTCCTTCAAAACCGGGGTAGATATTTCATCCTGTTCATAGATGATCTTTCCTTTGAAGACGATGAAAGCTCGTACAGGGAGCTGAAATCCATACTGGAAGGAGGTATAGAGGCAAAGCCGCAGAATGTGGTTATATATGCCACCTCCAATCGAAGGCATCTGATAAAGGAATATTTCAGCGAGAGATCCTTGAGTGATGAAGTCAGCAGCCAGGACACCATGCAGGAAAAACTGTCCTTGTCCGATCGGTTTGGCATCACGGTCACCTTTACCCTGCCGGATAAGGAAACATACCTAAGAATTGTTGAAGGCCTGGCCGGGCAGCGCGGGCTGGATATAGATCCCGATGAACTGAAAGCGGAAGCAATTAAGTGGGAGATGCTGTATAACGGCCGTTCGCCGCGGACGGCCAGACAGTTTATTGACCATATGGAAGGCA
>DUOA01000081.1 GCA_012839095.1 Clostridiales bacterium
AAACCGGAGAAATTCTTAATCCAGCAAAGTCTCTCAAACTAGATGAAGCAAAGATTCGTGAAGAAGAGGCACTAGATGGCTATTATGTCATTGTAACAAGTGAATATAAGGAATCCGATGATAAAATAATTGAGATGTATCGGGGATTGTGGAGAATTGAAGGTAAGCGTCTAATAATACGGTGTATAGAAAAAAAGCAAAAACTTGTGTAAACTAAGTTTTTGCATTATTTGCAGGTGGCTTGTACTTCCGGACTCCATGGGAGATAGTCTTCCAAGAATTCGGGATTCTGTCCGAACTGTACACCCGGTAGTTCGCTAAAGATGTAATAAAGATATTTATATGGGTTAATGCCGTTAGCCTTTGCACTTTCGACAATGCTGTAGACAGCAGCACTTGCATCAGCTCCTCTCGGGCTTCCACTGAACAGCCAGTTTTTTCTTCCCAAGGTATAAGGACGGATGCTGTTCTCCGAGAGGTTATTGGATATGGAGCAGTTACCATCTAAAAGATAGTTCATGAAGTCTTCCTTATTATTCAGGGCATATTGAATAGCTTCACCAATTTTAGATTTTGGCAGGACCTTGCCTTTAACAGAATCAACCCACGACCAAAAGGCCTCTAAAACGGGTTTTTCCTGTTTCAGACGCTCTAATTTGCGTTCTTCCGGAGTAAGTTTTTCAAGAGTTTCTTCAATTTCGAACAACTTGTTGCAGAACCTTACTCCCTGGCTTGGAATGGTAGCTTCCGGACTATGGGTATCTTTTGGAAGAGCATCCCGGAAATATCGCCGGAGATGTGTCCAACACATACACCTTGTAATCTCCGGAACTTTCTTATACCCGGAGTAAGCATCTGTATGTAGAAATCCATTGAATCCTTGAAGGAATTCCTGAGGATATTTACCGCTCCGCCCGGGCTGGTACTGGAAGATCCTGATCTGCTTTTTACAGTGCTTCCCGGTACTATATACCCACATGTATGAATTAGTGGTGTTGCTCCGGCCTTGCTCATTTAAAACCTGAACCGTGGTTTCGTCAGCATGCAGGTATTTTTCCTCCAGAAGCTTTTTATGCATCAAATCCACTATTGGCATCAGCCAGTCACGGGCTGCAGCCAGAATCCAGTTGGACATGGTTTCCCGTTTTAAATTTATGCCCAGCATCTTCCACTCATTTTCCTGGCGGTAAAGAGGGAGATGGTTTACAAATTTCTGATGCATAATCCATGCTACTGTTGAAGGAGATGCCATAGAATGTTGAATCACCGGATACGGCATTGGCGACTTTTCCATGTATGGTTCTCCATTTTTGCGACAGGTACGGCATTCAAAGGTTTCACGGTAATAGTCTATTACCCGGACCCTGGCAGGAATGAATTCTATCTCAGTGCGGATGAATTCTTCGCCGACAGAAACGAGATCTGTTCCGCAAGCCTCGCAATAGCGGTCTTCTTTTGCAAGTGTGCAGAGACGTTTATCATGAGGGATGTCCTTTAAAAGATCAGCCCTCTGGCCCTTGTACTTCTTTCTAATGTAGCCCTGTACTTCTTTAAGATCAGGTTCCGGTGCCTGCGGATCAGCATAAACCTCTGCTTCATCAAAAAGAGACACCTGCCCCATAGAAAGGGCCGATGTCTTCTCAGAACTTCTGCCGTACAGCTTACGAGTCAGATAAGCAACTGTTTCATGAAGCCGTTTGTTTTCCAGCTCCAGTTCGGTTATGCGGTTTTTCAGGGTCGCTATCTGCTCTGCTGTAATCATAAAATACTTTTTCCTCGCTGTTTATTGATATATCAATTATATCATAAAACAGCCAGGAAATCCAGTAAATATGCGGTTTTACGATACTTTTTCCTATTAAATGCAAGCTCCTGTCTCTATCTTTTTTACTGCTTTAGGCTGATCGATTGAGAGTCCTTCAAGCAACCAACGGAATTCCTGGGGGGTGAGTGCCCGAACTGCATCAGCATTCATGGGCCACTGAAATTTTCCATTTTCCAGACGCTTGTATAGGAGAACGAACCCGTCGCCTTCCCAATAAAGCGCTTTCATCCGATCCCGCCGCCGGCCACAGAAGAGAAAGAGACTGTTCTGGAATGGATTCAGCTGAAAGTTCTGTTGAACAATAGCCGCCAGTCCATCAATAGCTTTCCGCATGTCAGTATATCCGCAGGCTATATAGATCTTTTCAGCTTTGGAGATGTCACCTAACATTCTGTATCGCCCTCAGAGTATTCTCAATTAACGTAGCAGATGCGTTATTGCTTAGCTCAAGAGTAATTGACCCGATGCGGATAACTATATCAGATGACATGCTCTTAATTTCAGAA
>DUOA01000082.1 GCA_012839095.1 Clostridiales bacterium
ATTATCACTCATTGCCGTACATCCCTCATAGATGATATTCGTTTAACAGTGATTGCAGAATGTTTTAAAGCAGAACCTTTGTCTTAATTTTAGTTTATAAATCTCCATTTTGTCAACTTTCTTTTATGTCGGTATATTACACAATTTGTAAGTTAAAGATTCCTTGCAGACTTTAATCACATAACGCTCATAGATACTATAATTCTACTTAATATATATAACATATTGATAGAAATAATACACAAATATGCACAGGAATATTTTAAATAGAGCCTATATTATGTAAATCAACAAAGCGATCTATAGATGCCAAGAAACTGTGATGATATATCAACTTTGTTAAATGACTATGTTAACTTTCTGTCCTATAATTAAATTGCAGAAAGAACAGTACCGGTTAATGACAGTCGTATCACAAATATATATTCTTTTATCCTTTTATCAAACTAAATCTATCTAACTCCACATACATGGGAGGAGGACATCATCGATGGAGAATGTCAGGACAAAAACCATCCCCACCTCATTTCATTCATCTGTCAGCAGGCGGAAAAAGGCTTTTCGCAAGGCACTTTCCAATTATGAGCTGTATTTGTTTATACTGCCTGCTTTGGCTACCATTATTATTTTCAACTACGTACCCATGTATGGGGTGCAGATCGCATTTAAGGACTTTATTGCAACAAAAGGAATTACGGGCAGTCCCTGGGCAGGATTCAAACACTTTGAGCGTTTTTTTAACTCCTATTATTTTTCCAACATTATTACCAACACTCTTCGCCTCAGTATCTATGCCACGGTCGTTGCTTTTCCCGTGCCTATAATCCTGGCCCTGCTGCTTAACGAGGTTCGAAGCAGTTACTATAAAAGGTTTATTCAGACGGTTACTTATGCACCTCATTTTATTTCCATGGTAGTTATGACCAGCATGATTATTTCATTTTTGTCTCCATCGTCAGGTTTTGTCAATCAGTTGCTGAAGGTACTGGGTAAAGAGCCCATTGCCTTTATGGAAAAAAAGGATATGTTCCCCAGTATTTATGTCTTTTCCGGCATTTGGCAGAATGCAGGCTGGAATTCCGTTATGTATTTTGCCGCCCTCTCAGCCATAGATCCTGAGCTTTATGAAGCCGGAAGGGTGGACGGATGCACCAGATTGCAAAAGATCTGGCATATTGATATACCGGGAATCGTTCCCATGATTGTCATACTTCTGATTTTGAACACAGGAAATATCATGTCGGTAGGTTTTGAAAAGGTATATATGCTCCAAAACAACCTGAATATAGAAACAAGTGAAGTCATATCCACCTACGTCTACAAGGTGGGTCTGCAGCGGGCAGAGTTCAGCTTTGCAACAGCCGTAGGCCTGTTCAACTCAATTGTAAATTTCATTTTATTGGTAAGCGTTAATGCGATATCCAGAAGGCTTGGGCAATCCAGTCTGTGGTAGAGGGGAGTTAACATGACTATAAGAGAAAGTATTCCGGATCGTATTTTCAATGCAGTTAATTTATTCATATTGACGATGGTTCTGATAATAGTTATTTATCCTCTTTACTATGTTGTTATCGCTTCCTTCAGCGATCCGGTAATGGTAAATACAGGGCAGGTATACTTCTGGCCCAAGGGCTTCAATTTATCCGGATATATTAGAGTTTTTGCAAATGATGATATCTGGAGAGGATATCGTAACACAATTTTCTATACCGGCTTAGGTACTATCATTAACTTAATAGTTACAATACCTGCAGCTTATGCTTTATCAAGAAGAGATTTACAGGGAAGAAACTTTATAATCGCGCTTTTTACAATAACCATGTTTTTCAACGGCGGGCTGATTCCTACTTACCTGGTGGTCAAAGGGCTGCATCTGACCAATACATTCTGGGCATTGATGCTGCCAGGTGCCGTTGGTACTTACAATCTCATTGTGTCCAGGACCTATATGCAGAACAACATTCCGCTGGAGCTGCAAGAGGCTGCCATTATAGACGGATGCAGCAATACAAGATTGTTTATAAGGATTGTTGTTCCTTTGTCTGCTCCCATTATTGCAGTTATGGCTCTGTTTTATGGTGTAGGCCACTGGAATCAATACTTTAGTGCCCTGCTTTATATCTCTGACGAAAATCTGAAACCGCTGCAGCTGGTTCTCAGAGAGATACTGATTCAGAGTCAGCATATGGCAAGCGCTTCCGCTTCTGATATAGAGTCCATGGCAGAACAGGCAAAGCTGGCTGAATCCATTAAATACTGCGTAATTATTGTTTCAAGCCTGCCGGTGCTTGTTGTCTATCCATTCCTGCAGAAATATTTTACCAAGGGCATTATGCTGGGAGCCATTAAAGGCTGATGTATTAAATTTTCCCGGCAATCGGGAGTATCAAATAAATGAATTAATAAAAGTAGGAGGAGTTAAGAAATGAAGAAACTGCTTGCATTAATCTTGGCTTTAGGTTTGTTTGTAGGCATTCTGAGCGGATGTACCGGCGATAAAGAACCTGCCGGAACAGACCCCACTCAGAAACCGGCAGAAACCGGCGGCGAGGAAACTCCCGGAGCTGATGATGAGGGAACTGAGAATTTCAACGCAACAGGCTATCCGATTGTAAATGAAAAAATCACCCTGACACTGTTCAGTGTAAAGGCTCCTATCCAGGGCGATTGGGAAGAAATGCCCTTCTGGAAGGAAATGGAGGAGATGACCAACATAGCCTTCAAATTCGATCTTGCTGCTCCGGAAGCTGCATTGGAGCGCAAAAGCCTGCTTCTGGGAAGCGGAGACTATCCGGACATCTTTTATGGAGCCGGCCTGTCGGGTGATGAAGAACTCACCTATGGTTCCCAGGGAGTATTTCGTGATCTGAATGAACTGGTAGACAAGTATGCACCTAATATTACAGCCTTCTTTGAGGCAAATCCTGATTATAAGAGCATGTCTTTTGCATCCGACGGAAACTGGTACACCCTGCCTCAGGTCAGCCTGGCGCCGAGGGATACGGTTGCATCAAAGCTGTGGGTCAACCAGGAATGGCTGAACAACCTTGGCCTGCCGATGCCGAAGACCATTGATGAATACTATGAAACATTGAAGGCATTTAAGGAAAATGACCCAAATGGCAACAACCAGGCTGATGAAATTCCCATGTCTTTCTGCGGTGATACCCTGGGGCAGACCCGCGGCGCATTCCTGGCAGCATACGGGGTAATGTATAATTCCGAGTTCTTTGACGTGAAAGACAATAATGTATTCTTTATACCCACCAGTGATGCCTGGAAAGCATATCTAACCTTTATGAACAAGCTCTACAAAGAAGGATTGATGGACACCGAGTCCTTTACGCAAACTACACAACAATACGTAGGCAAGGGAAATCAAACCCTTATCGGCTCCTTTGCACACCTTGCCAGCTATATAGTTGACACAATGGAGAATTACCCCAAATATAAGGCTATACCGCCGCTGACCAGCGATATGAACAGCGAGCAGATGTGGCCCAACAAGTATCCTATCAGCTTTGGACAATTTGCCATTACCGATAAGAATGAGCATCCCGAAGCTTCCATCAGATGGGTAGACTACTTCTTTACCCACGAAGGCGGAGCATTCATGAGTCAGGGGCCCGAAGGCCTGGGCTGGCAGTATATTGATGAAGAACGCAAGATGTGGGAGAAAATCGTTCCCGATGGTTATGCCTCTTCAGAAGAATACAGGGGCACCCTTACTCCCAACTGCGGAACCGCCACTCCTGGTGTGGTAACAGGAGAGTTCCTGCTGGGTCTGAATGCAGCGCATGTTGTCAATCTGGAAGAGCAGATTGCTGAAGCCTACCTGCCCCACATGAAATCTTCCTTCCCGATTCTTAAATTGACTGCGGATGAACAGGAGGAAGCGGCAACGCTGAAGACGGATATCCTGAAATACGTGGAGCAGATGGAAGCCAGCTTCATAACCGGCGAAACCGATTTAAGCGGCTGGGATGATTATGTGGCCAATCTGGAAAAAATGAAGGTTGGAAGACTGGTAGAAATATATCAGACTGCATACGATCGTTTTGCCGGCGCCAATTAAGAACAGGCAGCGTTTTATAATCATCTTATAACCAACTGAATTGAGCGGGCTGTGCTTAATGGCTGCCCGCTCTAATTATGAAAACAGACTAAAATATTGCTTCATCGGAGGTAAAGTACATGATTATTGAAAGGCGGAAGCCTCGGACGGCGAGAATCGGAATTTTCGGTGTGGGGCATGACACATATTGGGGGCAGTTTGATGGATTGCTGGAAGAGCTTATGTCCTATCATGAGGAACTGAAAAGAATAGTGGAAAGCAATGGCGTGGAAGTAATTGACTTCGGCATGATAGATAATGCCCTGAAATCCTACGAGGCTGTAAAAAAGCTGAAGGCTGCAAATCTGGACCTGATATTCTGCAATATGCTCACCTATGCGACCAGTTCCACATGGGGCATCATACAAAGAGAGATGGATATTCCCATAGTTCTGGTTGCACTTCAGCCCCTGAAAGCCATGGACTATACCCGTGCCAGCACATATATGCAGCTGGTAAATGACAATATATGTTCCCTGCCTGAATTTGTCGGTGTTTCTGTCAGGATGGGCAAAAAAGTTCCTCCTTCCGTAATAGGCACCCTTTATGATGATCCGAAGGCAAGGGAGGAAATCGGTGAGTGGTGCCGGATTGCATGCGTGCTTCACGATATCAAAGGGGCCAGAATAGGGCAGATGGGACATGTACTGGAATCCATGCTGGATATGCACACCGATCCCACGGCCTTTACTGCTCAGTTCGGTATTCATATCGTGCAGGTGGAGCCCGATGACGTGATGCGGCATTACAGGCAGGTAAGCCGGGAGGAAATAGAGCGGAAGAAAAAAGAAATTCTCAGCTTTTTTGATACGCCGGATCCGAAATCCGATCCCATCACGGAGAAACTCAGGGAAGAGGACTTGATAATAGCAGCCAAGGCAGCTGTAGCCCTGGATCGTTTTATAGAGGAAAAACAGCTGGATGGAATGGCCTACTACTATGAGGCAGAAGAAGGCTCTGAAATGCGCGAGCTGGTAACCAACTTTATTGTGGGCAATTCCCTCCTGAGTGCTGCAGGCTTCCCCATGTGCGGTGAATTGGATCTGAAAACCTGTGTGGCCATGATGATCATGGACAGCCTTGGCATCGGAGGCAGCTTTGCTGAATTCCATCCCATTGACTTCAATGAAGATTTTATTCTGGTGGGGCATGACGGTCCGCATCATATAAATATTGCTGATGACAAACCGGTTCTGCGCAGTCTGAAAAAATATCACGGCAAACCGGGTTCCGGTGCTTCCGTTGAGTTTAAAATAAAGCAGGGCCCCATTACCATGTTGTGTATAACTGTCAGGGAAGACGGAAAGTTCAAGTTTATAATAGCAGAAGGAGAATCCAGGGAAGGTCCCATACCTCCCACGGGAAACTCCAATACCCGGGGTCATTTTAGTCCTGATGCAGTAACTTTTCTGCATAAATGGCTTGCAGAAGGTCCGACCCATCATTATGCTCTGGGAGTCGGGCATCACGCATCCACCATTAAGAAAATAGCGGATGCACTGGGAATCGAGGCTGTTATTATCGAAGGATGAGTTCGGGAATAAACAGAGGACAGCCACAGGGAGGGGATGCAATGTACAGTTTTGAATATCCAAAAGACATGAATGTAGGCAGAGTCTGCCTTGAAATGAGTCTGAAGCCCTTTAAGAGTCTTGAACAGAGCTTTATAGAAGAGGTTTGCACCGAGCTTTTTGATCAGTGGAAGGAGCTCTTAATAAAGGCATCCGGTTGTTCTGTTCTGCTGTGGACGGCGGATGGCAGCGAAATATTGGAATACAGAGGGGAACTGGATGATGAAATAGAATGGGCCAGGTATCTGGGGTTGGCTAACCCGCCTGATTTACCTCAAGGTTCGGATCCGCAGAAGCTCGGGCTTCATTCCTGGCCCAGGTACTATATGGATAATCCGCCGGTTATTACTTACGGTGATTTGAAACGCATCATAGCGGCATTAAAGAGAATCGGCAGGGAAATCACCGGATTTGAGATAACGGTAGGGGCAACTTTTGATCCCGGTCCCGAGTTTGCCAAATCCGATTTCAAATATAACAGGCATACTGAAATATCAAAAGGTTCTATACTGGGCGGTGATGGCTCAAGTAAATGGGTGCATTGCACATCGATTCTGAAAGGTGACACCGGAAAATATGCGGCCTTTCCCGACGGGATACCGGAAGGCACCCATTTCGGCACTTTCCTGGGAGCTCAGTACAGGGAGTTGGCAAAGGATCTGGGCTTTGATTATATTTGGTTTTCCAATGGCTTTGGTTTTTCACGGGACTCCTGGAACTGGACCGGGGAATGCTTTGACGGAAAGGAATTTTTCGACGGTGCGGCAGAAAGAGTAAAGGATCAAATCCTGGAGTTCTGGCATAAGTTTACTGAAGCCTGCCCGGGTGTCCGGATAGAAACACGGGGAAGCAATCTCTCAACAGGGATGGATATAGCTGCACATGGCTCGCCGCTGTCTTCCATATATGAATTCCTGCCCTTTGCTCCCCCCAATTCGCCATGGGCTGCAATAGATGCGCAGTTTGGCCTGGAACTGGTGGGTTATATGTCCCATATTGCTGAAACGCCTTCAGAGGGATATCTGTTCCGCTATTATACCCATGATCCCTGGTGGATCAACAGTCCCTGGTTTGACCGGTACAACAGGCAGCCTCATGACATTTACCTGCCGCTTTCCGTTGCCAGGCTGGATGAGAACTTAAGGGTCATGCAGCCTTATGGGATCAACTTTCTGACGGCAGATGATTCCTTCGGCAATCTTCCCCGCAGATGTCCGGTGGAGGTAATACCTCATCTGCTGGATGCATATTCCCATTATCCGGATTCAGCAGGACCGGTTACCTGGGTTTATCCTTTCGAGCAATATCACAAAATCGGATTCCAAAAAGACAGGGCCGGTGAGGTGCTTTTTGGTGACTGGTTCATTAAGAGCGCTGTCGATGCAGGCATGCCTCTGAATACCGTCATATCGGATTCCAACTTTGTGAAAGGTGATGCAGCAAGGCATCTTGCAGGCAAAACCGTATTGGTGATGCCTGTTCCGGATGAAGATTCGGATATGGAGAAGGCCGTGCTGGAGGCCTTATTAAGGAAAGGCGATGTTCTGCTGTACGGCCCGGCAGATCATGCATCAGATACCATCAAATCACTTCTTGGCATAGAAACCACTATGCCCCTGGAGGGAGAGTTTATTTTAGAAAGCAGTCTCCCGGAGGATAAGATTCTGCAGGGCGGTGATCCCTCCCGGGTTTTGAAGCATCAGGCACTAATCAGCGGCGGCGGGCTGAATACGATTAGAGCCGGCTCCGACGTAGATATTCTGATTAAAGCAGTGCATACAGACGGAGAGGAAAGAATATACGGCGTTTTTAACGGCAGAGCGCTGTCCGGACGACTGGCATGGGTTCGCGGAAGTTTTCCCGGGGAAGGAAATCCCCGCTCCAGGCTGCCTGGGAACTTCAAGGCTTCCGAGTATGTGATGCCCGGCAAGTTTCTCAGAGCCGTTTTGACAAAATTTGATGTCCATATCGCTTTTGCTCTTCAGGAGCTGGACGATCAATCCCCCATGGTATTGTATTCCATGAGCGAAAATGCCTGCTATGTGACCGGATATGCACCTGATACCACATGTAAAATGAGGCTTGGTCTCCCTGACGGTGCTCCCATTATGATGGGAACTGATTGTATTGTTGAAAACAGCATTGCAGAATATACCTTGCCTCGCTGGTGGTACAATGAATGCCGGATTTTTGTCAGGCAAAAAGAAAGATCAAAGGTCAGCTGTATCATTAAGCCTTCAGTATTCCCAGGCACAGACAGAAGGTTTTATGTTACCGGGCTCAGGGATGCAGACGTCATTTTCCGCAAAGTACCCGGCACTATTGTTAAGCCGGTGCATTTCCCCTGCGGCAGCAGCGGACATGGTGATGCCGATAAATTCCTTGATACCAATATTGAATATGAGGAATTGGATAATAACCGGATTCTGTGCAGGAATATCAGCGGCTCATTGATGATTTCCTGGGGAACAGGCGAGACTTATAAGCTTGTCGGCGAATAAAGCTTGAGAGTAAAGAAATTAAGAGTTAAGAAAAGAAGGGGAAAGCCAGTATAATAAGCCGGAGGTGGATAATTATGCTGTCATTGGAAGGCTTTCAAAGCCCCAGTCCTATTCACAGAGGAACCGAGCTTTGGATGCTGAACGCACAGCTGCAGCCGGAGGAACTCAGGCGGCAGATTCGTGAAATGAAAAGGCAGGGCTTTTATTCCTTTATTGCCCGGACTTATATAGGGCTGTCATCAGATTACCCCGGGAAGGATTTTATGAACAACATGAGGGTAATAGTTGATGAGGCCGGCAGGCAGGGTTTGAAGGTATTCGTACAGGCAGGGTATATGCCTGGGGGAGTCCTTAACCTTCCTGATGAGTATACTCACACTGCCATTAAAAGAATGCCCGCAGATAATATGAATGACGTAAATGGAACAGTCTTATCAATTAATGATAAATATGCATATGTCCTCGTTACAAAAACTTATTTCCTTGATATGCTGAATGCAGATGCAATGAAATATTATATTAAGGTCTCATACGAGGATATGTGGAGGGATTTCAGGGATGAATTCGGTAAAACCATAGTATCCGTATGGGTGGATGAACCTCATTTCAGTCCTCCTGATCTTCCCTGGACCAGGAAGCTGCCTGAGCTGTTCCGGCAGGAATGGGGCTGCAGCATTCTGGATAATCTGCCTCTGCTCTTTGAAGACACAGGCAGCTATAGGAGCGTTCGTTATCATTATTGGAGAACCGTACTGAAACTCCTGAAGAATGCCTATTTTACAGAGGTATCCGAATGGTGCCGTGCCAATAATCTGCTTTTCAGCGGTCATCTTATGGGAGAAGATACCCTGGCTGCTCAGACAGCCTACACCTGCAGCGCCATGCCCCTTTACAAGTATTTCGACATACCCGGGATCGATCACCTGACAGCAGATCTGAATTGGAGGCATGGGCATCACAGGGGGCTGGAGGAAGACCACTACCGCTTTTTAAATACGCCTCTCCAGTGCAGCAGTGCTGCTCATCAGGCAGGAAAAGAAGAAAAATTGTGCGAGATGTATGGGGTAAGTACCCAAAACCTTACCTTTAAGAAACAGAAGTATATATTTGATCATTTTGCGTCCCTGGGGATCAACCACAAATGTGTTCATGGGCTCTTCTATTCGCTGAAAGGCCGCAGCAAAAGGGCGTATGCACCACATATCAATTACTACCAGCCATATTGGGAGCATTATCATGCCCTGACGGATTATCAGGCCCGCGTAAGCTGGTTTGTCAGCCAGGGCAGGCCTGCAGCTGATATTCTCTGTCTCCATCCGGCTGAAGCAGCTTTTTTGGAGTACAAGAGTGTGCATGACGATGGAAGGGAAGACAGGCATGCCTATGGAGAAATGGACAGAAAGTTCAACTCTCTTCTCAGAGGGCTGGTTGGAATTCAGGCCAATTTTGAACTGGGTGATGAAGATACCATTGCCGACATAGGCAGCGTTGATGACACCGGAAAATTTGTAGTAGGGCACATGAAATATCGGATGGTCATTATTCCGGATATAAGGGTATTGCGTCAGACTACCGTTGATTTGCTGAAGAAGTTCTGTGATCTGGGCGGCAGGCTTATTATAATGGGTACACTTCCGGATATGCGGGATGGAAAGCCGGATGCAGCTTTGGCTGATGAACTGATGGGGCTGAAAAATACCGTCCATGTGAAAAACTTTAATGAACTGCGGATACTTCTGGAAGCGGATCCAGACAGGAAATATATCTATGCCGGAGAAGGCAGCAGCAATATTCAAATCAACTATCGTGAAGGTAATGGCTGCAAGTATTTTATGATCTTCAACAACCATGAAGATGAGTCAAGAAAGGGAAAGCTTGTCCTTAAAGGAAATTATCGCTTTTTCTCGCTAAACGCACTGGACGGCTCTTGCCGGGAATTGCCTGTGAAGCAGAATGAAGGCACTTCATGCCTGGATTTAGCTGTGGAAAAAGGAGGCAGTCTGCTTATCTATGCAAAGCCGGATTCAGAGCAGATAACAAGCAAACAGGCAGTTCCTGCTGTACGTCAGGTATTGGATTTGGGTGACAACTGGAATGTCTCCGCAAATGACCCTAATGTCCTGTTGCTGGAATACTGTACCTACAGGCTGCCTGATGGTGAATTTTCTCCGCCCCTGACCATTCTTGCCTTGCAGCATCTATTGACTAAAGAGAATTATCAGGGTGAAATTATTATACGGTTCACTTTCCGGGCGGAAACCGACATACCTGATGTGAGACTTGCACTGGAAGATCCTAAGGAGCAGAAGATTACCTTTAACCGAAAAGATGTGGACACAAGCAATCCAAAAGGATGGTACCGGGATAAAAGCTTTATCGTAGTCGACCTGCCTGATGGAATCAGAAAGGGCGAGAATCATATAGAAACAACCCGTTACTTTAAGCCTTTGGAAAAGCCTGTATCCAGGCT
This sequence comes from Clostridiales bacterium, assembly GCA_012839095.1. GTDB lineage: Bacteria > Bacillota > Clostridia > Caldicoprobacterales > DTU083 > DUOA01. The sequence continues at coordinate 10,657 of DUOA01000082.1, forward strand.
GTCTGCCTTGTATCAGAAGCTGGACGGCGTGCAGCTTGAGGCAATGTATCTGCTGGGTGATTTCGGTGTATACGGAAAAGAGGAACCAACTGATACAAACTGCATTCGTTACAACAGGGATTTCATTATAGGGAAACCGCCTGTCGCTGCCGTCAGTGAGCTTACAAGTTCAGGCTTCCCCTTCTTTGCAGGTACGATTTCCATGAAGAAAGAAATTGTCCTGGATGATATTCCTAAGGAAAAGCGTATATACATTTCCCTGGATAAGATGGATGCATGTCTGGCATCTGTTTATTTAAATGGCAGGCATGCCGGGAATCTGTACTGGGATCCGCTAAAACTGGATATTACTGATTTAGTAATGGCAGGAAAGAATACCATTGAAATAAAATTAACCAATACACTTAGAAACCTGTTGGGTCCATACCACAGACCGGTGGGGGAAGTTGGATACTGCTGGAGTGGATATGAATCGCCCAATGATCCCTGGCTTGGAGAGTACAGTATAGTCACCGGAGAAATATTCCCGGATTGGCATTTCAAAAGGGATGTTGATACCACAGCCTGGACAGACTCTTATCTTCAGGTGCCGTTCGGAGTAAAAGGCGTTAAGATTCTGTTTGAGTAATGGATTGAGTTTAATTTAAAATCCTCATACTATGAAGGGGTAGGTTATTATGGTAGTTAAACCTTCGCAGAATGAACCGGATATTGAACGTTTACTTAGGGCCTTTTACCATGAAAGAACTGATATAGTGCCCAATTTCGAAATACTTATGAACAGTCGGTTTATTTCATATATGATGGGAAGAGAAGTATATATTTACCTATGATTCTGTTTAGATTTTATACTTATGGCATTATCGATAGCTGATGGTGAAATATATTCTTCTATAGTAGAAAGTAAACACTCTTCGGTTTCCAGGGATAACCATGATAACATACGTTTGACGCGATATCTGATTGCATTTTCAGTAATATAGATAGTTTCAGACAATTTGCTGTAAGGTATTTCATTAAACAGACCGCGTAGTATAAGGAAATCCAAATCATCGCAGCGGGTTATGAAGTCTTCAATCTGCATAATCTTGTTAACTTCTGAATCCTCATAAAAATCTATGCTGGGTATATTTGGAGATAGGTAATAGGGAAAACCTTGGAGGATTTGAGTCTCCAATGTTGTTTCTCTTACAATTATTTTGCAGTCAAGCTTTACAGACGCACTCATCAGGGATGATTGTTTATATAAATATGAATAGAGTAATATTGACTGCCGGCCAAGTTCATGATGATCCAGTGCAACAGTTGTCAGGGAAGGCGTAAAAA
>DUOA01000083.1 GCA_012839095.1 Clostridiales bacterium
CAGCATCGCATACCTGTGGACGGCAGTTATAAGGATGCCTGGATCAGGAAGATGCTGGTGCTGGTTCCTGACCTGGAGGTAAACAGGCAGGCACTGCGAAACATTATATACGGAGAGTGAGCCGGGTTTGACTTTGGCGAAATACAGATTAAACCGGGCTCACACGGGGAGGAGCGGAATGTTCGGGTTTTCAAAAAACAGAGTATACAGGAGGCTTTTCATAAACTTCTCCATTATATTCTTCATTGTCCTGGTTGCGCTCTCCATTCTGGCCTACAATCAGATTTACAGGAACAAGTATGAGTATATCAAACAGAACAACAGGCGGGTGAGTGAGTATATAGAGGCAACCATCCGGACAAAGCAGGACATAATAGACGACAAGCTGAACTCCATATACAACAACGATAAATCCTACAATGATTTTATAAGTTTTTTCATGCTGGATATAGACGAGTATCTGGCAAAAAGGCTGGATGCATACCAGCCTTTTGATTATTATCCTACAATTGCTAAAATAAGTCAGAACCTTATATACAGCGATCAGGATATAGATAAAATCATTATATTCAACCATATTAAGAATCGTATGATGGTTTACTCAACCAAGCCCTCTCTTCATCTGAAAACATACGATTCCAGTGAGTTCTTAAGTGTCCCGGATATTCTGCAGGAATCCGGAGGCCTTGTTCTGAGCAAGGAAGCACTGTACCCGGATACCATGGAGAAGATATGCAGTATATTTGTTATCTATGATCATAGTAAGCTGCTTCCTTTGATAGATAAATATGACAGCGGTGATGTTATAATAGTGGACGGGAACGGTTCCCACACTGTTTTGAATCAGCCTGTGAAATCCCGCTATCTTAAGGACGTTATGCCTCTTCTGCTGAAGCAGGAAATGGTTGAAGGGGAGATCCCGATAACCTCCTTAAGTAAAATGCATTACACTTCCTATCCCATAGTGGGGCAGGATTATAAAGTGGTAACAATTGTCGATCATTCCATAATCAATGTGGACAGGCTAACCCTTTTTGCTGTTTTTGCCTCTGCTGCTGTGATCTTTATACTGTTTGAAATATATATTGCCAACAAACTGAGCAATGATGCCAGTGCCCTTAACAGCATAATAAGCACAATCAGCAATGCCAAAATGGGCAGGTTTACCTTTACAAAAGCGGCAGACAGAAATGACGAGTATGGCTTGATAGCCAATGAACTAAACGATATGAGCCGGAAGCTGGATAACTACATCAAGCTGGAATACAAGCTGAAGTATGAGCAGAAGCAGATGCAGTTTGAACTGCTGCAAAACCGTTTGAACCCGCACTTTTTGTATAATACCCTGGAGACCATCCGGGCAAGGGCCCTTCTTAATTACGACAATGAGGTAGCCAATGCCGTATCCCATCTGGGCGGATTGTATCGGGATCTTCTGAAGTTTGACAGCGTCATTACCTTCAGCGATGAAATAAAACTGACCCGGCGGTACCTGGATCTTATGAGCTTTATACATGGCAAAAAGTTCTTTTATACCATCGATGTGGATGATGAAATCATGGACGCTTATACCATAAAGTTCTGGATTCAGCTTTTGGTGGAAAACTTTTTTGTCCACGGCTTCGACAGAAGCAGCGATACCAATGTTCTGGTTGTACGGGGCTTTAGATCACCGGAGGGCAGAATAGTTATAGAAGTGTGCGACAATGGTTTGGGGATGGATGAGAAGGAGCTTAAGAGAATTAACCAGGGATTAAGCACAGACATCAATGAGAAATCAGGGCTCAATAATGTTTATAAACGCCTGAAGATTTTCTATGGTCCCGATGGCGTCAGCATGTCGGTTGAAAACAATCAGATAGCGGGCGTGACTGTAACCATAGAGCTGAAGGAGGTGCAGTATGTACAGACTCTTAATAGTTGATGATGAAAGCAGCATATGTGAAGGCCTTAAAAAGTTGATTGACTGGGAGAAATTTAAAATTGGATATATACAGACCGCGGAAAGCTACAGCGAGGCGATAGAGAAGGGTATTGAATTCAGGCCGGATATTGTTCTCCTGGATGTCTGTCTTGGTGAGATGCGGGGATTCCAGGTTATAGACAAATTAAACAGCTTGGGTCTGGAATCTGTTTACATTATGATCAGCGGTTATGATGAGTTCGAATTTGTCAGGGAGGCAATCCGGCCGGAGGTAAGGGATTACCTGCTTAAGCCCATTCAGCAGGATAAACTGGAGCAGCTGCTGGTGAAAATCCTGCATGATGATTTTGGCGAGGATATTGAAAATGGCAGGGACGATGACTATAATTCGATACTGAACAGAAGATACAGCGATTTATCAGGTGTTGTCAACATTATCCTCTCCAAGGTGGAGGAAAGCTACGGCAGCGACCTCAGCCTGAAAACCATTGCAAATGACATAAAGATGAACAATGTGTATTTGGGGCAGCTTTTTTATAAGGAAACAGGCATGAAGTTCACCGACTACCTTAAGGCATACAGGATGCTGAAAGCTAAGGAGCTTATTCAGAATACCCCTGATAAGATTGTATATATTGCAAAAACCGTAGGCTATGCAAACCTTAATTATTTCTACTACCATTTCAGGGAGTTTTTTGGCATGGCTCCCACTGAATTGCGTGAAAACATTGATAAAACAGGGTAAAGCAGAATAAGCAAGCGAAGTAAGCAAGCAAAGTAAGTAAGCAAAGTAAGTAAGAAGAACCGGACCGCCTGTCAGCTACGGCCGGTTTTTTTTGTTTTTATCCTGTATATTAATTTTTTGGGGATAAGTATAAATTTTTTTATATAGCTTATGAATACCGGCATTTACTATAATTTATATAGTAATTCAGTATTTTTCGTTGATTTTCAACAGCACTGCACAGTCAGACCGTAAAAGCCTGTACGTTTTACAGATTAAAATCTGGGTATTTGAATAATGATAATGGTTTTGACTCATTTTATATAAAGGTGATAATTATGGCAATGAAGTCAGAAAAAAGCAAAGCGGCGTCGACGACCCCTTATAGGAAAAAAAGGCGTTGGTCCAGGGATGACATTGAGCTGTCAGTGCTGGCAACGCCAACCTTCGTATGGTATTTCCTGTTCAGTTATCTTCCCATGTTCGGAATCCTCATAGCATTTAAGAGGTACAAGATATTTCCAGGCAAGGGCTTTTTCGGAAACCTCGTACTTAGTGAATGGGCAGGCCTCAGCAACTTTGAGTTCTTTATTAAAAGCAATGATCTGAAAATACTTTTAAGGAATACTATCGGATACAATATTGTCTTTATTGTTCTTGGTATATTCATATCAACTTCTCTGGCCATTATGATCAGTATGCTTCACAGCAAGAGGAGTTCCAAGGTTTACCAGACCATGATGTTCTTTCCCCATTTTATGTCATGGGTTGTAGTAAGTTATTTTGTATTTGCCTTCCTTAGCATGGACAAGGGGCTTTTCAACACGATCCTGAAATTTTTCGGAAAAGACGCGGTACAGTGGTATTCAGAACCCAAGTACTGGCCCTATATACTTGTATTCATGA
>DUOA01000084.1 GCA_012839095.1 Clostridiales bacterium
CGCAGCAAGGCGAACAGCTTCAATCAGCGGGCTTGTAACTTCATTTTCAATCTGTGGTATTTTAAGATCCGCAAGTTCACCTATATCAGAAAAGATTGGTGCACCCAATTTTGGAAAATCCCTTTCATATATTTTCCACTCTATGCCGAATGATGCGGCTTCACACCAAAGCTCTGTCATGCGGATTACTGCGCTTACCAGCTTAATTCGGGAAATCTCAGTTAAAACTTCTGCCTGTACAACCGGTTCTGTCAGCAGCTGAGACATCGATATGCCCATCCTGCCTGCCATTGGATAGAATAAACAGGGAGCAGCTCCCCTGTGAATTTTCAGTTGTTCTGTAAATAAGCTCATACTATTCCCTTTCCGCTGTTATAAGTATAATGTAATATTTCTTAAGTGTTTTGTCAGATTATATATTAACACAGATAGGACACTTTTTCTTTATTTTTGGGTTTTACTCATCTTATGATTTACTTAAAGTGCAAATATCCATCCAATATATTTGCTATACCATATGATTATGCATAAAACGGTAGCTTGCAGGTGTTTGCTGAGTAAAGCGTCTGAATACCTTGGTAAAATGACTGTTGGAGCAGAAGGAAAGCCTGCCGGCTATTTCGCCGATTGGCATGGAAGTGGTAGTCAGCATGAGCTGAGCATGGTAGATCTTTGTTCTGAGTATATAATCTTTAGGAAGCTCGCCTACTTCCAGTTTAAATTTTTTTGATAAGTGATCCGGGCTGTAACCCACCTGTCTGGCCAATAACTCCAGAGTAATCTTGTCAAAAGCATGTTTTTCAATATAAGTACAGCAAGCCTGTACAGGCTCGGAATAGGTCACCTTCCCATTAAGACGCCGCACAAGGCGAACGAAATGATACATCAGAGTGTTGCTTAGCCGGGCAATTTCAGCCCCTGTACTAGCAGCCCTTATCTGAGGCACATATTCCTCACACAGAGCACTCACCGTTTTTCTGGTTAACCCGCTCTCCAGTGCCGCCTGACAGCACTTGTCAATTGATATAAGAGCCACGTTCTTTGCTCCTTCTATAGTAACAGCACCAAGGGCCTGAAGATGACATCGATTTGTAAGAACCTCGAAAACAATCTCTTTGTAATCCAATTCCCCATTCCTAATCTTCTCTTTAAGACGCTCAAGCAGTTGTATTGCCGTGCTGTCTCCTGCATCATTTGTGTTATCATTAATCAGATGTACAGAAGCAGTTTGGCCGGTAACTGCTTTGTGAAGCATTGAAGTGTATCGGCTCAATTCATATGTGCTCATCACTGGAAATTTGTCTGCAATATCCGATACGAGCTCTGTATTCAAATTGTCCGGATAAAGACGTACAGGGCCAAGAGCATAAAACAACTTCTCTCCTTTCTTTTCACCTGTGCTTGTTACTGCCCAGGCAATACCTGCTGCAAGGGAAATAACAGCCGGCAGCTGTCCGTCTTCAGCCAGAACAAATATCCTTTCGCTTTGTTCAGGAAGAATAGCGCCAATATTCCCGGATTCAGGACTGTTACATTCCACCAGCCTGAAGTCAGAGTCAAACCGCCAGCTCCACAGTGACAGGCAGCTCAGCATCAGATCCTGTAGAAACTGCAGCTTACTGAACTTGTCCATGTATGATTCTCCCTCCTCTGTTGCAGGAATCGCATTTATTCTATCTACACCTGCTTTTTCTTCTCTTGCTACCAGGCTTTATAATTATTATGGTACAATCTCCGTCCGTTCAATTACCTGCGATTCTTTCCCAAGAGCACTTCGTACATCATTATAGCATATTTCCGATATTGTTTATATATTTCCAGCAAGTCTGTAAATTTATCGGATTTATGACAACGATGTTGTTTTTACGATAACGGAGTTAAAGCCAACCTGCTATACTGATATTAACATATACAGAAAGGAGCAAACTAGATGCTGATTCATGACAAGGATTTTGGCCGTATTGAGATACGCAGTGTTCCTTTGCCCGAGGAAATGCAGGATATTTTTGGCACTTATACCTATTCAGGCAGGGTACTTGTATCCTATCGCACAGCCAGGGATCCTGACGTGAAGGATTGGTATAACGCAGCCAGTCTCAATGACGACGGTACCGGAATAACTAAGGTTTTCTCAGGCAAGATTCCCCAAATTGAGGGCGCTAATGGCGTGCGATGGATGTGTTTCCCGGATAACAAGCGTATTTTGCTGGGTGACTATGTTTTGGAGTGTGAACCGGACATAGATCACTGCGAAAGAGCTGAACTGATACGTCTGATTTACCCGGAAGAGCTGATAAAGGCACCTGGGGTTTACTGCCGCTGGTCTGAGGTCATTGTTTCTCCGGATAATAATCACATGTGCTGGACAACCCTTACCACAAACGGGGCAACCAACTACCTGGGCAAACTGATTCGCGAAAAAGATCGGTATACTCTCAAGAATGTTTGCATCATAAGCACTGCAGAAGTATGCAAGCCCGACCCGGAACATGAAGGTTATGTAATTCCGCTTCCTATCAGGGGAGGTGAAGTCAAGCAGTTTATCCGTGGCGGCAAAGCACTGACCATGGTGGGAGATGGAGACAGTATCACTGAGAGCGTCATTCAGTCTTTGGAAAGCGAAGAGATAATTCAGATTACCAATACCCCCGGTTATGAGGAAACCACAATCTTCTCGCCTGATGAAAAGCTGGGCGTGGTCATGTCTCCCCGCTTCTCCGCCCGAACCAACTGTGCCGTATTTGGACTGGTACCCCAGCCGCATTCCATGGTTGTTCGCAGTAAAATCATCAACATCCTGTATATGTATTGTGTGGCAGGTGTACGTGCTTTTCGCGAAGGCAATATCGGGCCTGTTCTGATTGATATTGAACACTCCCGAAAAAGCGGGCGCGGTTACATGGGTGTGAACCTGAGTGATCCTGAGGGAAAGTGGGTCTACTATTCTCCCATCAGCTGGCATCCGGACAGTACCCGTGCAATGTGGAATGAGCGTACCCGCATGGCAGAAGGCCTCCAAAAGTGTCGACTTCAAATCTGCCATTTACTTGATCGTTCACCCAGCCGGCCTGTACCCGCTTCTGCTACTCCTGATCCGGAACAGATCCCGTATGCACTTCCTCTCAGCAGTCCAAAACAGCAAATGTATGATGATGTTTTTCCTATGAGAATTAAAGGAAAAGTCAGTGGCTGCATGATCAATGACTGTAAAGCAGGAGACCCGCCTGTCTATACAACTACCTACCATAACTTCAGCGATGACGGAAAATCCTATTATAACGGACATATTGCAGTAATTGCCCCGCCAAGTCTGTTTGCAGTTGGCAAAACCATATTTGAAGCTGACTTAACCGTAGAGGGCGAACACCAGGGAGAGATGAAACTCAGGGCTGTGTTTAACAGGGAAGGCCTGCATGCTCCGGCTATGCTTTCTTTTGCTGTTGGTGATGACGGACTGCCTGAAAGCCGGGGCTGGTCAACTTATGACGGTGTGACACTTAGAATTGAAGATATGGAACCTTAATACTTTTGCTAAATGGATGGTTGATTCCATGTACGTGTCGGATACTAATCGATTAATGGGAGGGAATTTCATGAAACGCAAGAAAAAAGCTTACCCATATGATTTCAAAACGGGTTTTGGCGTTACAGGAATGGGAACAATGAGCACTATTGCAAGCTCATTTATGTCAGGTTATTTTTTAGTTTACCTGACTGATTATGCCGGTCTTGGAATCCTGGGTGCAACAATTGCACCTGTCATATTGGCTATCGGCCGCATAGTGGATGCAGTAAATGATCCTCTGCAGGGCTGGATAATCGATGTCACACCCCGTATGAAATTTGGCAAGTACAGGTTTTTCATCCTGCTCAGCATCATTATAAGTGCGATCTCCATCTGGGGTTTGTACAGCATTCCCGATGCCATCAAAACCAGTGTTCCAATGCTGTACATTTGGATACTTTTCTTTTACCTTATGTATGACATAGGCGCCAGTTTCAGTGGTAACTTTGCCCTGATACAAACGATGGGCGCAAGTGATGTGCGTCGCTCCAAGCTCATGCTATACAGCCGTCTGCTGTCCGTACTTATCGGCGCCGTATTTTCAGCATTACTAGTAATAGTCAATGCTATAGATGCCAGTGTCAATAATTTTGGAAAATCCTTTTCCATCACCACCATCTTTTTTATGGTTGCTGGTGTTGTGATAAGTGTGCCTTGTCTACTTATGGTAAGGCAGGGTGATACAGAAGTTAAGAAAGAAAAGGATGAAAAGGTACGTTTCAGCGATGTTCTGACATTATTTAAACAAAACCAAGCTTTCCTTGTCCACTTCATTGGAGTACTGGTTCGGAATTTTGTCTATACTTTTATGACAGCCACTACTGCTTATTATACCAAATGGGCATACAGTGCCAATATCGAAACTGGTCAGGTGGATAATGCCCTCCTGGGTACCATCACCATGGTTACGACTATTATCATAATGCTTCCCATGTTGGTATCGGCTATTATTTCACCTATGCTGCTGAAAAAACTCGGCTCTAATGTAAAGGTACTGAACCGGGCTAATTGGATCACCTTTGCCGCAGGAATTCTGACCTTTGTTTTGCAATTACTGGGTATCCTTCAGCTCCATTTTATCTTCTTCGCAATATTGATGGGTGCTCTGTCATTCGGAAACGGCCTTTGTTTTGTACCCACTCAATCTATGTGGATGGAGTGCATCGATTATAATCAAGAGGTTTCCGGTAAGCCAATGGGCGGAACCATTACTGCGCTGAGCAGCTTCATAGGCAAGGCTCAAATAGCTATCAGCACACTGGTGGTAGGATGGATTTTACTCTTAATAGGTTATGAAGTAGATTCGGTAACCGGCAACTACCTGGGAGAGTTATCCAGAATCCCTGCTTTGCTCAATTGGTTCATAGTGGTCTGTGCCCTGCTGCCTGCCATATGTTCCATAGCAACCATTTTTATTTATAAGAAATATCCGCTTATCAGCGGGCAAACTGCTGCAAGCCCTTCAGATCGGACAATTGAAGCATAATACGCGATGTCCAATAAATAATATAGCTCATTATCGGGTAATTGTCATACATTGTTGCAGGTTATGCAAAAGAGGTGCTGTATCAGTACCTCTTTTATTATCAATTTCTCCAATATATTCTGTACATTCCATGCATTGCATATATTGCATATATGCAAATTCCTTTTGGTTTCATTTCCTTGTGCCATTGTTGTTTTCCCGGTACTCATCCAAAAATACTCCGTCTTCTCTTAGCTGGTTCCTTAGCATGTCGATATCCACTTCCTTTACCGGAATCTCCATACCGGCCGCCAGCGCTGCTGCCGTACCAACACCCTGACTAATGCCCATTACGATGGGAGTCACTCTCACAGCTGCGCAGGCTTCATGAGTAGCACTCAGACAACGCCCCGTCACCAGAAGATTTTTTATCTCCCTGGTGATAACACATCTATAGGGAATGGAATACCAGCTGCCTGGCTTTAAAAAGCGATGGGTCATCTCCTCTCCATCCGGAGAATGAATATCAATGGGGTAGCCTCCCATTGCTATGGCATCCGGGAACATCCGGTTATCCAGAAGATCCTCTGCTGTCAGCTTATACACACCGTTTATTTTTCGGCTTTCCCTGATACCGATATGTGGACCGGTGGATATTATATAACTGTTCTCAAATCCAGGAAAATACTTTTTCAGAAAGGCAGCAATTTGATGAGCTTGCTTTCTGCCCTCAATTTCTGCCTGGGTAAGTTCAAAAGGATCCAGGGCACTACGCTTTATAATCCTGCTGATATTAACGATGAACTGCCCCTTTACATTGGTCTCAAAACATAAAACCACATCTCTGTCTATGTCAAAGTCTCCGTTTTCCTTTGCCAACCTGACAAGGGAATAGCCGCCGGATATGGCACAACGGGGTAAATCCTGCAGGCGATCAAATGGTGTGGGCGGGTACATGTCTTCCCGATGCGACTGAATATATTCGATTACCTTGTCTCTGTCCACTCCCTCAACTTTAAAGTTCATAGTCATGGGCTGAGCAAGATTATCCTTTTCTCTTCCATAGATACTACAGACACCTGCATGGGTTGCCAGATCAGCATCAGCAGATGCATCGATGAATACCTTTGCTTTCACAGAAAAACTTCCCTTTTTTGAGAACAGATCGACGGATTCAATTCTTCCTTCGCGAACCGTACAACCGGTATACACAGTATGATACAACAATACGACTCCGGCTTCTTCTGCGGTAGTCTCCAATACCAGTTTCAAGCCTTCCGCATCAAAAGGAGTAATACTGCTGGCATAGCCAACGGCATCCTCCATGTGTCCCGGTGAAAAACCAAGCTTTGTCATGCGCTGTACGATTTCATCCGGTATTCCTCTCACTACCTGGGTTTCACCGGCATGATAGGTCATCTGAGGTCCGGTTCCGGAAGCGGTCAGCATACCTCCAAGATACCCATAGCGTTCTACCAGCAGTGTTCTGGCCCCACGCCTTGCTGCAGCTATAGCAGCAATGGAACCGGCAGGGCCCCCTCCGATCACAACTACATCATAAAACAAATTGCTTCTCATTCCATAACCTCCTTGTCTCCACAACCTGCCAGGTGGAAATATGTGTGTGCAAATGCATGCGCTCCAATTTCACTAAGGGCGCGAATGCCTGTTTTCCCTAACTTCAATTTTCCGATTGTGAGCATGGGAACGGTATATTCCCTGCTGGTCAGACCCAAAGAGGTCCATTCAAGAAAGTGAAAGTACTCATGGCTGATTATCATGTTAACGGCGGTGGGAAGATCCAACGAATTGCTTTCTGCCCACTTCTGAATGGAGCCCAGGTACAGGATTAACAAATTTCTGCCCGAAATATAGTCGCTGAAATACCTTTGATTTCCCACTATATAGTCTGCATTCTTCATTTTTACAGTTAAGCCGCTTTTTACTGCAATCTCATTAAAACCATAGCTGCCGCCATATTTTTCATATGTCATTAGCGCCGCCTGTTCGCCCTTTTCCCATGCTGACTCCACAATCGGCTGCCGATCCTTTATTGGAATTTTGGAATAACACGGATCATATGTAAGCTCCTGATGAGCCAGCTGCTTGCTGGGAAATGGGAGAGAAAACTGTATCATGTATCCACCTTCCTGGCTCCCACAACGATTATGGGCTCATCTTCCGGGTATCCGGCCAGTTCTATGCCGCCCAGTCCGTAGATTTGTTCATTACTTTGCAGGCCTGACAAATCCACAATTCGCTTGCCCACTATCAAATGAATATTGGGAAGGTTGACTCCGCCATCGTTATATATGGTCAGCTCCTCCAGCAGTAATTCCACATCCCGTTTCCAGTTGGCAGCATCAGACTGCCTGACCCAGGCATTGTTTTTCTGAAGGCGAATAACCCCTGCTTCCAGCACAGTCTGCAGCCAGCCAATAGCCGCACCTTCCTCATTGACTCCCACTGCCGGAACACCGGCTATAACACAAATTACAATAGCCATCAATGGGAGTGCCAACAATGTAGGGATCTTTTTAGTCATCATCAAAGCAGCTATAACCAGAAAAACTATAATGATCAATAGACCTTGCCACATAACCATTTCTCCTTTTCTTTCAGGGTAGCCCCCTTATTCATACAAACTGAGTGAGATATTAGTTATTGGGTTCAGCTGCTCCAAATAGAATATGATTCCTGCTTCTATGTATGCAAATTACCGGATTGGATAGGAATGCACCACCTCCTTGCTTATGTCTCCAAGAACGGCCTGGTCACCTCCTTTTCCTATAAGTATAAGGATTCAAATACCCGGGTTCGAACCTCCTTTGCCAGTAAACCGGCAACAGGCTGTTGATCTGTATTCAGAACCTGTATTTTGGGAATTGGAGCGGAGCTCAGCTTTGCTTCTGTCAGTTCCCGTACGCTGCGAATGAACCTATGGGATTTTGTCACCTCACCTGACAGAAATACGGTATCCAGCGCAAACAATGATGTGAGGAAGGCTATGACTGATGCAATCTGTTCTTCTGCCCTTTCCGACTGGCAAAAAGCGTTGTCTGTCTGAGAAAGAAGTGCCGTCAAATCAGAAAAACGTCCGTTTCTAAGCGGCAGATGTTTACCTTCAATGGTGATGCTGATAATTATACCGGTGCCAATATTGATATGTGCATTGTTTACAGATGTCTGCTCATTTGCATTTGCCTGCAAAGGCTCAGCCAATGAGAAGGTACTGATGCTTTCTTCAAGTACAGGAACACGAAACTGCGATAAGAGAGCTTCCCGCAGAGTAATGCTGGCAGAGGACAGTGAGGTTGAAAAAATAACATTATAATCGCTGGGCTGAACATCCTCCTGAAACAAAAGTCCAAAGCCGGCCGGCTTTTTGCTGTAAGGAGCGTCATCCTTTCCCAGTGATGGAATTGACGAAATAATCAATTCCAGCAAATCGTTTCCTGATAAATAGTGTTCCGCCAGAGGAATTACCTTATATTCATTCAGGTTCATATCATAAAAACGAAGCCGGGCTGCCCTTCGTTCCATTTCTACAATACAGATGTCTCCAAAGCTGCTGTTTATAGAAAGTTCAATACGCTTGCGGCCGCCTGTGGAGGCTGCCGTCCCTGATTCAACCAACAGGCCTTTCTCAATCAGGTTATTGACCTGGGCTGTAACTGTACTGGGAGACAATTCAGTATACCTGGCTATCTCAACCCTTGACAAAGGCCCAAGCTTGCAGACAAGGTCGAGAATAATAAGGCTGTTTCGCTTTTTCATGTCCTTCAAACCGATTTTTTTCAAATAGAGTCTCCCCCTGCAGGTGGGTTTTTAATTTAACCGGGATGTCAGCAATGATGTGAAATGTATATTATTGAACTTATTTCGGACTACGAAATAAGTTCAATAATAATATACCATGTGATAAAATGATTTGCAATAGTATTTTTTACAATTTCATCAGCAGGCTCTCACAGCTGATTTCAGTCATTTAGATATGTCTACTGCCAAACAAGTTAACTTGGCATTAACGTTCTTGGCTCGTCCCCGGTATAGGCAGGCCAGATATATGCGGCAACATCAAATTTTTTTACGTTGTCAGACAATAATATTTCATCCTTTCTGACTTTATGTTCTAAGGGATATGGTCAAAACCTTCCCCACAAGAGATCATTTTTTCTTTTCATGTAGTATCTGAAATTTTCCAGGGAAACGTCCGGCGAAACCAGATGATCCACAGTAGGGATAAAACCGCCTTCCTCAATCAAGGGTACCATTTCGGATAAATGTTTATCAATGGCTTCCTTTCCCTGTGCCAATACCATCTTGTCCACGCCGCCGAAAAGCCGCAGCTCTTTGCCGTATTCCTCCCTCAGCTTTACAGGATCCATGCCTGCAACCCTCTCCATAGGCCAGATTGCATCCACTCCGCATTCCATGAGAAGAGGAATCAATACCTCACAGTTGCCGTCTGAGTCTACTATGACATATCTGACACCATTGTTTTTAAAGAAGTCAGTCAGCCTTTTCATATGAGGAAAGATAAACTTTCTGTATAGAGCCGGACTGAGAAGAGGGCCGGTTTTCATAGACATGTCCTCATTTATCATTACATAGTCTATGTCCGTTTCCTTCAATACCGGTTTTGAGACTTCAATGGTGAAATCTGCAATGAACTCCATCATTTCATGCATCAAATCAGGCTGATCATACCAGGCGTAACTGAGATTTTCCGTGCCCATCCACTCTCTTGCCCGCCAGTAAAAGCCCAGTGTACTGCAGTTTTCTCCCAGTATCAGGGGGTGTTTCCTGTCTTTCCAGCGGGGAAGCATGATTTCCTTCCACTGCGCCGGATATCTGCTGTGCAGATTTGCTACATATCTCTTTTTCAGTTCTCTGAAATCCGACACATCAGAGACCGGAAACTCCAGATACTGGTCCATGCTTGTACGCATACCTCTTACGGTTCCTTCAAGCAAGGCTTTATGTACTATACCGTTGTAATCCCTGTATATCTCGTATCTTTCAGTTTTCTCCAGGATTTCATATTCGAAATGAGGTTTCATGCCGTAATTGACAGGTATGAATTCCCTTGCATCCATTTCAAAGCATTCTTCCCCTGCCCACCAATTCCAATGCAGATCAAATTCATTCAATCCCTCTTGAATCCATCTCTCCTTGGTCTGCTCCCAGACGCCTGCCTCATAATTGGGAACCTTGTCCACAGGTTTGTACTCCATAACATTGATGAATCTTTCCCTGCCGTTCATTTCTTTTCCGACTGACATCAGATCATTCCCCCATATCCTGTTAAAATGCGAATTAGTTATATTCATGTCAATACTAATCTATCTAAATATTTTCTGATAAATAATCTGTTTCAAGCTATATAGGTAGGTGCTGTTTCAATCATCCAAAATCTGCATCAGATTACCGTCTGAATGAAAGAGGCATTTAACCCCTGCTTCCTGATCCGGATAATTTTATAGATATAATATATAGCAGGGGTTTTACAATGGCAGGATTTCGCATGAGATGGAGTACACATAAAATCAGGTCGTCATCATAATAAACAATTTGAGATTCCGTTTTTGTTCGCAGCTGCTGTAGATTTTCATATTGTTCCACCTGTCGGTGACTCATCATTTACTTTTTCTAAATATCTCAAATTTTCTTTTCCCTACTTGTTGCCTTTCTAATAGTACAAAATTCTCATTCCTAGCTCTTTGTTTTTTATTCATACAAAGGCCTATAACAGTATCCGAGGAACAAATTTCATAGAGCGTATCCAACAACTTACCTATAACACTTTCTTCATTTCCTTTCCAGTTTACTATATTACCATATGGAACATCAGAAATAATAATATCTGGTTTTATGTCAATATTGATGGTCTTTAATGCATCAGACTGAAAAACTTTAAAATCGATGTTCGTTCTAATTAATTCTTTAATCGTAATTGCGCTATTCATTGCCTCAACATGTGATTGTTTTTGATAACTTGCTATCATTTGTCCAATCTCATGCATCCGTCTTTTCATTCCTTCTTTACTTAACAATGATAAGTTCTTTTCTGCAATTTTAAGCATTTCAATATTTATATCACTTCCAATAATTTTTACAATCGTGTCCTGGTTCAAAAATCCTAAAACAGTGAGCAAGTAACCTCCACCACAACAACAATCATATAAACAAATATTATTCTTTTTTCGTGAGTGCTGTAAACACCTCCCGTATATTTCCTGTGCTAATCTTACTGGGAAGTTTGTCATACCTTTTATGCTATATAAGACACGACCAGCAGAAAAATCTTCGTAATTATCATTTTTACCATACTTATATTCCATATGAAAAACCTCGCTCATTGCAATTCTGACTTTCTTTGCCAGCCCTGTCTTTCTGAGTGAATTTAAACGCTGAGCAATAAATAATACTACTGTTTATACAGATCTCCCCAGCTGAGCTGGGGAGTTTGTTTTTATTCTTTGTTTTGCAGTTCCTGCATAAATTCATTTATATTGATTACCTGTTTTTCAAGCCTGGACCTCTCTGCGGCAAATGCCATAACATGGCTCTGTACGGATATATCAGCAGATGTCAGCCCCTTTGATGATTTGTCTTCCCTCACCAGACTTACAAAGTCACGCATTATTCCGTAGTCCCCGCCGCCGTGGCCGCTGCCGGCGCTTTCCAGATGTATAACCTCTCTGTAGCCTGTTTTGAAGTTTAAAACTTCTATTTCATTTTTCTCCATGTGGCCTCTGATTTCACCCTCTGTGCCCATGAGCTTTATCGTCCTGTCGCATTCCCTGGTGAATGCACACATGGTAAAGGAAGCAGTGACTTCATTTTCAAACTCCATATTGACCACCTGATGATCTACTACATCATTGTCGCAATGGTAGACACATCTGCCGTACGGCCCCTCCCTGAGGGCTTTCAGAAGGCCTTCCACACTGGTATCATTGCTGATTGCCAAAGGCAGCCATGCAATGTCTGTTCCTATATAGACTCTTGGTGCATAATAGGGACATTCCCTTTCTGCAGGACAACCGTCCAGGCATCTTTTGGGAGCGCCCTCCGGAGCATTTTCGGCCTTGAAATGAGTAAGGGCGCCGAAGGATGAGATGTCCCTGCAGTCAGCACCTGCCAGCCACAGGAGAATATCCATGTCATGACAGGATTTTGCCAGGATCATGGGACTTGTTTTCCCGGAATTTCTCCAGTTGCCCCTGACAAAGCTGTGTGCCTGATGCCAGTATCCTACATTCTCATTATGCTGTATGGATATAAGTCTTCCGATTCTGCCTTCCTCAAGCAAGCCTTTCAGGGTCCTAAAGAAAGGTGTGTATCGGAGAACGTGGCATATCAGAAAAGCACGTTTATGCAATGACGCTTGTTCTCCCAGCTTTATGCATTCATAAGGATCGTTTGACATTGGTTTTTCCAGGAGCACATGATAGCCCTTCTCAAGAGCAATCATGGCAGGCTTAAAATGCATCCAGTCCTGTGTGCAGATAAGGGCTGCATCGGCCATCCGGGGCTTGTCAAGAAGCTCCTCCCAGCTTTCAAAACAATTGCTCTCATCAATGCCATGTTCCTTTCTGAATTTTTCCCGTCTTCCCCTATCGGGTTCGGCAACTGCAACAAATTTGATTTCGTGGGGATAATCAAGGGCATAATCTGAGTATGTAATTCCCCTTCCCCCTGCCCCCAGCAAGATAGCAGTCACTGTTTTCATTGTCCTCTCCTCCATCTTTATTGCGTTGTTATAGAAAAGTTTTTTGCAGACATTTATTGCAGACACAGATACATTTTATTACAGATATATTATATTTCTATTTAAACTTAATCTCAACAACATCCATACCCCTGCCAGGCACACGCAGCTTGAACCTGCTTCCCTCCACCCTGATTGGATAACCCGGGGGCTTAGTGAGGGCCTTAATCTCCACAATTTCCCTTCTGATATCCACCCAGGGGAGGACATAGAAGTATTCCTGATTTTCCACAAGTATCTTCATGGTATCCGGACCGGTATACACTGATGTAACATTGCATGCAGATCTGCTGTCGGAAACGGTCGGATATTCTGTCAGGTCTGTCATTATTTCTACACATCTCCTGACAAATCCTTCTTCAATATCTGAAAATATGAGAGGATGGGTCCATACTGCACCAACAGGGTCTCTCAATGTCTCGACATTAACTTCCGGCTTATTATCGTTACTGAATGTCCGGCAGCCGTATTCAGGAATTCCACCCCAGCCTGCAAAGACAGTTTTGCCCCAGCCGTTTTCCATGGTGATTTCAAAGCTGTTTTGCCGGCCTGAGTCGATCTCTCCACCCAGCAACAGTACAGGACCACCCTTATAGGCTTTTACTTTATCCAGTTCGGCCTGAGGCAGTAAATCCGGGTTGGTGACCAGCAAGGGACCTGACACCGCATCAATGTCCTCAATGCGAACAATTTTATGCCAGTTCCAAATCAGATCCGCCTATAATAAAAACCCTGGAACCGTTGGAGTCCATAAAGGAATAGCAGTCGTAGTAATCAAACAGCTCTGCCACCTATTCATCCAGATCGTCTGTCAGGAAATCAGCACCAGTAAGAGTTTTGATCAAGGTCATCTGCCGTGCATATCCTGTCAAATCCATATTCAGACCATGGAATAACATTGAGCAAACTGTTAAGTACAGCCGGTTCATCGTCCACCAGCAGTAAAGAATACACTGAAATCCACCTCACAATTAGTTAATTGCATTTACTGTGCATGCTTTTGTTTGGTATGCCTATTATAGACCAATAAGATATTTTTGTATATAAGATTGTTGTTCTGCATGAATGAAACAATAATTGGTCATCAGGCCAGAACCGCTTTATCACAGCCCATTTTCCTCAGTTTTGAGATCCAGGTTCTTTTCACAGATTCCTCTGTATTTCCTATATCATCCAATGGGTATGCATATCCCGCTTCTGCCCACTTTTTCCTTCCCATGTTGTGGTAGGGAAGAAGCTCTATACCTTTAAGTCCCGGATATTTGCGGGAAAGGGCAGCAATCCCCTCCAGCTGATCATCCGAGTCATTTACCCCGGGTACAAGCGGGCATCTTAGTACAATAGCTGCCTCACCGGCATACAGGAAATCAAGATTCTCCAATATAATTTCATTATGAACCCCGGTTAGTTCATAATGCTTCTGGGAATCAACACTCTTCATGTCGAACAGAAACAAATCGGTATAGCGCATTACAGCCTGATACTGTTCCCGCTTTCCAAATCCACAGGTTTCAAGGCATGTATGTATATTTCTTGCTGAGGCAGCTTTAAGGAGATTTAGTGTAAATTCAAACTGCAGCATTGGCTCACCGCCTGACAGGGTGATACCGCCGCCGGAATTCATATAATATTGACAATCCTTTTCAACTTCCTTCATAACTGCTATAATGTCAGTTTCCCAACCTGAAGCTTTCAGTGCCCCATAAACGCATTCTTCGACACATTGGAAGCAGTTTTGGCATTGTTCACGGTTGAGCAAATGTGTCCCTTTCCTGCTCACATTGTGAGCGCCTGAGCTGCAAGCAGAAACACAGCTCAGGCAGCCTGTGCATTTATATTCTTTATATAGTAATTGTGGCTGCAAAATCCATGATTCGGGATTATGGCACCATATGCATCTGAGGGGACAGCCTTTGAGAAAAACTGTGGTGCGAATTCCAGGACCATCATGGAGAGAAGCCCTTTGAATGTCAAATATAATTCCTTTTTGGGGCATATTATCACTCCAAAAATTATTGCTCTTAATGGATACTGCATAATTTGTTACACATATTCTGAACTTTACAAGTAGGAATGGAATACAAATCTATGGAGTACTAATACTGGGTTCTGCTCAATATCTCCAGCTGCACACTTCGGTCAAGCTCTGCAAATCTGGCGCTGAATCCACCTACACGAACGAAAATATGGCCATATTTCTCAGGTTCCAGCATGGCTTTCTCAAGGTCATACTTATTGACAACCGTGATCATAGCCTGGGTACCACCCTTCTCAAAGTATGTTTTTAATATGCTTTTAACAGCTGCAGCATTATTTCTGAACCATTCAGGGGAAAGCCTGATATTCTGCACTGCACCTGCGTGTATTGCCGGATCCAGCTTAACCAGCGAATTCAACATGGCCGTGAGTCCGTTTGTATCAGTACCGCCCACAGGATTATTGCCATTGGCCATAAATTCGTAACTGCGGCGTCCGTCTGCCGATGCTGATGTAAACCTGCCCAGAGTAGTGTTTGCGTCGTTGTTTATGATGACTGCCAGATATGAATGAAGACCTGTGCGTTCTGCCTGATTCCTGATGGTATGACATATATGCTCATGAACCTCCATTGCCATTTCGTCTGCAATAGTGTTGTCGTTTCCATACTTAGGAACACTCAGAAGAAGGCTTCTTTCCTTTTCGTATCCTTCAAAGTCCTTATCCAATACTTCCAACAGCTTCTGCTGCGTCAGGAGCTTTCTTTCGTATACCGTCTCCTTAATGGCCAAAAGGCTGTTGGCAGTATTTATGTTTCCGTAGGTCTCAAGTGTTCCACCCAGGTATCTGATGCCGCCTGAAAATATCCCTTTGCCTCTTTCCAGGCAGTCATCATAGAGCATACTCAGGAAGAGAAAAGGCGCTTCCCTGCCCGCCACCTGGTATTCGATCATCTCCTGCTGCGCCAGTGCTTCCACAAAGTGCTCTGCCTGCCGTTTGTAAGCATCAAACAGCTGTTCAAAGGTCTTCATATCGGTAAATTCGCCTGTTTGTATGCCTGCGGCTCTTCCGGTCAGGGGATCTGTTCCGTTGTGCAGCGTAATCTCAAGTACCTTTAAGAGATTGATTATACCGCTGGGTGTACCAAAGCTCTTATGGTCGATAACGTATTCACCGCAGCCAAAGGGTACATATTGCTCCGCTTCCTCCTTGCTAATCCGGAAGGCTTTTGCAACCGCATCCACATTTACATCATCATTATAGAGAATTGGATAGGTACAGCCTTCACCGATTACTGATACAGCCTTATCCATCAACGATTCATCCATTCCATTATAACAGCGCAGAGACAACTGAGGCTCTGTTTCCCTGACTGTTCTTGCCGCTTCCATGGCAAGCAGGGCAAATCTGTCAGCATTTTTTTCATTTCTCCTGCCCCTGCCTCCTATGATGATTCTTCCGTTCCAGGTGGTCTTTCTGTCTGCAATCAGTCTCCAATATGATGTGATCAGTTCCTGAGCCTGAGTCATGGTCAAAACTCCGTTTTCAAGATCTGCTGCCAGGTAATCCCCCAGGTATACGTCCATCCGTCCATAATTAAGTGAGCCGCTGATAATGGTATAAAGCCATGACAATTGCATCGCCTCTCTCAGGCTCTTCGGCTTTTCGGACGATATATTTCCAAGCGCGCAGGCCATTTGCTCCAGTTCTGCAGCTCTTGCGGGCTTTTTTTCCGTGGCTGCCAGCTCTGCAGCCATCTTGCTGTAATACAGGCAGCATTCGGCCAACAGATCCAGAGCCCTTTCCATTCCTTCAAACAGCTTTCTCTTCTGTTCTTCTTTGGGCAACCGGGATTTTCTCTGTGAAATAAGTTTTTTCATGCCCTTTATGCCATTATCCAGAAGCTTTTCATAATCCAGACAGATA
>DUOA01000085.1 GCA_012839095.1 Clostridiales bacterium
GCAGCTTCTTCCTGCTGCTCAAGCAGTTTGATTTTCTCTTTAGCAAGCTCCAGGTGTTTTTCAAGCCATGCTGATTTATCTTCAATAAATCTTCTTATGTCCCTGTCGGGCATACGAAATGGTGCTCTCACGATCACCCGCAGGTCCCTAGTGATTTCCATGGCGATCGTTTTTCTGTTGCTTCGTATTACTTCTATGTTAACTTTGTCGTCACTCATAATGCAAACTCCCCATGATGCTGCGTTAACCTCAGAGTATTACAAATAGGTATCTACACGGCGCTTATTAATATATATATGCTTTGGCTCACAGGGACAAGGACCAAGGGACAGCCATATCAAAAGGCATCAAATATGCATAAATCTTTCTTTGGAAACAAGCTGTCGAGAACACCCGGTTCACCTGCTGCATCCACATGTCCGGCCTCCTTCAGCCGGGAAACCGTCTTATAACCTGTTATCAATTGGGACAAGTGATTAACTCCGCAAATCAAATCAGGTTCATTATTCTGCCCTGGCCTGATCATCTTTTTGCCGTTTTCCCATTCTACCAAATACCTTCCAGTATTCCTTGGAAAAAAGGGATCCTGAACTTCTATTACGGCTTTTCCGGCACCTGCCGGAGTCTTCATCAGTTCCAAAGCCTTCCTTACATTTACCACCCTGTTGGAGCCAAAGGGCTTTATTTGCTGCTGAATAATCCTCTGATCCGGGAAAAACGGGGATATGTCCTCAAAATCTGGCACCTGGAATATGAGATTGCGGAACTGGGAGGCAAAGCTGTTTAGAAAAGCCATCATTCCACGGAAAGCATCCCCATTCAGCCAAATAATTTCTTTAAGCCTCATATCCGGCTTTGAACTGCTGCTGTCACTTCGGTCTATTGTATATTGAAGATAGCCTTTGGCTCTTCCTTCGTAGTCATACCATGTATACAGGTATGTATTGGATGCATAGGGATCTTCCTTATGAAACCTGCTCCAATGGCTATCCATATCCAGAGCAAGGTTCCTGCCTTGTATATATTGATTATAGATTGACTTTATCTGAGATGAATCCATTTGAGGCAGAAATAATTCCACTTTACCCTGTTGTTTGAAATGGCTGAGAGCGTCAAAGGGTATGGTGCATTCCACAAGACTCATATTCAGTTCATAGCCGAATTTACGATAATACGCATAAGAAAAGGGGAAAAGATAGGAAAATACATATTCGTTATCATACATCTCTTCCATGATATGCTCAAACAATCTTCTAACATACCTCTTGTTTCTTTCACTGGGAAGTGTAACGACGCCGGCAACCCCGCCCATTTTCACAAAACTTCCGTCAAAATAAACCCTGTAGGGAAGCAATATCAGTCCTGAACACATTTTTCCGGCATCATCGAAAACCGCACGCACATTTTCATAACCCTTTTGAAATTCTTCAGGGTTTTCCTTATAGCCTGAATAGTCTCTTGGAAAGAGAAAAGAAATATTAAGGATTTTGGAAAACTCAATATTTTCTTCAGGTTTAATAGGTCTGACTTCCAATTATATTCACCATCCCCTGCTTTTTGCTGTCTGTTAGTATTATGATATCGTTTTGACAACACACAAAACAACTGCATCATCAGTGACGCATCATACAAGCAGCTGCAGTATTATCTTCTTTGCCTCATGCTTTTAAGGCCTTGAAACTTCTTATAGAAGTTTGATTTCATCAGGGTAATCTGCCTGGAGATTCAATTTTCCTCCTGTTTTATCCCACTGCACTACTATGTCGCCATAAGGTGCAGGTACCCTGCCTGATGCCCTGTCCAAAACAGTAGTAACCGGTTCCAGTGTAAAGGTCAGGAAACCTGGTTGCACAGGTTTTACTCCCAGCTGCCCAGATCCATTTGGCACCAGAGTTCAGAATATCCATTATATGCTTATCCTCCGCAATTTTTGCTGATTTATATTCTATGCCTCCTTCTTGGCAAATTTAATAAGTGATAAAACAAAGAACAAAATCAAGAAAAACAAAAGATACAAGAAACTGGCATAGGTGCTGACAATAGTATCCCCGGCTTTAAAAGCAACTCCCATTTCCAGGCGGAATTCTTCCAGGATTTGTGGAGGGGCACCTGCAAAAGTGACTTTTTCTGCCTGCTCCATCATAATTCTGCGAAACAGGACTGCCGAGTGGGAGGGAGGGAAAAGCTTAATTGCCGTCTGAACTGCTTTGGGCAGGCTTCCGATGGGAATATAAATACCGGTCAAAAATCCAATCAGGGTTCCGGTTATAGTGCTGGCTGCCGAATAAGCACTGACACTTTTAAACCATGATACCAGATAGAACATCATGATACTGGCGTAGGCAGTGGTAAACAGAATAAGCCCCAAAACCTTCAATGCAGCTTTTGTTGTCAGAAACTCTCCTCCGTACATAACTATATACAATTCAGCAAGCACAAATGTTGTCAGCGTTAAAATCAAACTAATGAAAAATCCGCTGATGACATATCCACCTGTAATAGTGCTTCTTTTCAGCGGGGAAACGGCAAAATCCTTGTACATGCCATATTTTTTGTCTACTATAATGCTGCTCATGGCACCAAGGGATGTGGTTATGGGTGTAACCGCCAGAAGGCCTGCCATAATCCAGCTGTCCATGAGGAATCGTGCACCGGGAACTTCTTTCATGCCCGAAACCAGCATGTCTCCCAGGAAAAGGACATACAGCCCGATAATTACAAATACGGACAGCAAGGAGAAGAATACACTGCTCCTGTCCCGGAAAAATATCAGCAGATTGCGCTTCAGAAAATATCTCATTCCCTTATCTCCTTACCGGTTACCTTAATAAAGGCATCATCCATATTACCCTCTATCACCTGAAATCCCCGTATATTATCCCTGCACTTCTCCAGTAAAGGCAATGCCTGCATGGTTGATTCAAGCTGCACTCTGACTGTATCATTCTTAACTTCACAGGAATTGCCCATGGCAGTCAGGGTTTGCACAACCAGCTCTGTATGATCCGTATGTAAAATAAGGTGATCGGTGCTGTACTGCTCCATCAGCTGGGCAGGTGTGCCTTTGGCGGCAATTAGACCATCATCGATTATTACAACATAGTCGGCCTTGGCTGCTTCCTCCATATAATGAGTGGTCAGGAAGATGGTCATGTTCTTTTCCTTCCGCAGCTGTTCTATAGCTTCCCACACATTCTGCCTGGTCTGTGGATCCAGTCCTGTTGTAGGTTCATCCAGAAAAAGTATTTTCGGTGTGTTTACAAGTGCCCGGGCAATATCCGAGCGCCTCTTCTGACCTCCTGATAATTTTCCGTAGGGACGGTTCTGGTATGCAGTTACCCCGGTGATCTGTGCAGCATAATCCACTGCAGCCCGCAATTTCTTTTTATCGGAATGATAGAAGCTTCCCCGGATGGTCATATTTTCCCTTACCGTAAGCTCATCATCCAGGAGATGATCCTGAAAGACCATTCCTATAATTGAACGAATCTTATCATCCTCCCTGCCCAGGGTGTATCCACCTATGATGACCTCACCTTCATCAGGCTTCAGCAGGGTTCCCAGTATATTTATAGTGGTGGTCTTGCCCGCTCCGTTGGGCCCCAAAAAGGCAAATAAAGAGCCCCTGCTCACATAGAAGTCAATATTCTTAACTGCTTCCACAGGGCCATAGAATTTTTTCAGGCCTGCTACGGTAATAATTTTTTCCATATTATGATCCCTTCGCTTATAGGAGTTTTCTTCCAAAATATCATATGCACTCGTGAATGAATAATGAAAAGTTAAGCTTCCATAACCGGTTCAGCAGTTTTAGCCCGAAAAGCAAGCAGCTTTGCCAATGACCAGACAACCCAGGCATGAAAGGCCAGGTCGATGATATAGGATGAAAAATCGTCTACAGCAAAGAATACAATCACTATCGTATCCAGAATGATAAGAATTATTGTAACAAGAATTGGCCAGGTCCATTTTCTGGCCAGCAGATACAGGCCAAGATATACAGAAGCAATTGCAATAGCTGCCAATACCATTATAGCAGGGGATATGGGCAGCTCGCCGTAAAGGCCGAACCCCATGATAATCTGAGGCACAAATGCACTGAAAGGGAATGATATACTGGCATCCACTGCAATAAGTATCAAATTGAGGTAAGTCAGGCCGACAAAGGTAAGAAATGAACCCATCCCGGCACGTTCTTTCTGCGCCTGTGACTGAGATGCATAAATTGATTCACGAAGAGCTGTTATCGCTTCCTCTTCAATGGGAAGCCCTGTCTCAAGATAAACCCCTTCCCGGGCCAATCCCGCAGGCTGATTATTTAAATCAAGCTTCAATATAAATTCAGAGTCCCCAATTTCAAATAAATAAAAAATGCCTATTCCCTTTACTACGGTAGGAGATAATAATACAGGTGAATCATTGATTTTCAGGCTGGCTTTTCCGGAAACTTTGCATCCCTCAAATGTGATACTATAGCTTTCATCATTTACTATGACTTCCCATTTCCCCAAAATAATCCCCCCTGGCCTTTTTCCTTTATTATAAATTATTGGAAGTTACTGTACAAGAAGAATTCTGATATAATGTCTTCTCCATTTTATGGTATAATACAAATGAGGTGATATGAATGGGAAGTGTATCTGTACCCACACTTGAAGATATGATAGACAAGTACAGTATAAAACTTCTGGTTTATTTCGGCAGTTACCTGACTGAATTCTATCGCGATGACAGCGATATTGACATAGCATATATATCTGAAACTTCCTTAAGTCCGGTGGAAAAGATGGCCTTATATGAGGATTTAATAAGGTACCACAGAAAAAGTGAGATAGATTTAGTAGATCTCGTAAGATCTGATCCGGTTTTACGATACGAAGTTGCCCTGAACGGAAAGGTGCTGTATGAAAGTGAACCTGGCCTGTTTGAAAAGTATCAACTTTACTACATAAAGAGGTATTATGAATATCGCCCGTACATTGAAGAAGAAATGAGAGAAATTGGCAGAAAAATAAGGGAAGTGTTGGATGATGCAGAATAACATAATCATTTGCAGGAAACTTGATGTACTTCGCAAATACTATGAAGAATTAAAAAGGCTCTCCGAAGAATTGTCCCTTGAACGCTATTTACAGGATTTGCTGATAAGGAGAGCCATTGAACGTCAGCTTCACTCTATTTAGGCTGTCAGGAGCGATAGCAGAACACTGCTCAAACTGCTGCTTCCGCAATTTCGCGAAGTCTTCCTGCAATCTGCCAGACTAAGTTGCCGGGATTACCGAACCAGTCCTCTGTAACCTTAGTGGAATTTGACAGAAAGGCAGCCGTCATATTAAGCTCCGGTTCCACCCAGAACATGGTGCCGCAAAAGCCGGGGTGACCCGCAGCACGCGACGAATAATCATCGCTGAAACAGGTCGGATATGCCTCGCCTGATCCTCTGGACATGAATACACCGGTATGGTTAAACCTTCCCCCTGTAGATTCAGTCAGCAGTGAATGGGCTGTCTCTTCTTTCAGTATGGTCTTTCCTTCTGAACTTCCACCATTCAAGATCATTTTTCCAAACTTCAGTAAATCAGGGCAGGTGCTGATCATGCCTCCTTCACCAAAAGGAGGGTAATCCATCCATTCTTCAAGAACTTTTTCACTATTATCAGAGTAGGAAGATGGGCAGGCATAAAACTTCTTATCTATGCTGCGGATATCATATGTTGTCTTTTCCATATTCAGGGGCTCGAAGAGTACCTTCTGCGCAAAGGATTCTATTGACATCCCGGTTACTCTTTCAATAATATCAAGCAAAATATTATACCCTGCTGAAAAATACATGCATTTTGTTCCGAGGGGATAGTCACGCTTATCTATTTCGTATATGGCATTTAAATATTCCTTAATATCAGGCATACCAAAGCGAATAACTTCCTCTCTCAGCTCCTGCATAGTTTCCACGCCGTAACCCGCCGTGTGCAGCATTAAATGCAGCAGAGACACATCATCAAACTTGTATTCCGGAATAAATTTTTTTACCTTGTCATGGGGATCAAGCAGTCCATCCTCTTTCAGCTTCATGATCAGCGTGGAAGTGAATGGCTTGGTAGTTGATCCTAAATTATACAGTGTGTCGGAGGTAACAGGAAATGCAGTATCGGGATTTAAATAGCTTGTGCCTTCATATAACTCCAGTACAATTTTGTTGTCTTTTAAAAGCATAACACTGCAGCCTGCACTGATTTTTTTGTTGATAATCTCCTCGCTGAGAAATTTCTTAAGGCTTTCTATTTTTTTAATGGTCATTTGACTCACCTCATCTGTATTGCCCATAATTATGAGCAGCCTCATACATAGACACAACATTTTCTACCGGTGAATTATCCTGCAGGGCGTGAGTAGGAGAAAGACAGTATCCGCTGCCCGGCATCATTATCTCCAGGGTCTCTTTTACGTTTTCCACCACCTGGTCCTTTGTACCAAAGGCTACCGGCCCGGCTGTCGATATACAGCCATGGAACACCAGCCTGCCTCCGAAATGCTTCTTCAGATAAGACGGATCCATGTTCTTTGCTTCAGGCTGCAGAGTATCCACAGCCCTGACACCGGCTTTTATGAAGTCTTCATACGCCCAGCTGCTGGAACCGCAGGTATGAATCATAACCGGCAAATCATAGGCCCTGGCCAGATCAATCAGTTTCTTATGACGAGGCAGGATATGCTTTCTGAAAAGATCTATTCCAATGAGGGGTGCTATCTGGGTGCCCAGATCCTCACCCAGCCACATGAAATCAATTTTACCCTTTGCCGCTTCTATGGTCCTCCTTGTTGTTTCCAGCTGTATCTCCAACTTTCTGTCTATAAGCAGCAATCCGGCAGGATCATCTGTTATCAGATCCACCAATACCTGCTCCATTCCCCTGATCATTCCGTTGGAGTTTATTATGTCGCCCAATCCCGCTCCGCCTACCGCGATGGCATAATCCTCATATCGTTTGCAGGCATCGTAAACCTTGCTGTAATCAAAATCGTCAGGTGAGGGCATGGGCCAGTTTGCAATCGTTTCCTCATCTGCATCCTTTAATGGAAAATCGCAGTAGTCCCAATACCCTCCTGTTTCATGCTCCACCCATCTGGTCCTTATTCCCCACTGAGGGTCCACCCTTCTGCCTTCCACCTGGGGATGCAATGAGGGACCTGTATAGGGAGCCCCCACTGCCCTGAAATCAACCCCGAGTACTTTAAGCAGGTCTTCATGTGCATCAGGCTTAAGGCCAAAATATTGCTTCAGTTTCAGATCTATTTGGGGATTGGCAAAATAATTGATGGGTACCCGATCGGGTGTTTCAAAGTTAAAAACCCTTAATACCCGTTCCTTAGACGAAAGCCTGTCATTTTTCCCTAAATATCTCATTCTTCATCCTCCTGAAAGCCGTATAGCTTACCCGTGATTAATTATTTTACAGTTTTTTTTACTGCTCTTTTCCTATGCCTGCCCTTTGGAATTCTTCCTTGTTCCCGTAAAACAGATAATAGGTATGATACTTCTCTGCATTAAATGTATAGCTGTTCACCCCTGTATACCATTTATCATTAAAGTAATCGTATACATCCAGAGTTTCAGAGAAGCTGACGGTTTTCCTGCCATCGGAATTGGTATGGAGAACTGCCAGGCCGTGGCAGGCATAAAATGTTTCATTGGTGTCTATAAAAACATTGGCTCCGGCATATTCCCCTATGCTTCTTAAAATCTCCCTGCTTAATCTTGTGTTTCCAAGGAAAACTGATTTAAAATCGTTCCTCTCCAAAGCCGCCATTCCTGCCCCTTCTATATCCGTATACTTACCGAGTGTTACAGCATCTTCTGTGTCTACAGTATACAAAACGTCCACTTCACTGCCGAAGACTGTTTCTTTTTCTATGTAATTCAGCATCTCCAAAGCCTTTTCATTAAACCTCACATGGTTTGCGCCATTTACATTATACACCTTTTTCAGCCTGAAACCGGACATCTTTTCAAAACTTTCCTCATCAGTCATGCCGCTGCCATACACCCAGAGAGAAGTTTTTCCAGGCCTGTTTACTACTTTGGCAATATTCTCAGCAGACTCTTCATCAATCCTCCAGGGATTCAGCATTATGTACAGCCTGGCATCAGGCACCCGATTGTCAATAACGTCCTCTATCAAATACATGCCAAAGGACAAACCGGAACGATACAGTTCATGTCTGAAGTCGCCCATAAGATCCGAGCCCATCTGCCAGGGATCCCCTGATATATTCATGGCTCTTTCATCCAAAATAACCGCGACCTCTGGTGTCTCCATATGTGTTTGATATACTGCATATTTCTCATACAGATCCTGTAGCCTGCTGATTTCCCTCCAGAAGCCGTCATCATCATACCAGCCCCTGGCCACAAGGTCAAAGAACCAGGCCCCGGTGTTAAACACCATGCATTTGCCTATCTCTCTTTTTGCTACTTCTATAAGAAGCTCCAGGCTGGCAATATTGCCCTCATCACCGACACCGGCTTCAAATCCGGCAGATGTACGGATGGGTGAACGATAATCCGCCTCGTCAAACCATAACTTTCCTGCAGAGGCTACAGTGCTTACAAAGGGCATATAGGCTCCTATGCCGCCTTCGTTTCTGTCGGCATAGGATACCGGACCCGATATAATGTCAATTTCCGGGCATTCCAGCAACCGGCCGAGGCCGAAGGAGCCGGAAGCAGGAACACGAACCTCTGTGTGGTAGCCATAGAAGGTTACAGCCAGGCTTCTGCCTCCCGTTTCTTCCTTAACTACTTCGGCAAATCCGGCAATGCGGCCGGCTATCAGACCGTTATAATAATCCAGGTAATCAATATATACCCTTTTGCTCTTGTCAAACATTATGGTTTCGTCATCTTTGAATCTGTCATAGCCGGGGCCCAGACCCACCATGCTGCTTGGTACCTCAACGCTCTCAAAAGTCAGGCTTTCATCTCCCCATGCTTCTCTGAGCTTTGATAGGTCCTGATACTTTTCTTTTAAATACTCTCTGAATTTTTCTGTATTGACTTGAGAACAATCGATATCCCCATCCCAGTATCTGGGGCCGAACCATTCTCCCGTATCCCCTGCACAAAAATGGTAGCCAATTACTCGTTCTGCATATTCCGGAGTTTCAAGAATTGTATTGATTGTTTTCCGAATCAGTGTTTTCGCCTTATCATACCAGGCATCGGAACCGAGGGAGGCAATAGGCCATATTTCTCCTTTCTGGTTTTTGTAGTTATGTATACTGCCGTCCAGGCCAAATTCTTCAGCATTCCACCAGGGGGATATGCGCAGTATTATATAGGCATCTGGGTTATTGTTCAGAACCATCTTCATTACCCTGTTCAGCTCAGTATGCAATAAGGGCTTCTTAATATTCAGACCTACCCCTACTACGTGAATGTCATTATTTCCGGCTTTGGCTATTTCCCTTTCAATTCCGTCCCAATTGTGCCCAAGATTATTGCCATAGAACATTATGGGCTGGGTTAACCGGCCGTTTATATACAGCCTGGGTCTGCCATTCACTGTTACTACCCGGGCATCGGCCATGTTATCCGGTAAATTCAGGTCTTTATCCACTTCCGGGATATCAATTGTCAGGATGTCTGCTGTTTGATTTGTATCAGGGTTCATTGTACCGCCTCCTAAATTTTTCATGCAGGAAGATGTGATAAGAATGATAAGCAGCATGAATATAATAAAGACATTTCTTTTGAAAGCCTTCCTGTTCATTTTTTCTCCTTCCACAATTGTAAAAGAGCTCCATCTGTATTATTCTGAATCACCCTTATTATAAAGCGTTACATAGCAGTAAAAAACATTCAATCCTGTACATAGTATTCAAATCATGACATTCCCCAAAATTGTTTCATATAAATATTTCATTCAGCCATATATTTATGTGGTTTTCCATATAATGTATATACTTGTAAACAGGTGTATATCGTATCATGCAAAGCATATATCTTCCGCATACCTTTTATAGTATAATAAAGCCTGAAGTCAGAGATGTATCAGTCCGGTGTTGAAAGGAGATGTGTTAAATGAAAGGCAGATATCATTTGACACTTTCAATTATTGTATTATTAATTATTTGTTTGATTACAGGCTGCACAGGCGGAAAATTCACTGAGGAAGATAGCGTATCATCAGGTGATGAACCCGCAGCAGATAGTGAAAATAAAGGATTGACAGATATGAATGATGACAACCTCAATCCGCCCGGAGTGCTTCCAATTGTAAAAGAACCAATTGAATTAAGCATTTATGCCTTTATACATCCTTTTTCCAAGGTTACTGATTACAGGAACAACTATTTCACGGAATGGCTGGAGGAAAAGACCAATATAAGGCTGGACTTCGTAATAGTCCCCGAAGATGAAATTTATACACGGCTTACCCTTTTGCTGACATCGGAGGAACTGCCGGATATACTCCTGGTAAATGGTTTTGACGCACTGACTCAGGATATTTACGGAGAGCGCGGTATTATTCTGGCACTCAATGATTATATAGAGGAATATGGTACTGAAACCAAAAAAATGTTTGAGCTCTACCCGGAAGTCAGGGAAGCCTTGGTCAGAAGCGATGGCAAAATATACTGCCTGCCCCAGATATCTGATCCCAGAAGCGGCGACAGTCCATGCAAGTTCTGGATATACGAACCTTTTCTGGAAGCACTGGGTATGGAAATGCCCGCAACTACAGACGAATTATATGACTATCTGAAAGCAGTAAAAACCGGGGATCCAAACGGCAACGGCAAGTCTGACGAAATACCCCTGGCAGGTTGTACTGCTTATTATACATGGAGTCCTGTTACCTATTTAATGAATGCATTCATATACGACGACAACAACGAAAAGATCATTGTCAACAACGGAGTTTTGGAGCCTGTCTACATAAAGGATGAATATAAGGAAGGATTAAAATATATACATCAGTTGTATAAAGAAGAACTGATAATGCCTGAAACCTTCATTAATACCTTTGAACAGCTTCAGGAACTGGTAAATAACCCCACGCCCATAGTGGGCATGCTCCCTACCCATGCACCTTTTATCATTACAGAAGACAGGGCACCAGATTATAAGGTCCTGCCGCCTGTTAAAGGTCCTACTGATCTGGGAGGATATGCTTCAACCAACTATACAACCAATACTACCGGGCCGGTTATCTCCGGTAACTGCAGGTATCCGGAAGCTGCATTCCGCCTGCTGGATTTTTTCTATACAGAGGAAGCCAGTATCAGCGTCCTTAATGGTATACGAGGTGTGGAGTGGGACTACAACCATGATCCCAATCTGCTCACAGATGACGGCAAAACAGCAAAAAGTAAAGCCCTGACCCATAGCGTCAGAGAAAATTCCGTATGGCCAATGATTACAAACTTTCACAGGCCTCCCTCTTTCACGGATTATTGGGTGGATGATTCACCTGAAGGACGCCGGATAAGAGAAGAGGCAAAAGAAGGTA
Organism: Clostridiales bacterium; assembly: GCA_012839095.1. Classification (GTDB taxonomy): domain Bacteria; phylum Bacillota; class Clostridia; order Caldicoprobacterales; family DTU083; genus DUOA01. The sequence goes on from DUOA01000085.1 coordinate 11,514, forward strand.
ATCATGATCCCAGAGCAATCGGCATAAAAATGTTTGATGAAGCCCAGAAACTGGTTTATGCCAATTATGCACCGCCAGACGATATCAGATTCCCCCAGGTGATTTTATTTACAGAAGATGAAGGCAGTGAAGTTGCTGAACTCAGATCAGGAATTCACAGCTATTTACATGACATGAAAATGCAGTTTATTATGGGCGAGATGGATATAGATGCGGAATGGGATAGCTATATCAGACAATTGGAACAGCTGGGACTTGATAGGTACATGGAACTGAACCAACGAGCTTATGACAGACAGTACAAGTGAGAAAGTGCTGTTTATCCTTTCTTGTTAGCAATTGTAGAGTCATATCATGATTTGAATATACCTCCCCATTCTTTTCCTGTTATATAATTAAATCACACAGCAGGCAGGCAAAACATCCCACGCCTGCCTGCAACAAGAACATTTCTTTCCAAAACATTATGAAAGGAGATATGTTAGGTGAAGAGGAAAAGATTTTTGTCACTGCTGATCATCACACTGCTGATTGTCAGCCTGGTTGTCGGCTGTACCGGTAAACAGCCTGCGGGAGGGGACCAGGAGACTCCGGCACCGACCGAGGGAACCAAACCTGATGATAATGATCAGGATAATGGAACAGATGAGGGTAAGTGGGATCCCAACGTTAATGAAGCCGGTGTATTTCCTATAGTAAAGGAAAAAATCAGCCTCAGTATTTTTATCTTCCTGCATCCTGATTCAAAGGTTACGGATTATGACGACAATGAATTCACCAAATGGCTGGAGGAAAAAACAAACATAGACTTAGAGTTCGAGGCACCGGCCGCGGATGATGCCAACACCAGAATACAGCTCTTACTGACCACAGGGGAGTATCCGGACATACTATATTCCCATCCATTCGGTCCGTTGGAGCAGGATCTCTATGGTAAGGAAGGTACAATTCTTGCATTGAATGACTATATTGATCAATATGGTATCGAAACTAAAAAAATGTTTGGTATGTACCCCGATGTCAGAGACGCCCTGCTTCGAAGCGATGGCAAGATATATTGCCTTCCTCAGATATCTGATCCCAAAAGCGGAGACAGTCCTTTTAAAATGTGGATCTACAAGCCTTTCCTGGAAGCACTGGATATGGAAATGCCAAAAACCACGGACGACCTGTATAACTACCTGAAAGCAGTTAAAGACGGAGATCCCAATGGCAACGGCAAGGCTGACGAAATCCCTCTGGCCGGTTCCACTGCATGGATCTCCTGGAATCCTATTGTATACCTTATGAACGCATTTGTCTATGAGGATAACTACGATAAACTCGTTTTAAACAATGGGGTTCTGGAACCTGTATACACAAAGAGCGAATATAAGGACGGTCTGAAGTTCATTGCCCAGCTGTACAGGGAAGAGTTAATAATGAACGAGACCTTCACCCAAACCCATGAAGACCTTACGGAAATAATGAATAATCCTGCACCACTTATTGGTATGCTTCCCACCCACGCACCTTTTGTTATTGCTGGTGAAAGATCGCCGGATTTCATAGTCATGCCTCCGATAGAAGCACCGGGATATCCGGGAGGTTATGCATCAACCAACTATACGACCAACACCAGCGGCCCTGTTATAACCAACAATTGTAAACATCCGGAAGCAGCATTCAGATTCCTGGATATGTTCTACGAAGAAGAGGTAAGCATCAGTGTACTCAATGGTATCCGCGGCATTGAATGGGATTATAACGACGACCCGGCACTTGTTAATGATGATGGTGAAATGGCTAAATACAAGGCTCTTGTCAATGAAAAGAGAATGAATTCCTCATGGCCTATGCTTACAAACTTCTACAGACCTCCTACCTTAAGTCAGTACTGGATAAATGATTCCCCTGAAGGACGACAGGAAAGGGAAGAGGCAGCTCAGGGCATCGATGATCCTGTCAATATCGGAATCAAGATGTTCAATGAAGCTCAGCCCAAAGTATACGCCAACTATGTACCACCAAGTGACATCAGAATGCCTCAGGTCATCCTCTATGACGAAGAAGCCAGTGTTGAAGCAGTTGAACTAAGGGGTGAAATCCTTGGCTATGTACTTGATATGAGGATGAAATTTATCACAGGTGAAGTTGACATCGATGCTGAGTGGGATGACTATATCAGACAGCTTGAACAGCTTGGTCTGGAAAGATATTTGTCCTTAACTCAGGAAGCCTATGACAGGATCTATAAATAACAGTAAGTTTTGCTTACTAAAAGGAACCGCTTAAGTGAGGTTCCCGGGACTGAATGAGCCCTCCGCATGGAGGGCTCATTTTTTTGTACTTTTTTATGAGTGCTTTTTTGACCTGAATCTACTGTATATATTTTAATGCTAACATAAAGCTAAATAATTGTTTTTATTAAGTCGGTATCTTCATATATCCTTGTGCTTCCTTCATATTCAACCCTTATCTTTAAGGCTTTTGGAAGCTTTATTTGCATCTTCAGTCCTTCGGGTACTTTCTCCCACTTTACCTCTACGGGACCGTGCAGGGTGGCTGCCTTCCCCTGAGCTCTGTCCATAAAACCGGTATATGGCGCGATTTTAATCTCTTTGTACCCGGGAGCTGCAGGTTGTACTCCCAGTAAATTTGCTGCAAACTCATATAAGGGCAGGGAGCTCCATGCATGACAATCGCTTCTTTGGCTTACGGGGTCCTCCGGCCAGGTTGTAATGTTCAGTTTAATCAGTTCCATCCAGGTTTCCCATAGCGTGCCCGTCAGATGGTAAAGCCCTGTCTTCTCCAGAGCCCTGAACAGGTAATAGGACATGGAATAAGAGCACCTGGCCAAGTCCTTATCCTTCATGCTTCTGTCCATTAGATCTGCAGCTTCCTTACCCTGAATTATATCCGACAGTACAGCCCATACCTGACTGTGCTGACTGTAGGTTTCCACTCCTGTAACATCTCTGAACATTCTTTTATCGGAGCTCCAGGCATGTTTCCTTATGCTTTCCGATACTTCAGCGGCCAATACTTCATACTCTTCCGCCGTGCCTGTTCTTCCCAGTATCCTGTTCAGACAGGCTGCCCGTTTAAGCCCATAGACGAACATCATATTGTAAATCACATTGACATCTTCCCTGTTTCTTACCGGTGTGCCCCGCGTCTCTCTCCACTGGTCCACCCAGTCAATAAACTGCCAGTAGCCCACATCATGAACCAGTCCGTCCCTGGGATCTATTTTTCTGGCGAAATAGCCCAACACCGCATCTGCAGTGGATAAAAATCTTTTTGTAAACTCTGCATCTCCGTAATATATATAATGATGGTAGAGCATATCGATCCAATACAGGTTAAATCCAGGGATGATTTGAATAAACTTCGAGGGTGCATTGCATGTGAGAAGACCATTGGGCATAAGGGTGCTGTGGAAATCATATATTGCCTTCCTGGCCATTCTGTCATCACTGGACACCTGATAAGTATAAACCGTCTGAAGAAAGGTATCCATGGTATACTGCATCTGCTCATAATAGGGGCAGTCCTCATAGGTTTCGTGCATACACCTTTTTAGGGTGGTCAGACTTATATCCCACATCTTCTGCCATACAGGCAGGTCCGATTTCCATTCGCCGGTAACATCAAGTGGATAACCTGTTTCGGTAAATGAGAGCTTCTTAACTTTTATTGGAAACTGCGAAGGGCCAAAATCTATCCGTAGGAATCTTAAGGTTCTGAAAAACATAGTTTCGTACTTATTGTAACCTGAGGCAAGGGTAATGCTGTCAGTTTCACCCACGAACAGGCTGCCCTTTTCGTCATCCCTTATCTCTTTTCTGAGGCTGCCGTCTTTGTTGGTCTTGTAATAGCTTTCTGCATAGGTCAGTTCAACTGTTCTTTCTCCCATGCTATCAATCTCAAAACCTACAAAAGCAGTGGTCAGCTCACCCATATCAATTTCAACCCAATAAGGGCCGCCGGCGGGGAGTTCCAAATCTTCTTTACCATCGATCAGGGCTTCCCAATTTACATCCCCGCAGCTGCGCTTAACTGCAACCGGTGATATTTCCTTATTGTACTGGGGAGGCAGGGGATTCTCCTCCGGTACCCACAGGTTCACAAGCCCGCCTGTAATTTCATGGTCTTTCCCTGCAACTTTTTCAGCCAACTGCCAGCCCCTCGAGCTGCAATCGATTTCTGCAAAAGCCTTGGGATATTCATTTAAGTCCACCGCTTCCATATATCCGGTATACTTTGCCGACACACAGCTGACAAAATCAACTCCGCCGCCTGAATAAGCCTGCCAGTGAGTATTGGTAGAAATGCCAAGGTCTGTATCTGTCTCTTCCAGGAAAAAGCCGCCTCTTGAGGAAGTTACCCGTGACAGAGGACCGGCTTCCAGAAGTGCAGCCATGGCATAGTCATCCCCAAAATAAACCACCTTTGCAGCAATAACATTCCTGCCTTTCTGCAAATAGGGTTCTATATCCAAAATATCAAAATACTTCCTGTACCTGTCGCCTTTGCCGGGCCCGCGGGATACCGCATTTCCATTAAGGTAAAGGATATAGTAAGTGTCTGCACTTACTTTTATCTGACACCTTGCCGGGATCGCATCAAGATTAAACTCTTTCCTGAAAAAACACACTTCCTTATCAGCCGGCCGCTTGTTTTCTTTCCAAATCCATACCGCATCTGCCGCCATCCTAATTCCTCCTGCTCTTCTACATTTTACATATAAGACTTAAAAAGAAGTGATACTTCCTTCTGTCCAGTTAAAACTGAATAGAATCAGAAAGCTTTCACCATTGATTCATTCTTTCAATATTTGGCCGATTATTGTGGGTATCGCTTACCGCTCCGAACCTAAAAACAACATTGTTTACATCAGAGTCAGCTATTGGTCTTTCGCCCATATGCAATTAATCCCTTCCCTTTACTCTACCAGTCCTGTTCTTTCAATCCCCTGCAGGAAGTGTCTCTGCAGAAAAAGATAGGTTATAAGGAGAGGCAGTATAACGATAACTGTACCGGCCATTACTACAGCCTCGTTCAGGGTCCGCTCCACTGTGGTCATAGTAAGCGGATCAAAGGGTAAGGTCTGTTTTTCCATTTTCATCATCTCATACATGCTGGGCAGCATTTGAGGCAAAAGATATTTTTGTGTTTTTGTGATGTATATGGTTGGCTCGAAGTAGTCATTCCAGTGCCACACCATGGCCAGGACCGCGGATACTAGGATGGATGATCTGGCTATAGGCAGTATTATGGCAAAATAGGTTTTGAAACTGCCGCAGCCATCTATTATGGCGGCTTCTTCCAGCTCTTTGGGCACTCCTAAGAAAAATTGCCTGAAGATAAATATAAACAGCCCTCCCTTAAGGCCGAATCCCATAAAGGTGGGTATTATCAGCGGCTTGTATGAGTTTGTCCATCTAAGGCTGGCATACCGTATATACTGGGGTACAATTATGGTCTGGGCAGGAACAATGAAGGAAACTATTACCAAGGCAAACAGCATGCTTCTGCCCGGAAATTTATATCGTGCAAAACCATAGGCAATAAAAGAGCATGATAAAATGTGACCCAAAACTGCCAATCCGGTGACAAGTACTGAATTCTTCAGCCCGGTGGCAGCATCCAGATACCTGAGCGCCATCTTATAATTTGAAAATTTTAAGGTTTTGGGTATCCACTTTACGGTTATGTCCATTAAATCAGCATCAGTTTTTAGTGAGGTAATGAACATATACATAAAGGGAAATAAGAATACAAATACCAGATCGAATAATAAAACATAAACCAATAACCTGAATATTCTGTCTGACCAGTAGCTGCCATGCTTGAACTTCTCCAGATTTATTGTTCCGCTTCTTTTACGAAATTTCCTGTCAAACACGGAAGCGGCTTTTCTTTGCGTATTCATGTTATGCTCCTTTCTTTGCGGACACAGCGGACACATTGGTGTGATAGATATAACGTCTCATTACAAGGAATACCAGCCCTACCACAAGGAAAATAAATACGAAATATATCCATCCGATTGCCGCAGCATATTCCATCTGCCTGTTGACGAAAGCCGTTGTATGAATAAAATCCAGTATTGGATTCATCGAGTCTGTAAAGGAATCAATAATGGTATAAATAATGTTAAGAAGTATTACAGGCGAAATCATAGGCAGGGTAATTTTCCAGAACATCTCCCACTCCGTGGCAGAGTCGCAGCGGGCTGCCTCATACAGGGAAGGAGATATTCCCTGCAGACCCGACAGGAACAATATTATCTGCACACCGGATTTCCACAATATAATGGTTATCCTGTCCATAAATAATTGAACCATATCAGATACCCTGGGACCCAGGTATACAAGCATTTCCTGGGGCAATAATATTCCCCTGGCCACCTCCATTGTCTGAGCATCAACATTGTAGCCCAGAAGCTGCTGCATAACATAGCCAGTACCTAAAAGTACCGGGAAAAAGAATACTTCCCTGAACAGCCATCTCATTCTTATGTTTTTGTTAATTAAGATGGCAATGAATAATGAGAATACAATTATCAGAGGTGTGTTAACAAACATATTCCTGACTACTTCAAGGAACATGGGTATAAAGGTGACATCCAGGACAAATGCCTTCATGTAATTGGTCCACCCTGCCCATTCCAATTGAAATCCTGTGGTGCTTGCCAGCTTGCTGAAGCTCAGCTGAATGGACTTTAGCAGAGGGTTCAGGAAAAACAGGAAGCAGCCAATCAACCATGGCGAAATAAAAATGTATCCATCCAGGATCTTCCTGGTGTTCATACTCATTCTCCACCGTTTTTTCATCTTACGTTCCCTCCCTCATCCACGACAAGATAGTTAAGTGAGTCAATTTCATAACCGTCAGCTTCAGCTGTTTCTTCTCCATAGTTTACATATACCCTGGCTCCGTTTTCATAGGTTATCCTATATAAATTGTCATTTAATTTCTTATGCTCTGTCATAGTCTGACTCCATACATCCCCCAGGCGTTCATTGAACTCCTTGTATATATCTGCAGCCACGTCCACCCAATCCTCATATTGGGAAGAAAAGAGCTCATTATAGTCAGTATATTTAAGCAGGTTGGAATTCTCATGAGTTAATTTGAAATAAGGCAGACAGCCATATTCCACCCATTTTAACTTCTGCATATCAAAATCATAGAAAAGGTTTCCCGCCCCCGAGGAATAAGGTATCATGCCATGCACAACCATCTGGTAAAAAGGTATGGTTTCATCAGTAAACAGGTAGTTGGATCCTCCCATGGGTATATTATAAAGCTGGTCTGCTATGGGAAGGACATAGGCATTCCCTCCATCCGAAGCAGCATATCCCAGTGTGTTCTTTGATTCCTCCATGAATTTTTTCCAGTATTCTGCTGTATCTCCCCGATTTACAGGCCCATACTTGTTAGAATCATAGTAGATCTGCCTGCCGAAATTTTCAAAAGTTATCCCGTCTGCACCATACTTGGCAACTTTAGGCAGATAAGCGGCTGTAAAACGGTTATAAGCCCTTAAGGGATTCAGTAGGAATTCTTCCCTGTCAAAGTCTGTTATTGCAGCATTTGCCGGGGAATGAACAACGTCCATACGCTTGGAAAAACCCTTATTCTTTCCATTGGCATCCGTAAAATTATCCTGGAGCAGCAGTCTTATCTTGTTCTCTTCCGCAAATTCTGCCAGTTTCCTGAGACCCCTTGCCCCGCCCAGTTTCCGATGTGCCGGCAGCTGGGTCGGATAGGCACCATAGCCTCTCTTTGTCCAGCCAAGCAGGTTGACAAACATATTGTCTACGCCTTTATCGAGGAATGCACTTAAAATAGTCTCGGACTGTCTGAATGTCGTCATAACTATATACTTGTCAAAAAGCAGTCTGCGCTCTTTGATGCCCATAAACAAATCAAGCTTCAGGGGAATACTGTCCCCTTCCCTTATAATCTTTCTGATACCATTGGTTTTTGTCAGATACTCCCTGTAGGCATTAGCCATACCGCTGTAATTTGCATCTTCATCAACCAAAAACTTGTATTGTACTCCCCTGTCGGTCAGCACAATTTTCTTGTCCATTACTTCTATTTCCTGGTAGTCGGAGGTAGTGTATACAAAGTCCCGCCTGTATCTGAAGATGGTTGCAATCCGGTTGACTGAAGCCATAAAGCCGCTTAGAGACAAGTTTATATAAGCATCATGTTCTCCTTCGTCCACTATTCCCAAAAAGGCGTTCTCTCCCCTCTTCAGACCGAAAACCGGCAGCATTGCCGTCTGCTGGCCCAGAATTTCATTTTCCTCAAATACCTCAAAGTCAACCCGATCTTCCCCGTAGATATCAAACCTGTACTGCCTTGGTACAGCATGATCCCTGCCCTTGAAATGCAGCAGGGCTCCGCTGCCGTCAGGATAAAAGATATATCCATCCTCATAATTCTTGCTTGCGCCAAAGAAGGGCAGGAGGGTTAAGGTTATAAGGCCGTATTTACCGTCTTCCCTGATACTTTCAGCCGGGATAAGCAGCCTTAAAGCATCATCTTCCAGCCATATCCTTACAGTCCAGCCAACTTCATAGGTGGGAAAATAAAAATTCACTGCCAGGCCGTTTTCAATTTCCGTAACATTTACCTCTCTGTTTTCCTGATCCATCACATTGCATTGGGAATAATCCTTTGCAAAATCAGTTACATTGAATATAAAGAGAGAATTCATGCTGTTTGATAACACCGGTGTTATCTTGTCATTATAATAATCTTCATCAACTGAGGAGGTCCAGATAAAACCCGTACGCCTGTCCTCAATCTTGATGGAAGAATCATCGTAATTGTAATAGAGAATCAGTTCCTTTGTTTCAGCAACTTTTTTGTATCCCTGCATCTTATTTTCATATGAGATTGCGTGAACCGCAGGAGCATCATCAGCCGTATCATCCTGAGGTTCTGCAATTACCGGAAAAGAGCTGCTGATAAACAAGCAGAGCAAAACCAGTATAGAAATAATGCCTTTCTTCATTTTCGTGCCGCCCCCTTATCTTCGAAACATTTTCAGCTCTACTCCAATGCCTCTTATAAAATCTACTAACTGTCCGGTCAGAACAGTAACAAGCAAAAACGCTGCCCATATCAGGAGCACTGTTATGATGCCTAAAAAACATATCCATAAGGTTTGAAGCAAGGTATAGTCATTCATCACTTTAATGCTGATTATGAATAGTAATCCTACCCATATCCAGATAATTGACTGCAATGTCTTATACAGCCCTATAGCGCTTATACTGAGTCCATGGGACAATGCTGCCAGGGGAAGGATAAAAACCAAATAAGGTAACATACAATAGGAAAATGCCATTAAGGTTTCACGCATCAGCGAACTGCCGCCTATGATGGCAGTCACTGCATAGCATGCCACTGCCCATGTTATAAGGGGCACCAGCATTTTTACCATCTCCAGGAAAATGTTGGTATCACGGGGCAGTAAGTCAGCCAAAGGATAATGGCACATAAAGATATAAGAAATCCTTACAACCACAAGCAGAAACAGGATAAGGACAGTAGGCCTGTAATCAAATCTGTCCCGATCCTTTTGTATCCTTCTGAAAGCATCCGCCGGATGAAAGAAAATCAATAATGCAAGCCTTAATCCATCCACTATCTATACCTCCCCGTGCCATACGGTATCTTTTCGCTGCTCTTCCTTAGCCATTTTGGATAACCTGATAAACAAACTATATAAGGCATATACCGCCAACAGTACAACACCTGTTATCCATGCAAAGTTACCGCGAAATCTTTCGTGCCTGTATTCATCAAAAGCTTCACTGTATCCCGCCTTGTCGTCTGCCAGCTTATACTCGGTCATGGATTCCCTGTACTTTCCTTCCTTAAATAATGCCTTTCCCTTTCCTTTATGGGCAAGGGTGTAGTTTGCATCTGTCTGAAGCACCAGTTCCCACATTTCCAGTGCTTCATCATATCTTCCCCTGGAGTACAAATCCACAGCCTCATGAACATTCCTGATAAATCTGGTGGGCTCAAATACCTGTATATCATTTCGTCCCTTATCCAGTACATATATGTATCCTTCATCATCCACTATCAGGCTGCTGGGCAGTTCAAATTTCCCCTGAATATTACCAATTCCTCCAAAGGCAGCAAGATTGTTGCCTTCCTGATCATACTGATAGACCATGCCCAGGTTTCCTTCCAGTATGCTGATAATCCCCTTTTTATCCACAGCAATATCTGTAAAATAAGGGATAAAAGGGTGGGTGTATCTGTAAGTGTCAGGTTCACCATAAGAACCTTCGGGGTAAATGTTTTTTCCTACGGAATTAATCTTTTTAAGTTGATTGACAGGGCTGTTGGAAACAGCATAAATCATGCCGTCGTCATGAATGACAAAGTTTGAATAGGGCGGGGGCTGCCTTTTTACAATCTTTTTCTTCTGCTCCCTGGACGCGAAAATCCTTGTCAGAAATTCGTTCAGTCTGAAGCCCACATGCTCAGCTCCGACGTAACCTCTGAAGTTATTGTTTGCGTCTACCATCATGAACTGCCTTCCCTTGATGATGTAGATGTAGCCTGTGGAGTTTACAAAAACCTTATTAGGATCAAAAGACACATTTGGAGGCAGCAGTTCTGAATCCGGCCTGGTAAACTCCTCAACAAAATCCCCGTAAGGATCCAGGTGTACTACCCGGTCATTACCTGTATCTGCTATATACAAATCGCCGTCCTTATCAACAAAAACACCTCTGGGGTCCTTAAGCGGTTTGTCTTCAGGCCCGGTAATTGAAGTTATTATCTCTCCCTCTCTGGTCATTTTAAGGATGCGGTTATTACCTGTATCTGCTATATATATAATCCCCCGAGCATCCATAAAGAGATCCTCAGCAGCTTTAAGGTATCCCCATTCCTCGCCCAGATAGTTAATAACTTTTACAGGTTTATAAGTCAGGGGTACAGGAACTCTCTGGTCAGAGTCTATTACATGGTCGTATTCCACCTGAGCATGCCCGGAAGCCGGACATAAGATAATAAGCAGTAAAAGCAGTATAACAATTGTCCTTTTTTTCTTTTTCATCTTTATACCTCGCCTATGCCTTAATTCCGGAATGTACCATTGTTTCCATAACCCTTGCCTGCATTAAGGTAAAGATTATTATTGTCGGTAAAGTCATCAGAAAAGTAGCTGCTCCCACCGCACCGGCCCTTGCTATGGACAAGCCGCCGGCAATGGTCTGAAGTGCCAGGGGCAGCGTTTTCATAGCCTGACTGGTGATAAAAATCAGGGGTGAAAAGTAATCGTTCCAGTTGGCAACGAAGGAGAATACCACCAGGGTTGCCCAGGCAGGTTTTAAAGAGGGCATTACAATCTTCCAGAATAAATACCATTCATTGGCACCATCTATTCGTGCCGCCTCCATCAGAACATCCGGCATTTGCTCTATGAACTGCTTCATCAGAAAGAAATTATATGCCACTGCAATCTTGGGAATTATTAATGCGCTGTAGCGGTTGATCATTCCCAGGCTGTTTACCACCATATATGTGGGAATCTGGGTTACATGAGGAGAAAACATTAATGCGGCCAGAATAATTTTAAACATGGCGTCCGAACCTTTAGGCCTGTATTTAACCAGTGAAAAAGCCCCCATTGCTGAAACTATAACTGTCAGTACAACTGTTGTGACAGCGGTTACCACGCTGTTTAGGATGTATCGGGTAAAAGGCACCTCCGAGCTGCTGAGAGCTGTCAGCAAATTGGAGAAGTTAGTCAAAGTCGGCTTTCGTACCAGGAATCTGGGGGGATATATAAACAATTCATCTATAGGTTTAAAAGCGGTAGATACCATGTATATGAGAGGCAGTGCAGTAAACGCCACCAGCCCTATCATAAACGAATAAGTGAAGAACCAGCCCCAGCTTAACTTAATAGATTTCCTTTTTTTTCTGATTTCAGTCTGTTTAAGAACCTTGTTCTTTGTCATTTCCCCGCCTCCACCTGTTATAATTAGTCTTCAGAGCTGAACAGTCTCATGGAAACCCGTCCCAGTACAAAGGTAATAGCAAACAAACATACCGATACCGCCGATGCATAGCCCATCTGAAATCTTATAAATGCAAAGTCATATAGATGAGCTACTATGGTATGTGCCGCATAATTAGGGCTCGGTATTCCCGCTACAGAGACTGCAATGTCAAAGACCCCGAAGGAGCCTACGATAGCGTTAATGGCTCCAAACAAGAGTTGAGGTTTCATTAAGGGTAAGGTTATATACCACAGTTCCTGGAAACGGCTTCCTATGCCGTCAATGGCAGCAGCTTCATACAGTTCCCTTGAAACATTCTGAAGCCCGGCCAAAAATACCAGGAATCCTGTTCCCATGCTCATCCAGACGGATATAATCATAACTACAGGCAGTATGGTTTTTTCATTCATATTCCAGAGTATCGGCTCCACTATAAACCCAAGATTTATTAATATGTTGTTTATCAGGCCATATCGGTCTCCTGAGAAAAAATACATCCATACAACTGACATGGCAATGCCGCTGGTGATGGAAGGGGCATAAAAAGCCAGGGCAAAGGCATTCTTATACTTTAGCTGATTTATTACCCAGGCTGCCATAAATGACATAATATAGCCCAGGGGCCCGGTTATGAATGCAAAAACCAATGTATTCTTCAGGGCAATAAGAAATATGTCATCATCCATAAGAAGTATCTTGAAGTTCGTAAGTCCAATCCATACAGGAGATTCCAGCATATTGTAGCGGGTAAAGCTGAGCCCGAAGGATACTGCCACCGGTATGATAATAAAAATGGTAAACAGTATCACAAAAGGTGCCAGAAAAAGATAAGCCGTAATTTCCCTCTCCCGTTTTTTCAAACTCTTTCTCCAGGAGGAAAAAGAGGTCTTATGAGCTGTTTGTTCTCCTGTTCTTACATCCATGTCCACTGCCAAGTTTATCCCTCCCAGTCTTACCTTCGGCCTTGCTCCGTAATATATATACCGTGTTCTTCCTGTCTGCTTTTAAGCTCCTTGTTTATGTCCTTCACTGCCTTTTCCAGGGAATCCCTGACAGGCATTTCTCCGATGACTATTCTGTTCCAGGCATTTGTAAGATGTCTGCCGGTGAAATAGCCGCCAAGTACCACAGGCATATCCTTTCCCCATTCAAGCTGCCTGGTTATCACTTCCATATCATTTTTTCTCCAGGGCAGTGAATCAAAGGCAGCTATGTTTGCCGTATTCCATCTTGCTTCCATGCCTATAACAGCTTCAAGCTCCCTGCCGTACCTGGTCTGGACCTCATCACTTGTCCACCAGTCTATGAATTCCCAGGCAATGTCCTTTTTCTCGGAGTCTGCCATTATCATGCAGGCCTGTGAAGCTATGCCGCCTACGCTTCTGTCTATGCTTCCGTCTTCCTTCCTGGTGCCCGGAATCGGGGCTATGGACCATCTGCCCACCAGTTCAGGGGCGGCAACATGGAGCTGGATATAGAAATAGAAGTCCGCTATTCCTATGGGCATCTCCCCTGTCCGCATCCTGTTAAAGAAGTTGGCGGCTACAGGTATTCCATAGCTTGTATACAGATCTGTGAGTTCTTTGAAGGCTGTATATGCCTCCGGGGTATCCAAACCGGTCCTGGTCCCGTCCTCGTTATAAAAGCTGCCTCCCTGCTGAAAGAGGAAAGGGGACAAATCAGGCAGATAATAGAACTCCAGTCCGTTCTGATACAACTGAGGCAGGGTATAATTATAGAGATCCTCCCAGGTGTCGGGTATGCTGATCTTCAGTTCGTCCAGGATATCCGTCCTGTAAAACATCACCCTGAAGTTCATGGTCTCGGGCAGTGCATAGAGGCCGCCCTGATATTGATAGGGTATTAATCCTCCGGGAATAAACCTCTGAACTACCTCTTCATAGTCAGGGAACTGGGTTAAGTCAACAACCGCATTTCTGATGGCAAACTCAACAGGCGAGTTAGCTCCTACTCCCACGGCAACATCCGGTGCCTTCCCCGAAGTTATGGCCAGCATCAAGGCATTTACAGCACCTGCTTCCAATTGGGAGGGGGGCAGGATATTCATTTTTATATACTTGCCTGTTTTGGCCGTAAAGTCCTCGTCGGCGATTTCCTTCATGATCTCGCCCCATTCCATGCCCCGGGAGACCCAGACACTGATAACGTCTTCCTCTGAAACTTCTTCTGCGTCATGGATGCCGGCAACCCTGTCATAATCCTTGTAAAAAGATCGGAATAAGTTTTTGAAGCTGGATACCAATCGCTGAAATATATTGGACTGCCCCTTGCCCCACTTTTCTGCCGGCGGGCTTACCAAAAAATAATCCAGCAGCAAGGGCTGATCCTGCAGTCCGCGATACCATGTGCTCAGACTGGTCAATGCGTTGTTCAGATCATTAAGTTTCCGCGGTATGGTAAAGGGATCCGCGATCATATCGTCAAGCTGATCCTTGATAAGCAGAAAGTTGTTTGCCATTGCCGGTATCTTTACAGATTCATCATTCAACAGCTCATATTTTTCCTGCATGCTCCCGGCGAGCTCTTTAAGGTTATCCATCAGATCCGGAATACTTGTTTCAAGTTCATAATCATAATGAATATCCGGGGGATCCCCGGTTATCATGACTATCTGCCTGATAACCCGGGACAGGGTGAGAATATCCTTATCCAGGGAGTGCACTATATCCTTTATAAAGCCCATTTTTACGGTCATGCTGATCTCATGGGTTCCCTCTGTCAGGTAGAAGAGGAAGGGCTCACCGTTTTTATCCTTAAGCGGCTCCGTCCGCCATTTCTTATCGTATTCAAATGAATATTCCAGAAGTTCCTGGAAGGGAACTTTCCCGTCTATGGCAATCTGCCTGTGTACCGGCATGCCGTCTCCCCATATCTGGGCTACCCTCATTCCAATCTTGTATAATCCCGTTTCCGGCACTTCAAACTTCCAGGACAGGGTTTGATTGCCCTTTTTCCAGCGCCATCCGCCCATTACATTCAAAATCCTGTTACCGTCAGACATAGGGCTGCTGACCGGATCATAATCAGTTTCACGCCTTAATATGGAATCACTTTTCTCTGTTACAGTGCTTTCGGCTTCGAACAGGGTCCCCCGTCCGGCCTCTCTATAACCTTTGGCTTCATATTCTTTCTTTACTTCAGCATAAGTGGGAATTCTATCCGGTGATTTCAGCCATATCCCGGATATAGCCATAGGCTGATCTATATACTCTAAGCGAAGAGTGTGACTGCCTTCTGAAAGACTGAACAAAAGCGGCTCTTTATAGAATCCCTGACTGTCATATACCGGTGTTCTTCTCCATCTGAATACTTCTTTCTGCCTGGGCCTTACTTCATCGCCCACGCTGTTCAGTCTTGGTTCCCCGTCATCCACAAAACCGCGCAAGAACTGTATGTTATGAGCTTCTTTAAATGGGACTTCCCCGTCTATAATTAAGGATCTTTCTATAGGAAGCTCAGATCCGGGCAGGGCATAATATTCAACATGGATTTCGTATAGGCCTCCCTTTTCTACATGGAAACTCCATTCAAGCCATTCTTCCTCATCCTGCCATAAAACCGCTTCCTCTTTTTTTCCGCCGACATCAACTGCCAGCTTGGCCTTTTTTCCCTCAGATGTTACAAGACTGTGATTGTCCAGCTGTATTTCAATGCCTTCCGTGGGCAAAATACCTTCCCTTATGTACTCTTCTTCTATCTCTGAATAATTCTGGCCTCTGTCCAATTCCTGGAATTCTTCAATGGTTTTCCCGCCCTGGAACTGAAATTTCTCCTTAAGGGGTATTCCGGGTTCTGCTGAAGCAATTGGGTACAATACAAAAACCAGGGCGAGCATAATGCATAAGCAAGCTCTATATTTTCTGAAAATTGATTTTCTCATATCCCAGATTGAACCTCCTGTAAGCAAGCTGAAAAGTGTCTCATGGTTTTTATTATAGTGCTAATATCAGAAATAAAAAATCGGCAATCCTTTTATAGTTATTCAATATATGACAATAACTTAAATATCCCATATTAACGGCTGTCCGCTGCATAATTTTGAAATATCCAGCCATAAAAAAGGGATCTGCCTAATTACCAATAGAATCAGGCAGATCCCTCCGACTAAAACTTTACATCATATATCAATTAAGAGCCGGGATAGTTTACACTAATTTGAATCTGATTGCTGTGTGCCACTCCTTCTGCAACAAGTCCGGTTTCTCTCATATTACTTGCGCTTATACCATAATAACGTTTGAAAGCTCTCGAGAAAGAATTCAGTGAATTATATCCTACAATTCTGCCAATATTGGATATGGTTTCGCTGGATTTCAGAATCAGCCTTCTTGCCTCTTTCATTCTTATATCTTCAATATATTCGGACAGTGCACAGCCCGTCTGCTCCTTGAAAAACCTTGAGAGGTATCCTTCTGAGATATTGAAAGCCACAGCAACATCCGTCAGCCCCAGATTGCTGTCGCCGTAGTTTTCCGCAATATAATCAATTATTTGCTGTACCAGGCGGATGTTGTGACTCTTTTTGTTGGCATGAGCATATTCGCATAAGGATTCAAATAAGTCTGTTATTTTCTCATGTATAACCATGTTGCTAAAATCATCTATGTTTTCTACAATATCCTGTATGCCATCCGATAGGGTCTCATCTTCTATTACAAGTTGTTCGTCCAGTTTTATCAGGGTCCCGCACAAATTATACAATAACAACCTTGACATATTGGGAGATAATTGTTTCTTTATAAAGTTCTCCGTAAAGGTTTCCTTGAGCATCTGTCTGGTAGTTTCCAAGTCTCCGGACTTAACTGTATTAATGAGCCTGATTTCAAATTCCGGGATGTAATGGAAGTTTTTCTCATCATATGACAATTGATCTCCCCACAGGATTTCTTTTCCGCTATCCCAATTTAAGTAATCCAGAGCATGCTGTGCTTCATAATAAGACTTGGTAACGTTCAATATTCCTTCATATAAGCCGCCTGCAGCAATAGTAAAGGATATTCGCGAACCCTTGGGCAGGACTTTGGCAATCTTCTGCCGAATTTCTTCTACCTGCTGCTGATGCCTTCCCAGGTCATAGGCAGCATAATTCAGAATTACAGCCATTTCCGTTTTACCCGTGTCACAATATAATTGGCCATATCCTAGTTTCTCTACGACTTCCCGGATTACAGCTTTTTTTACAGCCAACTCATCCATAACTTCCTGATTTATTTTTTCCCAGTAAGCAGCAAAGCTGATTATAATGGCTCCAAAATAGTCACCATGCTTTTTATACTGTATTTGATCCAAAAGTGCCTTAACTTCATTGTAATCCGTGTATTCCCCTTTTATCAGTTTAAGTGAAACCGTTTCTTTCAGAATCGGCTCGTGACGTTTGATCATAGAGGCCAGTTCGTTTTTATCATTGAGCATCTTCTCAACAGTGGAGCTGATATAATCAAGAAGATTTGTCTGCGATCTGTCCGGCTCATACCCATGTCTGCTTATAATTCTGTAGGTGCCTACCAGGGATTTTATTCTGCTGTAGGAAATAACAGCCTCAACTATTACAACCGCCAATATAAAGCCCAAAATAATAAGAGTTACGGGCTTAATTATTTTCCCGGCAATATTGCTTATATAAAGCTTGTCATTTACTACAATGTATCTCCAATCATTATTCTCTGATACCATATAGGTTACCATGAGATTTCTTCCGTCAGCCTTTTTAGATATTAAGCCTTCTTTTTCTTCCAGATTACCCAGGTCCAATACTGGTTTGTCTTTATTTGTTGAAGCCAGCACTGTCCCATGGGAATCGGTAATATAGGCATAAGAATTTGATGATGCACAAACACTCAGCATCATATCTGCCAGTTCTTCGCTGTTCAGCATAATTACAACTGCCCCGCCCGGCTCACTGAAAGGATTTGTCTGATGCAGCCATCTTACATAGGGTATAGCAGTGTAGTCTGTATTGTTCATCCTGTAAAAACGGGGACTTAATATCTTGCTTATTCCATCCCTGGCAAAAACATCATCCAAAAAAGCATTACACGAACTCTCAATTTCCTGCCTTTTCTCTATGGGCATATCAGTCCAGCTGAGAAAGCCCGTATTGGAATTTTGCTTCTCATATCCATCCCACATTCGATTTCTGTAGAAGCTTACACAATCATCAGCATAGCCTTTTGAAATTATTGTATTGCTTTTAGGGTAGATAATAAAATTTGAAATAACCAGGTTATTATATGCCTTATAATCTGTCATGCTGTTAACCAAGTAGTGTACAAGGGGGAAGTGTATCTTGTTATCCGAGTCTGTCTCCCTTTTTGCACGGTTTACATTTATGTCTGACGCCAATTGTCTTGCTATCGCATCTATTTCAGACATTCGCACACCAATGCTGTCTTCCAGACTCTTAACTGCCTCAAGACTAAGGGATGTGGTATGTGTTTCCATGGTTTGCATCGTCGCAATGTAGGCAGTAACTCCTATGCTTACTACAAGTGTAAATAAGAATATGTATACCATGACCATCCGCTTAAGCATTATACCCCTCCTTATGTTGGGTGACCAGCACAGGTAAACCTGGAAATCTGTTAAACGCAGCAGTTAACAAAGATTTATTCTACATAAAATACTGGTATGATATGGTAACGCTAACATGTTTAGCAAGAATTATCTGCCCAAATATCATTTGATATTCCTGACAGATTTTCCTTCAAGGATTTTTGGTCTTATAATTATCTCTTCCGCTTCTCTTTCTTCCTTGAGGGCACCCATTGCCAAATTGAAAGCCTGCCTTCCTATCTCATAAGGTTCTATGGATACAGTTGTAAGCCGGGGATGTACCGCCTCACTGTATATACTGCCGTCATGTCCGATTATGGAGATATCATCCGGAATTTTAAGACCCCGGCCCAGAGCGGCACTGGCTGCTCCTGCAGCTATGATATCATTGGCGCAATACACTGCAGTCATGTTTCTGCATTTGTCAAGAAGCTTGTTCATTGCCTCATAACCAGATTCTATTGTGTCCAGGCATTTTTCCATGTTCTCAGGGTAAACAGTGCAGCCGGTTTTTTCCATCCCTTTAAAAAACCCTCTGTATCTTTCTCCCCAAATGCCCGTTTGTGTAACTACATGATGCAGAAAACCAATACCCTTGTGTCCCTTATCTGCCAGATACTCAACTGCCATCACAGCTCCCGCTTCGTAATCTTCATACACAAAATAGAAAATGTTATCCAAACCGGATGCCCCTATGGCAACAACCGGTAAATTGCTCTGTCTTAGTTCTTTGGCGATATCACTGAACCTCTGATAGAATTCTCCTATTCCCCTGGTGGATTTTTCAAAGTCATCAGGATCCACATCGGCTGTTTCTCTGATTTCCATGGGGAGTACAATTAATGCGTCGATTTGCTTGTTAATCAGGGTATTCGCACTTTTCAATGAACTGTTTACATCTGATGAAGTTGACAGGATGATGTCATATCCGATTTTGACTGCCTCCTGAGTAATGGCTGATACTATCAGCGAATAAATCGGATTTTCAAGCCTGGTCATCAATACACCAATGGTAGAAGTTTTGTTTGTAACCAAGCTTCTGGCAATCAGGTTGGGGCGGTAATTAAGTTCTTTAACTGCCGCCATGACCAATTTCCTGGTCTTCGGGGAAACATATCCCTTATTATTAATGACCCTGGAAACCGTCATTGGCGATACGCCGCAGTGCCTCGCTACTTCTTCTATAGTTGCCATATGCATTCATCCAAACTTATATAATATATATGGTAACGCTAACATATTCAATATAGCATTACTGTCTTTTCATGTCAACAGATAATTTTGGTTTCTTTATCCAATTGGTTTGACTTTTTATTGCACATATTGGCAGACTTTTGATACCTGA
>DUOA01000008.1 GCA_012839095.1 Clostridiales bacterium
CATGCCGAAGGTTGAAATGGAGGCAGGACTGCAGCGTTTTGCCAGAATAAAAAAAGAGTTTGTGGCCAAGAAACTTGCCGCTTATACCCCATGCAACTTTTAGCAGTCATATAGTTATTAGCATCCTACCTGCAGTGCAGCAGCACAGGGTAGGATTTTTTATGTAAAGTATATGGAAAACATTTAGGAAAATTTTCAAAAAAATTGTAGAATTAAGAAGGAGTTTTATTTTTCTTATAGAATATATATAACAGACAATATCAACACGCGTTTTATATTATTATTTACTAAAGTAACAATCATAATTAATATTATCAGAAGGTATAAGTTATGATTTAATGCTTAATTTTCAAGTCCAAAATAGTGTGTAAATTACCTCGGTTTGTCCAGCTGGTATGATAAAGGACATTGATGTTATCAATCGGACCAGACGAAAGCTTTTATACCGCGAATGCTGTTGATAAAGGCCTGTTCACTGCGTTTATATCAAGCAAACAGCTCTGTAGAAAACTTGCCATTGCGATGCCTGGGAACTCGCAGTTTAAGTGTGCCAACCCGAGTAGTCATCTGTCTATCTTGAAAACCATTGCGGTAGGCCGTTCCTTCTTCAGTTCTCTCATAGGGTTCAGCGCCTACCTGTTCTGAAGATTGGGCTAATAGTACCTGGTTGAAGATTTCCTCTAATAGCTTGGAAAATGCTTCATCCCTGCAGTTTGATAAAAATAGTTCGTGCAAAAGTTCTTCGGTTATTGTAATATTAAACTGAGCTATGGTTCATCCTCCTCGGTTTGGTATTTGATGACACTTATATTCTAACCGAGGTATGAGCTTTGGCTCAACTTCTTTTTACACCATTATATAGATTTAATCAATTTGCAGAATTACAATGATTTACACAAATTAAAATATTATTACTCTTAATTATAATTATCATAGTACAAATTCTTTATATGAATTATTTATGCGCATCATATGCTTTACTAAAAAAAATAATAAAGGAGGAAGTAACATGATTACCAGGAAGCAGTTGAAGATCTTAGGCGTGGTCGTAGTTTGGATTGTGCTGATGAGCGTGGTTCTGACAGGTTGTACAGGACAGCCTGCAGTAACTCCTACAGACAAGCCTACTCAAGAACCAACGCAAGAACCGACGCAGGAACCGGAAGACGAACCAGAACCATTACCGGTTGCGGAGTTAGAAGGGACTATAACCATTAGTATCCCATTTGCTGCCGGCTTACCGGTTTGGGAGGATCTGGCAAATGCCTACATGGATAAAAACCCAAAAGTTAAGGTTGTGTTGGATGACAGAGAAGCTGGCTCTCCCTATACGGATTGGCTGGGAAATCAGCTGGCAGGCGGCGAACCAGCTGCAGACATCGTTCTAGTCAATACGGTTTCCCAGTATTACTCAGAGGGCAAGTTTGTTGACTATGCCGAGTATTTGACCCAGGAAAATCCCTATATGGGTAAAATATGGAAGGATGGGCTGGATCCGGCCTCTTACCGCAGTAATGGACCAAATCAGGAAATATTTGCGCTTAACATAGACTCAGTTCAGATTCTTTGGTTCTATAACAAGGATATTTTTGCTGAAGTAGGCGTAGAGCCTCCAAACAATTGGGATGAACTGGTAGAAATATCAGGCAAGCTTAAAGAAGCAGGATACACTCCTCTGGCTCTGGCCGGCGATACCCAAAGTTTCTGGGAAATGACCACAGGATGGCTGTTCCGTATTTATCACGATCAGTATTGGAGAGACTTGGAGCCCACGGTTGCTCTGACTGAAGCACATTATAACTATGACCCCGAGAGAGACGGCACATGGGAATTCGATATTAATGACATTGCCAATGACAGCGCTGAGAAAATCCTCTTTAACGGCATGGAGGTCGCCAGGATGGTCCGTGATGGTGAAGTAGGACCAGACAGTGACAGATACAGAGATATGTATCAAAACTTTGCCAAAATGATTCCGGAATACGTTCCAGAAGGATTTTTTGGGCTTAGTGTTTCACAGGCAGATGAACTGTTTATACAGGGTGAAGCTGCTATGAAGGTAGATGGCGCTTGGTTTGCTGCAGGTTTTGATAAGACCATGGAGGACGCTCCCGAAAAATTTGAACTGGGATATTTCTGGAGCCCCCCCATGCAAAGTGAACATGTTGCTGTAGATTACGCCAGAAGTCTGGGTGGACCAAATGGTTTTATTGGTGTCATTAACAAGAGCAAAGAGCAGAACGATTTGTCAATGGACTTTATGATGTTCTATTCTTCTCCCGAGGGACAGTCTATTCGTTATAAAAAAATGGAAGAATTGGATCAGGTGCCTAACGGACCATCCCTTGTATATGATGTAGTGATGCCCGAAAGGTGGGCCAGCATATTTGGCGGAATGGGATATATGGGTGAATGTGACAACAATCCATTTGGAGCTTTTGCCCGCGGCTTCAATGACGAACAGCAAAGCGTGCGCGAATGGGTAGATGCAGCCCAGCAATACTTCAATGGAGAACTTACACTTGATGATTTCTCAAAGAAAATGCAAAAGGTCATGCAGGATGCCATTCCAAGATGGCTGGAAATCAGAGGATACAGACCGGATGCTTTGGATGATACCAATAAAGATCCAGTTGCACAATAAAGAAAAATTAAAGGCTCCCGCTTATTGGGGGAGCCTTTAATTTACCATATTTCCTGAAAGGAAGGGTGCCCACATGATAAACTATCCGAAATCTTCCCGTGGCATGGGATTGCGAGCTGTTATATTTATTATTTCTCTTATTCTTGTAATAGCTTCTATTTTCTATACCACTAAGTTGCAGGATTATGCCAGACTAGTACAGGGCACAACATTAACTACTGATGGCAGTGTTAATGCCGTTTCATTTTCACAGGATGGCAGCCTTACTTATCTGGGCATGCGAGATAACAAAGTGATTGCATTGGACCAAAATGGCAAGACAATATGGGAGTTTCATACCGATGGTCCTATACTGGATATGAAAACAAATGGTGATTATCTGTATGTCAGTGATGATAGCAGATATGTCCATGTTCTGGATCACAATGGTAATCAATTATCAAGCACCAAGGTAGGATATCGGCCGACTACCGTAGCTGGCAGCGGCGATGGCAGCAGGATTCTGACAGGTACAACCATGTCAGCCATGAAAAATCGCTTTCAGCTATATGACAGTAATGGAGAACAAATATACAGTCTGGATCCCCTTAATATTATTTCTGATGTATACTACCTTGACGATAGTCAGCATGGCATATTTATTTCAAGAAATGCCAGTGTTGTTCTGATTGATGATGAGGGACAAGAAGCTAAGGCGACCAAAATTGATTATTATCCGGTAGACTCGGATTACAGCAAATCGGACGACTTGCTTATAATATCCGATGAAGGGAATCATGTATTTGCCTTTGATACCGGTTTGAATACTTTATGGCGAGCTAAGATAGATCAAAAAGTCAATGCAGTTGGAATAGATCCCAGTCATAACCAAATATATGTAATTACTCATGATGGAATCTTCATTATTATGGATTATGAAGGTGAAGAAATAACCAGGATTAATGTCACGAAAGAAATCCGGTTACTTGCAGTTAATCCGGTCAATGGTACCGTAATGACCATAAAAGGTGACAATAATCTAATAGTTTATGATGGTTCAGCATTAACTGGATTTGCCAGAAATCAAATACTGCTTTCCATATTCGAAGTAGTAAATATTATATTGATCATTATTGCAGCGATTGCGTTCATAAACATGTTCCCCACTATAAGTAGAAAGCTGTTTGGCGCTGTTATTAATGTATTGAAGCTCCTTTATCGTCATAAGCTGTCATATGTTTTAATTTTACCCACTATTGTACTGCTGCTTATTTTTAACTACTATCCAGCAATTTCCGGGTTGTTTATAGCATTTACCGATTATAAGCCAGGTATATATATGCGGTGGGTAGGTACAAAAAATTTCCGAACGATGGTAGAAAACCCCTATTTCTGGACCGGGGTTGGGAATATGCTGCTCTTTCTTATCACAGATATAATAAAAGCGTTGATACCTCCTATTTTCTTTGCGGAACTGATAATAGCCATGCGATCCAAAGCCAGTCAATATTGGACCAGAGTAGCTCTGTATCTGCCCGGAATATTACCAGGCGTTGCTGGTATGCTTGTTTGGAAAGATGGGATTCTGGGACACAATGGTCTGATTAACTCATTTCTGAGAGTAGTTGGACTGGGCCATCTTGCTACACCATGGCTTGGAACGGAACAAACCGCCATATGGGCATTAATCTTTATAGGATTTCCTTTCATTGGATCTTATATCATATTTTACGGCGCTCTGATTGGTGTGCCGGATTCCCTGTTTGATGCAGCAAAAATTGATGGGTGCAGCTGGTGGAGGCGAATAATATCCATTGATATTCCTCTGATCAGTCCACAGATCAAATACGTTTTTGTAGTCAGTTTCATCTCTTCAGTTCAAAATTTCAGTCTGGTGTATCTTACCACGATGGGAGGCCCCGGGCATGCAACCTATACACCTATATTGGAGTTATACTACAACATGACTAAATTCCAACAGTATGGAGTTGCTGCAGCCATGGGTGTATTCCTCTTTATAGTTATATTTGGAGCTACAATAATGAATCTTAGAATCCAGACAGCACAGGATAAGATGTAGAAGGGAGGCGCTTGATGTTGAAAAAAGGAAAAACAGAGAGGTTCAGGGGATTTAACAAGGGAAAGGGAGTAGATGGGCCGGTTGCTCAAATAACTATAGCAGTAATCATGATTTGTACTATTTTTATAGTAATGCTGCCAATACTCATCACCATCTCGTCTTCCTTAAAAACAAATTATGAGGCTGCCTTAGGAGTCTGGTCTCTGCCAAAAACACCTAAATGGGAAAACTGGGGTACCGGCATGCAGAATATTATTGGGAACATGCTGAACAGCTTGATCATTTGTGTTATATCTACTGCCGGTGTAGTGTTTTTTAGTTCGATTGTTGCCTATGTACTGGTGCGCCATAACTTTCCGGGAAAGGAACTGGTCTTCTATGGCATAATCGCACTGATGATAGTCCCCGGGGTTTTAACCCTTACACCAAACTTTCTGCTAATGATGAATCTGGGTATAAAAAACACCTGGTGGGCTCTGATTCTTCCCTACATATCAGGTGGTCAGGTAGGAGCTATTTTTCTTTTCCGTACCTTTATGTCCCAGCAACCTGTCGACTTATTTGAGGCTGCAAAAATTGATGGTGCAAGCGATCTCACCATGTATGCCAAAATAGCCATCCCATTGGCAATACCGGTACTGGCCATACAGGCTGTTGGTACATTTGGCGCATATTATAATGATTATCTCTGGCCAATGCTGGTGATAGATGAACAATCCAAACAGACACTGATGCCTGTCTTAAGATCTCTTACCGCACAAATATCAGGTATATATGATGAACAAGGTGTCACACACGCTATGTATTTGCTGAGTGGGATACCACTTATATTTACAACAGCTTTCGGTCTTAAATATTTCATTAACGGAGACTTTGCTGCCGGCTTAAAACTGTAAAGTGGATTTGTGTGGCTTTGAGGAGTGTATTGTACATGAGGATGAAACCATGGTTAGAGTGGTCTTTCATTAAAGAAGGGGTTAAGAACCTGTTTTGGAACTTTCACTACCTTCTTCTTTATGGGATCTTTACTCTTGTATCCATAGCAGGAATCATTACAGCAGGTGTCGGAATTACTGCAATGGCAAGCAGTATAAGAGTGGCAGCAATGGATGAGAAACTTACTGTCAGGTTGTACTTTGCTGAGTGGAAACGACATTTAAAGCCTGGTCTGCTGCTCTCTTTACTGCTGATTCTTATATTGGCAAGCTTTTGGTCCAGTCTGCATATTCTCAGCTGGAACAAAGGCGGATTGGAAACCAGTGCTGCTTATGCAGGCATAGCAGTTTCAACGGTTATTGCTTTTTTCAGTTTTTACTACCCATTTGCCGCTTTTGATGAGGTGAGTGTACGAAACATTTTTTTTAAATCTGTGGTTTATACCATTGGACATTTCTGGGATACCATAGTACAGCTGAGTATATTATTGATTATTTGGAAGATACTCGCGATTTCTCCTGTTTTTCTAGTTCTTCTTTATCTGCCTCTCTCATTTTACATAATAAACAGATTCATTATCGCTAATAATCGGGAAGTGGAATGTAAGAAAACAAGCTAAATCAATAAGCAGGGAGTGTTTTTATGGATATTATCAAAAATCAGGGTGTTTGGCGTCTCTATGATAAACATGTTACTTTAATTCTAACCGACGAAAAGCAGCTTCAAATTATTCTGGATGATCCAGCCCGGCCTTTATTCGAAGATGATGAACGAGGTTTTTCCGGAGAAAAGGAAAAGCTTTACGGGGAAAACGTATCTCTTTTGGACATCTGCAGGGAGGGACAGAGAAAAGGAGCAAAAAGGCTGGAGTTGTCTTATGATTTCTTCTTCGGAGGAAGTACCCGTACAAATTATCCTGACAGTGATATTACTCTAAAAGCATTCAAGGTTGTACATGACATAGCAAAAGCTCATGGTATGGGTTTTTCTGCCAGTATTATTTCGCCTTTGGATATTGGAGGGGGATATGCTAAAAAGCATGATAGTACGGGTTTCACTTGTCAGTACCAGGAAGGTGCAATCCATCCTGACACTGGTGATTACAAACTAGAAATGATATTACAGAAGCAATGGTATAACAACAAGGGGCCTGTTCATTTAACCCTGGAAAAAGTTCTGGTGTTTGCTTTTCGGGAGGAACAGATTGATGATACTGATTATTTTTATGTGAACCCACATGATATTCTTGATATTTCTCATACTTCTCGTTATTCTGCCGATGATAAGAATACGGTTATTACAGGGGCAGGCTATGGCTATAGTTCCATTACCGTTTATGGCAAATGGGACGATGTGTTGGAGGGTTACGACAGATGCCTGGCGGTATGTGTGTATAAAACACCTGAACTGGATTACTTCAGTTCAGATGCTTTGCCATATATGAAAAAGGTAATAGATATGCATAAGGAAGCAGGAATTACTTATCAGGGGTTTTATTCTGATGAAATGCATATACAATTTGATTGGGATTTGAATCAACACTTTGGTCCGACAGAAATCAACACCAGGTACATAACTAAAAATCTGATTGACTGCTATGCCCGCATGTATGGAAGCCAATATAAGGATTTTCTGAAATATCTGGTGTATTTTTCCTACCATCAGCATGAATTCCTCTCCGGTAAGGAGGGAGAACGATACAGTCAGCATGTTTTTGGAAAGGATGAAAAATCTATCTATGAAACCTGGTTGTTCCGCAAACGATACTTTGAATTATTACAAGAAAGGGTCGTGGAACTATGTATAGCAGCTAAGGATTATGCAGAGGAACTTTTCGGAGGCCCCATAATGACAAGGGCTCACGCAACCTGGCAGGAATCTCCCACCTGTGATCATTTTTCGGATAAATCCGTTTTTACAGGACGGGATCAATCAGGAATTTCAAGATATGATTATACACCTCATTATGTCTGGTCCTCTTCGATCCGGGAAAACATGTCTGCATGTTATGACTACTTTAGGTGGAATGACTTTCTTACAGGTGCCGGCACGGATCATCCGGAAGGCGGCTATTCTGATCGAAACTACTATGCTCAGGCATTTACATGTAGTTTGGGTGTATTGAATAGATTTCCTCATGCCTACTGCGGCAGCTGGGGCAGTCCAAAAGAGGTGCTCAGACGCTTGAGAAATGTAGGCATTACCTACGGGAATGGTGACTGGTCTGCTGAACAGGGTCATAATCTGGTTCAGGGAATTTCACATAGAATAAGCGAGGTTTTAGCTTTATACCCTCTTGAGCTTAATTACCCGGAGGAACGATTCGGAAGCTGGATGGTTCAATACGGATACTGTAACTACATAACAGAAGAGAAACTGTTGGAACATGCTGTATTGGCAGAGGATGGTGCACTCCAGATTGGTGATAAAAGTTATCGAACATTGCTTGTTCTGTTTGAACCTTTCATCCATGAGCGTACCATGAAACTCTTAAGGGACTTCGTTCAAAAGGGAGGTAAGCTGGTATGGACCTCCATTTACCCGCTATTATCGGAAGAACAGTCGGAAATACTGGAAGAATGGAAGACCTTATTTGGCATAGGGGAATTACACTCAGCCTGGAAGAGCATGGATGCATCCAAATCTGAGATCAAATTTGAAGGCATGCTGAAAAATATAAACAGTATGGAAGTTATCACCAATCTTCTGCCAGACAGGGTCTACCCGGTTCGATCCATGACGGATACAAAGGTCGTTGCAAGGTGTAATGGAAAAATAGTAGGTACAGTTAAGGAGTATACGAACGGTGGTTTAGCCATGTACCTGGGATTCAGGCCAAGAGATGATC
>DUOA01000086.1 GCA_012839095.1 Clostridiales bacterium
AATGATATAAGTAAAGATGGGAGGAGGTATGTTTGATACATACCTCTTTCTGATAAATTCAGATAATTATTTCATCATTATGCTCATATAATACTCACATACTGTTGATGTATGCTTTGAAAGGAGAATGCAGCAGATGATCGATACCATTCAGGTAAACTGGAATGGAAGGGATATACAGGTAAAAAGAGGAGTCACCTTGCAGGAACTGGCAGAGAAGCATTCGGATTCATCCTCTCCGCTGATTGTAGCTGCCAAAGTGGACAACCGTATACGGGAACTGACCTATAAGGTAGAACAGGACTGCAGGATTGAGCCCATAGATTTGTCCATGAAGGACGGAGAGAGGATATATACCCGGAGCCTGGTATTTCTCTTTCTGCGTGCCTGCAGGGAATTATACAGGGATTGCAGCGTGACCGTTGAGCACTCCTTCGGAGGCGGCCTTTATTGCGAGATTCATGACTGTATCACTCTGAGCCCGCGGGAAGTGGAACGGATTGAAAAGAGGATGCGCAGGATTGTGGAACAAAATGAACCCTTTGTGAAAAGGGAGGTTTCCATGGAGGAAGCCAACAGTATCTTTCTGTCGATGGGACTTAAGCACAGGGCTGAGATTATGCAATACCGCCCTGATGATACCATCAGCATATACCAATGCGGAGACATGCAGGACTATCTGTACGGATACCTGGTACCCTCCACCGGCTATCTGAAGCAATTCAGCCTGAAGTTCTATCTGCCCGGTGTGATTCTGCGGTATCCCGGCAGTGAGGATCCAGGTCAGCTGCGGCCTTTTCAGGATAATCCAAAGCTATTCAAGGTATTCCGCCAGGCGGAAAAGTGGTCCGCTGCCCTGGGTATCCGCAATATAGCTGATCTGAATAAATGCATTCTGGAAGGAAGGGCTCCGGATTTAATCCGCATCAGTGAAGCCTATCAGGAAAAGCAGATTGGGATGATGGCTGACCAAATAGCCGAACAAAGGGATTCTATAAGGATGATTCTTATTGCCGGGCCTTCTTCCTCCGGGAAGACAACCTTTGCCCAGCGGCTGAGGGTACAGCTTATGGTAAACAATCTGCATCCTGTTCCCATTTCCATGGACAATTATTTTCTGAATCGGGATCAAATTCCTTTGGATGAAAATGGCCAGCAGGATTTGGAATCCATTGATGTAATTGATTTGGAGCTGTTCAATGAACAGATGACCCGTCTCATTCAGGGGCAGGAGGTGGAGATCCCTCATTATAATTTCCTGACCGGCAGGAGGGAATACAATGGCCATATAATCAGGCTTTCACAGGATCAGCCCATAATTGTGGAAGGTATTCACGGCCTTAATGAGAAACTGACGGAAATGATACCTGCAGAAAACAAGTATAAGATATATATCAGTGCATTGACACAGCTGAATGTGGATGATCACAACAGGATACCAACCACAGATGCCAGACTGATACGCCGGATGGTAAGGGATCATCAGTTCAGAGGAACACCGGTTGTGGAAACCCTGCGTATGTGGTCTTCTGTCAGAAGAGGAGAGGAAAGGAACATATTCCCCTTTCAGGAATCAGCGGATATCATGTTCAACTCAGCTCTGCTCTATGAGCTGGCCGTTCTTAAGCCCTTTATCCTGCCTCTGCTGGAAGAGGTGCCCGAGGAGCATGAGTTCTTCCCCGAGGTAAACCGGCTGAAGAAGTTCCTGAAGTATTTTGTTGAACTGGATCCCGAAGATATTCCAAATAATTCGATCCTGCGGGAATTTATCGGAGGCAGCTGCTTTTATAAACAGTAAAAGGGAGCAATCCTGAGGTAAGGAAGGAAAAGTGATGGAAAGTACGGATTAATGCATATATACAGTGAATTTACAATATGTATAGATATAATCATCTTAAATAATGGTATTCATTGTCTTTACAAGCTGACAGACCATTGATATAATATTCTAAAGTATTTATTTAAGGTGGTGGGCATTTCGTGGACGATGGTCCTTGTAGCAGGCTAGACTTTCGGGAAAATACAGGTTATGCAAAAAGACAATGAGTCCCTTGCTTTCACATTGGCTGGGATTTATTGTCTTTTCTGTTTTATCCTATTAATTTTCCATGGAGGGCTATGAGTTGTTAACAAGTATATTGGTAATTGTTGTATTGATTTTATTGAATGCTTATTTTGCAGGGTCGGAGATGGCCCTGGTATCCGTCAATGATGCTAAAATACGAATGATGGCTGACGGAGGCAACAAAAAGGCGGTTTCAGTCCGCAAGCTGCTCAGTGAACCCAGTAAATTTCTGTCTACCATACAAATCGGGGTTACCCTGGCCGGGTTTTTGTCCAGTGCCTTTGCATCGGATGCTTTTTCCGACAAACTGGTGGATTGGATGCTGTCTGCGGGCGTAGGAATTCCTATAGGCATTCTGAAGCCTGCTTCCGTAGTTTTTATCACCCTTGTCCTGTCCTACTTCACCCTGGTATTCGGCGAACTGGTGCCTAAACGGCTGGCCATGCAGCGAGCGGAAAAGCTGTCTCTTAAGGTTGTCGGCCCCCTGCGCTTGCTGGCCGCTCTTGCTTCACCTGTAGTTGGGCTTCTTACCGCATCCACCAATTTCTTTGTAAAACTGGCAGGAGGAAATCCTCATGCAGATGAAGAAGAGATAACAGAAGAAGAAATCCGCATGATGATTGAAGTAGGTGAAGAGAAAGGCACTATAGACGAAATTGAAAAGCAATTTCTCATCAATGTTTTTGATTTTGATGACAAGACCGTATCAGAAATCATGACCCACAGAACCAGGGTGGTAGCTGTTCCCATCGATTCGAACATGGAAGATATCCTGGCTTTGTACAAAAATGAAAAATATACCAGGATACCTGTTTATGAAGATTCAATTGATAATATAGTAGGTATCCTGCACGTGAAGGATTTCCTCCTCTATATCACCAACAAGGAGAATAAAGATTTCTCCCTTGAGAAGCTGATGCGCAAGCCGTACTTTGTTCCGGAATCAAAAAAGCTTGATCAACTGTTTCGGGAGCTGCAGCTTAACAAAACACACATGGTTGTGGTGGTGGATGAATATGGGGGTACTGCAGGAATCATCACCGTAGAGGATTTATTGGAGGAAATAGTGGGCAATATCTTCGACGAGTATGATGATGAAGAGGAACACAAATATGAGAAGGTGGACGAGTCTACCTATCTTTTTGACGGTTCCATAAGCCTGGAACAGGTATCGGCTTTAATAAAGGTATCTTTGCCGATCGAGGAATATGAAACCTTAAGCGGATATGTGATCAGCCAGCTGGGTAAAATCCCCGAAGAAGGAGAGCATCCGGTAGTGGAATTGGACAGTCTGGTATTTAAGGTAGAAGAGATGGAAGACAAGATGATATCAAGAATCAAGGTATGCAAGGCATAATACCGGACAGGAAGGTTGGGGTAGGTTTTGCTGATTGACTTTATGAAGGGGCTGGCCATAGGAATGGCAGCTATTGCACCTGGTGTAAGCGGAGGGACCCTGGCGGTTGTCCTTGGCATCTATGAGAAAGCCGCCAATGCCATTGCCAATCCGTTCCGTGATTTCCGGAAAAAGGTTAAGGAGTTTTCTCCCCTGGCAGCGGGAGGGGTTGTGGGAGTCCTGGGTTTCAGCAATATTATAAGCTATTTGTTTCGCACTTATGAGCTGGAAGTTAAATATCTCTTTATCGGCCTGATGCTGGGAACCTTTCCTTCCCTGCGAAAGCAGGCTGATAAAGACGGCTTTCGAATACTGTATCTGATACCCTTTGCCATAACTCTGGCTGCGGCCATCCTGTTTTCGATGGAAACGGATCTCATACCCGGCAGTTCCGGTGATGAGGCTTCACATTTCCTGCTGATTGTGCTGTATGGCGCAATTATCGGATTTGGAACCATTATACCGGGAATAAGTGCATCGTTTATTCTCATGTATCTGAACGTCTATGATATAGTAATAGACGGGATTTCCCGGCTGAATCCCTATGTTCTGATACCGGCAGGCATAGGTTTCGTCCTGAGTGTTCTGGGTTTTGCCAATCTGATCAGTCTCCTGCTGAGAAAAACATATGGATATACCTACTATGCAATTTTTGGGTTAACGGCAGGCTCCATACTGGCCGTTTTTCCGGGATTCGGCATCGGATGGCGGTATCTGCTCTGTTACCTGCTGTTGACCGGCGGATTTATACTTTCCTATTATCTGAGCAATCTTGAAAAACCGGATAAGAAAATACAGTTTCGCTTAAGATGAGCCCAGGCATTCAGCTGTTATTTACTGTCAACCCACTGCAGATTTGCATAACTTCCAAAAGGAAACGGGGCTGTTTTCATGAAGAGAGGTCATAAGAACTATTTTCTCTGCACTCTTTTTTTATGCCTTATTTTGCTGGTATCCTGTGTTTCCGGCGTTGTTGAATGGGAAAAGTATTATCCCGGTGCAAACAGTCAGCCTGAGGAAATGGATAAGCTCGACCCGGAAGTGCCGGATTCCACGCCGGAACCTGAACCGCGCGGAACAACAGCCATGCGGATTCGGGCTGTTGGTGACATCATGATGCATATGCCGCTGGTAAATGCCGCTCAGGTGGCAGCTGACAGCTATGATTTTACGAAATTTTTTGAGCATATAGGCCCTTATCTGGAAGGGGCGGACATTGTGGCGGGCAACCTGGAGACTACCATCAGCAACGCTCAAAAGGGCTATGGCGGATATCCCATGTTCCGCACACCGGAAGATCTGCTTCCCGCCCTTAAGAGTGCCGGTTTCAATCTGCTGACAACAGCAAACAACCATACCTTTGACGGCAGGGAGTTTGGTGTTCGTAACACTTTGGACAAGCTGGATGAATATGGTTTTCTGCATACAGGCAGTGCCCGCAGTCAGGAAGAGCGGGATCAGATTCTGGTAATAGAAAAAAACGACATAAAAGCAGGTGTTCTTGCCTACACATATGGTACAAACGGAATGGAAGTTACCATATCCGGAGAGAACCTGCCCTTTATGGTAAATTATATTGACAGGGAGCAGATACGAAGGGATGTCCTGCTGGCCAGGGAAGCAGGAGCAGAGGTGCTGATTGTATTCATTCACTGGGGTGATGAATATGTCCGTCTTCCAAACAGCTTTCAGAAGGAAACCGCCGATTATCTGATTTCTCTGGGGGTGGACATAATTTTCGGCAGCCATCCTCATGTGCTGCAGCCGATGGAAAGGCGCCCGGTAACCCTGGATGACGGCACTGAAAAGGAAGCATTTATCATCTACTCCCTGGGTAACTTCCTGTCCAACCAGCGTGACCGCTACCGGGACAGCGGCGTGATAGTGGATGTTGATGTCATAAAGGACTATGACAGGGGAACAATTGAGCTGGGCGAAGTATCCTATACGCCCACCTGGGTATACAAGTATACTGAAAATGGCAGAACTGACTACCGAATTCTGCCGGCCGGGCAGTTTCTGGATGGAAATGATGAGCTGGATTTAGGCAAAACCGACCTGGAGCGTGTTCAGGCTGTCTGGTCGGAAACTGTCAGCCACCTGGGAACAGAAGGTGCTAAAGCCAACAGATAAAAGGAAAAGCTAATATTACTTTAATAAAGCTGTTTTTTATACTTAATGATTACAAGCAGTCAAGCGAAGGAGGACAAAAGATGCTGAAAGTGGCAATGTTGAGTGGATGGCATGTTCATGCCAAGGATTATGCCAATCAGGTATCCAAAATTGAAAATGCAGCTATATCAGCTGTTTGGGATGAGGACCCTGAAAGGGGCAGGGCATGGGCAGATGAACTGGGTGTACCCTTTGAAGAGGATCTTCAGCAGGTATTGAACCGGGATGACGTTGATGCCGTGATTGTGGATGCACCTACCAATATGCATACTGAGGTTATGATTGCCGCAGCCAATGCCGGCAAGCATATATTTACCGAAAAGGTCATGGCTCTCACGGTTGCAGAGTGCGAAGCCATTGCAGAAGCTGTCCGGAAAGCGGGAGTGAAATTCTGCATTTCCTATCCCCACAGGACCTTTCCTGCTAATCTTTTTGCCAAGAAAGCTGTGGAGGAAAACTGGCTGGGTGAAGTTACCCTGCTTCGGGTAAGGAATGCCCACAATGGAGCAGTAGGCAACTGGCTGCCTCCACATTTCTATGATCCGGAAGCCTGCGGCGGAGGTGCCATGATCGATCTTGGTGCCCATCCCATGTATTTGTCCCGCTGGCTCCTGGGCAAGCCAAAAAACATCAGCTCGGTTTTCACCAGGCACACCGGAAGAGCAGTAGAGGATAATGCCGTAAGTGTCATAGAATTTGAAAACAAGGCGATTGCCATAGTGGAAACCGGATTTGTCACGCCGGTCAGCCCCTTTTCCCTTGAATTGTATGGCACGGAGGGAAGTCTCTTTGTGGGCGGCATGGACAACACAGTCAGAATCTCTTCCAAAAAGTATGCTCCGGAAGCTGAAGGCTATGTCATACCGGACCAATTGCCTCCTGCCCTGCCCTCTGCCATGGAGCAGTGGGTCAACGGTATTTTGAAGGATGAGAAAATTCATTTTGGCCTGGAGGAAGGAATTCAGCTTACCCAGTTGATGGAAGGCGCTTACCAATCCCATAGAAGTGGA
Organism: Clostridiales bacterium; assembly: GCA_012839095.1. GTDB lineage: Bacteria > Bacillota > Clostridia > Caldicoprobacterales > DTU083 > DUOA01. The sequence goes on from DUOA01000086.1 coordinate 6,644, forward strand.
TGCCGGGTAGAGCTCTGATAATTTCAGGACAGAAGTGAGAAGGCATACAAGAAAGGATTAAATACAAGCGGGACAGTGCTCTTTCGGCTACTGTCCCGCTGTTAATGTATTATAACTCTTCTTACAACTCGTATATTACCTTATATCTCTTCACTTTGATTGAAATGTGTCAGGAACAATCTTACTACTATGACGTATATGGGTACCAGGATGAAATTGCCAATAATGCGGGCCGGCAGCAGGACAATGAATGCCTTTCCCATCATCATGCTAAGCCACAGGGTATTCAGGGTCAGGGAAGTGATGACTGTTGTAATGCCGATGGTTATTGCCAGGGACTGCCAGGTCCACTTTTTCCGGAACAGAAGACTCATCAATCCGGGCAGCAGTCCGGTAAGGGCGGACGACAGTGTAAAGCCGGGAAAATAGGGACCCATGGGGTTAAAGGGATATCCGATTAAATCTGCCAATGCACCGGTAATAGCTCCGTATACAGGTCCCAGCATGATGCCGCTTAATATTACCGGGATTTCGCCAAAACCCAGACGTATGTTCTGCACTCCCCCAATAACGACCGTATAGCTGAAAAACCTTGTAAGAACAATGTTGAGTGCAATAAACATGCCGGCAAAGGCAACCCTTCTTGCTCTGTTTTTCATATGAAAAAAACACCTCCTCTCCTCAGACGGCTCTTATCGCCACATCCAAGGAGATTTGTGTGTTTCTCTCCTGACTGTGGCAGCGGATGCGGAAGGGTACCGCAGGCTGTGAAAGCCTTTCGTTCAGGGGCAACCTCCCATCCCCTGACACTTTACGCACCATTCCTACTCTGCACTTTGGCATATTATAACAGACAAAGGACAGGATCACAAGAATAATTGACAACCGGATACAATATTCAGCAATTTTATACATATAGATGCAAGATCACATAAGAGGTAGGAGTTTTCATTTTTATGGAGAATACTATAAATGAGGAAGGTGATTTCCTTGAGCCATTTTTTTGCCTATCTGGCCAGGATGAAATTCATACAGCGCTGGGGTCTGATGCGCAATGTCCGGCAGGAAAATATCCAGGAACACAGCCTGCAGACGGCAATGATTGCCCACAATCTGGCTCTTGTAAAAAATAAATTTTTCGGAGGCAGTGTTGATCCTCTGAGAGTGCTGCTTCTTGCCGTCTATCATGAGGCAAGCGAGGTCATAACAGGCGATCTGGCAACTCCCATAAAATACTTCAATCCGGAGATCAAACGGGCATATAAGCATATAGAAAAGGTGGCTAACGAGAGGCTTTTGTCCATGCTTCCCGAAGAGCTTAAACCGGATTACGAGCCCATTCTCTTCTCGTCTCATGACGATGAAGAACATTGGAAGCTGGTAAAGTCAGCGGATAAAATCTGTGCCTATCTGAAATGCATTGAGGAGCTGAAGGCCGGAAATATGGAGTTCTCAAAGGCAGAGCGGGCTATACATAAGGAACTGATCAATCTAAACCGTCCCGAAGTGGAGTATTTTATGGAAAAGTTTCTCCCCAGTTTCCACCTGACCCTGGATGAGCTGAACTGAATGAGGGGCAGGAAGGAAAAATAAGCATGCAATAATAAATTATAATTGAAGATTATATAGGAAGGTGATAGCTGTGAAAGAACTTAACATGCTGGCCTTTGATCTTGGCGCCAGCAGCGGCAGAGGGATGCTTGGCCGGTTTAACGGCAGCCGCCTGAAGGTAGAGGAGCTGCATCGCTTCTCCAACGATCCGGTTACGGTTACCGGTCATACCTATTGGGACATCCTGAGATTATACCGGGAGATTGAACAGGGACTTCTTAAGTTTGCCAACAGTAAAGAGGGCAGCCTGGCCTCAATCGGTATCGATACCTGGGGCGTGGATTTCGGGCTCTTGGATCAGAAGGGACAACTCATGGGCAACCCCTTTCATTACCGGGATGTTCGGACTGACGGGATGTTTGAGGAAGCATTTAAAAGGGTGCCGAAAGAGGAAATCTTCAATCGGACAGGCATAGCATTTCAAAAATTCAATACCCTCTACCAGCTGCTGTCCATGCAGCTGAACAGCCCGGATGTGCTGGAAAGGGCATCCACCATGTTGTTTATTCCCGATCTGCTCACCTATTTCCTGACCGGAGAGAAGCGAACCGAATTCACTGAAGCCACCACCAGCCAGATGCTGGACGCGGCTACCGGACAATGGAGCAGGGAACTCCTGAAAGCTCTGGGAATTCCGGAGCATTTTCTGACGGAAATTGATTATCCGGGAGATCCCCGTGGCAGGATCAGGAAGGAAACAGCCGATCTTCTCGGCATAGGCGAGGTTCCATTATATGCTGTAGCTACCCATGACACGGGTTCAGCTGTAGCTGCTGTTCCTGCTGTGGAAGGCAATTATGTATTTTTAAGCAGCGGTACCTGGTCCCTGATGGGAGTGGAAGTTGATCGGCCCATCGTGAATGAAACAACACTGAAATGGAACTATACCAATGAAGGATGTGTCGGCGGCAAATATCGTCTGCTGAAAAACATCATGGGACTGTGGATCTTCCAGGAATGCAAGAGAGAATGGGATCGCAGGGGAGAAGTATACGATTTCAAGGAAATGGATCAGATGGCGGAAGCAAGTACTCCCATGCTGGCATTCATTGATCCGGATGATGATTTATTCTATCATCCCGGCGATATGCCTGCCAAGGTTCAGCAATACTGTCAAAAGACCGGGCAGACTGTGCCGCAGAGCAAGGGGGAAATCATACGCTGCATTTTTGAGAGCCTGGCACTCAAGTATCGCTGGTCCTTTGAGAAGCTGGAGGAGATATTGGGCAAGAAGCTTGATGTTCTCCATATAGTAGGCGGCGGCACCAAGAATCGTCTCCTGAACCAGTTTACAGCCAACGTTCTGAATAAACCTGTAATCTGCGGTCCGGTGGAGGCAACTGCAATCGGCAACCTGATGGTCCAGGCCATGGCCTTGGGCGAGGTCGCAAATCAGGCAGAAATCCGTCAGATCGTCAGGGATTCCTTCCCCACGGAGGATTATCTGCCCCAGAATACGGATATCTGGGAAGAAGCTTATGCCAGATTCCTTACCATCATTGACAATGAATGACAGACATCCAAATATTTTCATTGCTAATTTGCGTCTATGTGGGCAAAATAGAGTCACAAGGGTTGGGATGGTCTGTGACATCAACTAACAAAGCAAAAGGCTTATTGTGCAGTGCCTTTTCAATTTGACTTGGTTTCGAGCTGTGTTTTATCCAACGGATCATTATCCGGCCCTTTTCAGGAGAATCCCCTCATGGGGATTCTCCTTCATTGCGCTCGGAATGGGCCTTCCTTATACCGGTTTTCTTACAACAAAATTGTCCTCAATCAGAAGCCAGTTTTGCGGAAAGTCCCTGCCGAGAACCCAGTAGAAAAATCCCCGGATTCCGAGTTCCTTTACCAGGTCGAATTTGGCCTGAATACTGCGTGCATCCTCGAACCATACAATATGGTATCTGCCCTGCTCATCTATATAATTGAAGAAGGGTGCCTGGGAGTCTGCATCATATTCAATGTTAGTGTTATACCTTAAGGCCAGTTCTACAGCCTGCTGCGGGCTGATGGATCTGGCCCATTGGCCTCCCGGTACGTATGGCAGTGTCCAGTCGTACCCATAAAGGGGGATGCCCATCATAATTTTGCTCCGGGGTATTTCAGTAAGGGCATATTCCAATACCGCCCGTACCTGATCGATTGGTGAGACCGCCATGGGCGGACCTCCCGACCATCCCCATTCATATGTCATCAAAAAGACCATGTCATTGATCTCACCATGAGCCCGGTAATCATGTCCCTCATAAAGGGTTCCGGGCTGGTCAGCTGACAGCTTGGGTGCAAGAGCCGCGCTCAGAAGCAGATTAAGAGGTCTCAGCCGGGCTGCTGCCTTTCTCATGAATTCATTGTAGGGTTCTCTGTTTTCCGCTCCCAGATATTCGAAATCAACATCCAGGCCGCCGTATCCTTTCTGCTGCATAATAGCAACGGCATTATCCAGCACTGTAGTTTGAAGTTCTTCGCTGGAAAGAATGGTCGCAGCCAATTCTCTGCTGAAGGTTCCGTTCTCAAAGTTTGTCAGCACCATCAGGGGCAGGGCCCGCTGACGATAGGCAGCCTGAATTACAGGTTCGTCTGTTATCGGGGTCAGTGAGCCGTCCCGATTTACCGCATAACTGAATACATTCAGATAGGTTAAATAAATGCCCACCCTGTCCACAATTTCCGGAGAAGCAGCACCTGAGGCCTGTACATCAATATATGCAGCTGTTTCTGTTGTCTGTCTTAGCTTCTGCGGTATATAAATTCTCATTCCCGCCGGCAGGCTGCCGGGATCAGTAATGCCGTTGATTCTCATTAATTCAGCAAGGGGTACATTGTATAGAATGCTGATCTGATATAGAGTTTCTCCGGGAACAACCCAATGATAGCTGCCCCATATGGGTATTACCAGAGTCTGGCCTATGACCAGTCTGTTGGGATCAGGAATTTCATTGGATTCAGCCAGCAGGCTGACATTAACGGAATACATTTGGGCGATTCTCCAAAGGGTGTCACCCGGCCTTACTAGATGTATCTGCACCTTATCTTCACCGCCTTATAAAAAGTTCCTGTTAATCAACTATATTCAAATTAAGGCAGATAGGTGATAGAAGACGGATAAGAAGCGGATACAGCGGAATAGGATATTTTATGAAGCTGAATAAGGCTTGCAGAAGCCGGACAATCATTAAACGGGAATATATCAGACATAGCAGTTTGGAAAATTACAGTGATTATATATTACAAGTCTGATATAATTATATTATTGTATCTGTAAGAGAAAATGGTTTTTAGCAGCTTTACTGAGTTTACTATTTTTCAGTATGGATATATCTTGCCTGATGAGCTGTAATCAAAGAAGGAGGTTTTTCCGATATGAGAAAAAGAATCCTGTTAACCTGTATTCTGCTCTCCCTTATTTTGCTTACCCTGTCCGGATGCATGCCGGGAAACGGTACATACACTGAAGACAAGCCGGCAGGTTTTCTATGGGGCGTCTGGCATGGCTGGATTGCACCGGTTTCGCTCATAGCAGGTTTGTTTAACAAGGATATAAGGGTATACGAGGCAGTCAACAAAGGCTGGCTGTATGATTTTGGTTTCTATATCGCTATTATCAGCGGATTCGGCGGACTATCACTGTCCCGAAAAGCAAAGTCAAAAAAGTAGAAACATCGTAATAAAACATGTAACAATTCTTAGGGGGATGAGATATGCCCAGGTCATCGGTAGGAGCAATTATTGATTCAGGCCCGCAAAACTGGCAGATTATTCAGCAGAAGGCAGGTTACGGGGAAATCAGCCTGTCAGGCAGATGGGCAACGGAGGAAAAGGTATCAAATGTCCGGATTTATGCCAGAGTTGTGCGTGAGGAAACCGGCGAGAGCCTTGTACCATGGCAGGCTGCACAGCAGCTGCCGGATCAAGGGTGGGAGATAGTTCTTAAGGATATCCCGGCAGGCGGCTTATACAGGATTGAAACCTGCATGAATCATGACGGTACTGCAGGCGCTCTGGAATGGGCCATCCGCGGTGACATGATTCATCATATAGGAATCGGGGATATCTATGTAATAGCCGGTCAAAGCAATGCTGCAGGCTATGGAAAGGATATCGTCCATGATCCTCCTGAACTGGGGGTACATATTCTAAGAAACAACGGAAAATGGGATTTGGCTTCCCACCCGCTGAATGAATCCACAGATACCATACATCCGGTAAATATGGAGCATTCCAATCCGGGTCATTCTCCTTTTCTTCATTTTGCCAAACTGCTGAAGAAGGAACTGGGATACCCCATCGGACTTTTGCAGACATCTCTGGGCGGCTCTCCCCTAAGCCTCTGGAATCCGGATGAAAACGGCGCATTATATCGAAACATGATGGAAGTAATCGGTTCACAGGGAAACCGTGTACAGGGGATTCTTTGGTATCAGGGCTGCTCCGATGCATCCCCCGGTTTGTGTGAAACCTATCTGAAGCGCTTCAGAAACATGGTGGATTCCTTAAGGCGGGATTTGAATATGCCTGAACTTCCTTTTCTTACTGTTCAGCTGAATCGGCATTTGGAAACAGCGCAGCCTGAATCAGATCATTGCTGGGGCATGCTCCGCGAAGCGCAAAGGCAGGCAGCACGCAGAATCCCCAATGTTTATGTAGTACCTTCACTGGACTGCGGCTTATCCGATGTCATCCATATCCGTTCCTCATCCAATATAATTCTGGGTGAGCGGCTGGCCAGGGCAGCTTTGGCAGGCATATACGGCCGCAGGTTCTTCCACAAGGCACCTGATCTTATAGAAGCCCGCAGAACAGGAAGAAACTCCATTATGTTGAAATTTGAAAATGTATACGGCAGGCTGGATACCCTGGGTATGCCTGTATCCGATCTGCCCTTTACCGTGGAAGATGAGATGGGTAAAGCCGCTGTCGTGGACTGCAGACTTCAAGGGCCCAACTGGTTTATACTGACTGTGGACAGGGATCTGACAGGCCGGATAAGAGTTCATGGAGCGTATCAGCAAAACCCGCCTTTTTTCCTGCCTATAGACTTTGAAACTCATATGCCGATTCTTGCATTTTATGCAGTGGAAGTCATCAGTTAATATAAGATTTACACTATCAATAAATCATCATTACTATTGTTAAGGAGAAATCGTATATGAGCTATTTAGACTATGTAAATCCCCTGCAGGGAACCGATTCTGTTTTCAATTTTTCCAACGGTAACACCCTTCCCCTGGTCAGTATGCCCTTTGGCATGAACGCCTGGACTCTTCAGACAAAGGACGGCAGCAGCACCTGGTTTTTTCACCCGCATGACCGCCATTGCCATGGAGTGCGGCTGACCCATCAACCCAGCCCCTGGATTGGTGATTACGGGAGCCTCCTTTTCATGCCTCAGACCGGGAAGGAACTGTTTCCGGCAGCTAACTGGGGATCCTCCTGCAGAATTGATGAGAGTGTAATATCCCCGGATTACCTGAAAGTATTCCTGATAAAGGACAGGATAAACTTTGAGCTGACTACCACCGAAAGAGGAGCGGTTATCCGGCTTGAATATCAGGATACCAGGGATCCGCGATTAATAATATCTCAATTTGAAGGAAGCTCCTGTTTCAAGATTAATGAAGAATCCGGAAGGGTAACAGGCTATACCGGCAATAACAAAGGCGGTGTTCCTGATAATTTTGCAATGTATTTTGTAATGGATTTTGATTGCAGCTTTCAGATGGACAGAACCAAAATATTCAATAAAGCCAGAGAGCAGTTCTCCGAAACAAGTATGACGGGGGATGCTTTGGGCCTTATCCTGGGCCTGGATTTGAAAGAGAATAAAAAGGTAACCATTAGAATGGCCACCTCCTTCATCAGTATCGAGCAGGCTGTACGCAATCTTGAAAGGGAAATAGGCAGCAGGAATTTTGACGAGGTCAGGTCGCAGGCTCGCAGGGTATGGGAGGAAGCTCTTGGAAGAGTGGAGGTTTCCACCAGAGATGAGGACAAAAAGAGAATATTCTATTCCTGTCTGTATCGGAACCTTCTTTTCCCCAGAATGTTTTATGAGTATGACAGTCAGGGCAGCAAATACCATTACAGTCCCTATGACGGAAAGGTATACCCCGGTGTCATGTACACTGACAACGGTCTCTGGGATACTTACAGAACCACTTATCCTCTTTACAGCCTTCTGTATCCCAGCCGGCTGAGCGAAATCCTTGAAGGCTGGGTAAATGTATACAGGGAAAGCGGCTGGATGCCAAGATGGGTATCACCCGGAGTCAGGGACTGCATGCCCGGTACCCTGATAGATGCGGTTTTTGCAGATGCAGCGGTTAAAGGAATAAAGGGCTTCGATCTGGAACTGGCTTATGAAGGCCTGCTAAAGCATGCTAAGGAGGCCCCGGATGCAATAGCCGTGGGCCGTTACGGCCTGCAGGATTACCTGGAGCTGGGATACCTTCCTGCGGATACTTACAAGGAAAGCGTCAGCAACAGCCTGGACTTCATTTACGGTGATTTCTGCATTGCTCAGGTTGCCGGACTGCTTGGGAAGCAGGAGGATTATGAAGAACTAATGGAAAGGGCTTTGAATTACAGAAAACTCTTTGATCCGGCTGTGGGATTTATGCGGGGCAGAAATAAAAACGGGGAATTTACAGCGGACTTCGATCCCATTGAATGGGGCGGCCCCTACTGCGAAGGTGGCGCCTGGCAGTGCAGCTGGGCAGTACAGCATGACCTTCGGGGACTGGCTCAGTTGATGGGCGGAAGGGAGAAGCTGCATGATAAATTGGAAGCGCTGATGACTGAGGAGCCTTACTTCAGAGTGGGAACATACCCCTACGAGATACACGAGATGTCGGAAATGGCGGCTGCTGATTTCGGGCAGTGTGCCCTTAGCAACCAGCCAAGTTTTCATATTCCCTATATATACGCCGCCATTGGATATCCCCATCGAACTCAATACTGGGTCAGGGAAGCGTTAAACAGACTTTTCACTCCGGGAACGGATGGTTTTCCGGGTGATGAGGACAACGGCAGTATGGGAGCCTGGTATATCTTCAGTGCTATGGGATTCTATCCCTTATGCCCGGGTGTGAATCAATATGTTTTGGGAAGCCCCCTCTTTGACAGGGTTCAGCTGAATTATGAGGATGGGAGGAAACTAACCATCACGGCTGAACATCAGGAAGAGGACTCCCCATACGTTCATGAGGTTTACCTAAACGGCAAAGAGCATCGCTTCCTATACTTTACCCAGGAAGAGCTGACTGACAATACGGTTATTCTGTTCAGAATGGGCAGGGCACCTAAAGAAGATCAGGGTTTTGACAAAGGACACCTTCCATTTTCCATGAGTTCCTTTTAGGAAGGAGTACAGGATTGCTAAATGATAGAACACCACTATGAAGGATCTGATTGAGGTGTCAGGTACTTTTGCTTATCAGCAAGGGAATGCTTTGCAATCTTGTCGAATTTTGCCTTGACATTTTGCTTCCCAGTTTGTATAGTAAATAGGAAGAATCTTTAAGCACGGTACAGAGATGCCGGCAAGAGGACATATTGGTGAGGTATGCTTTATACCAAAGCTATTTTTCTGTTTTCCTGCGGCTCTCGACAGGAATTTTTTTTGCCGGAGTGATTTCTATGAGATACCTTATCAAAAATGCTAATGTATATACCAAGGGCACTTTTATAAAGTGCGATCTTCTGATAGAAGGCGGTATCATCACCAAAGCAGAGCAGGCAATACCTGCTGATGCTTCCTGCAGGGTTTATGATTTTTCCAGGAGATATGTTTTCCCCGGTTTCGCAGACGTTCATGTTCATCTGCGTGAACCGGGTTTTTCTTATAAGGAGACAATAAAAAGCGGCACCATGGCTGCAGCTCGAAGCGGTTATACGGCGGTTTGCAGCATGCCCAATCTGAACCCTGTACCGGACAGTTCTGCCAATCTGGAAATTCAACTTGACATAATTCGTTCAGATGCCCTTATTCCGGTTTATCCATATGGTGCGATTACAAAAGGTGAAAAGGGGAGGCAGCTGTCTGACATGGAGGATATTGCAGGCAAGGTGGCTGCATTCTCGGATGACGGAAAAGGGGTGCAATGTGAACAGGTGATGCTTGAGGCCATGAAAAGGGCCAAGGCACTGAACAGGCTGATTGCTGCCCATTGTGAGGACGAAAGGCTTCTTAATGGAGGATACATTCACCAGGGAGAGTATGCCCGGAAGCATTCACACAGGGGAATACCGTCGGAAAGCGAATGGCGGCAGGTGGAGCGGGACATTGATCTGGTAAGAAAAACGGGCTGTGCCTATCATGTCTGCCATGTCTCAACAAAGGAAAGCGTGGAGCTGATCCGCCGGGCAAAGGCAGAGGGGCTGGATGTATCCTGTGAAACAGCTCCCCACTATCTTCTGCTGCACGATATGCTTCTGTCCGATGACGGCAGGTACAAGATGAATCCGCCCATTCGTTCCTATGAGGACATGATTTCACTGATTGAGGGAATCTGCGACGGAACAGTGGACATGATAGCAACCGACCATGCACCTCACTCAGAGGAGGAAAAAAGCGGCGGGCTCAGATACAGCCTGAATGGAATAACGGGTCTCGAATGTGCCTTTCCCCTTCTTTACACCGGGCTGGTGGAAACCGGAAAAATACCGCTGGAGACCCTGATTGAAAAAATCAGCCTTGTTCCGAAAAAAAGATTTACCCTGCCTGGTGATGAGGGTATAAGAGTAGGTGGAAGGGCCGACATAACAGCCTTTGACCTGGAATCTGAGTATGAAATAGACAGCAGGAAATTTATTTCCCGGGGGAAGTCCACCCCCTTTGACGGATACCGGGTTAAGGGAAAATGCCTTCTTACCATGGTGGAGGGCAGGATAGTATGGGAGGATAAAGAGGATGCCTAAGAGGAAGGACATAAAAAAGATCATGGTAATCGGTTCCGGCCCCATCGTGATCGGTCAGGCAGCCGAATTCGATTACGCCGGTGCTCAGGCCTGCATGGCACTGAAAGAGGAAGGGTATGAGGTTGTTCTGCTGAATTCCAATCCGGCAACCATCATGACGGATACCCATATGGCTGACAAGGTCTATATGGAGCCGCTTACACCGGAGTATGCCGCCAGGATTATCCGCCGTGAAAGGCCGGATGCTCTTCTGCCGGGCATAGGCGGGCAGACGGGTCTGAATCTTGCTATGGACCTGCTGAAATCAGGCGTTCTCCATGCATGCGGCACTGAGCTTCTGGGCACCGGCGCTGAAAGCATAGAAAGGGCGGAGGACAGAGAGCTGTTCAGACGGTTTTGCGAAAGCATCGGTGAACCGGTTCTGCCCAGCGAGACGGTTTACAACATGGAGGAAGCAGTGGAGGCAGCCCGGCGGATTGGTTACCCGATAATACTCCGCCTGGCCTTTACCCTGGGCGGAACAGGGGGAGGCTTTGCTGAAAACGAAGAGGAATTGCGGGAAATGATCGGCAATGCTCTCTCCATGTCGCCTGTGGGCCAGGTTCTCATAGAAAAAAGCGTCAGGGGCTGGAAGGAAATTGAGTTTGAGGTTATACGGGACCACACTGATGCAGCCATAACGGTATGCGACATGGAAAATATTGATCCTGTGGGAATACATACCGGGGACAGCATCGTTGTTGCCCCCAGCCAGACGCTTTCAAAAAAGGAACTGGCCATGCTGCGGGATAGCGCCCTGAAGGTAATACGGGGCCTGAAAATCGCCGGCGGCTGCAATGTGCAGTTTGCCCTGTCTCCTGAGACCCCGGAGTATTATCTGATTGAAGTAAACCCCCGTGTTTCCCGCTCATCTGCACTTGCTTCCAAGGCCAGCGGCTATCCCATAGCAAGGGTTACAGCCAAAATTGCAGTCGGCATGAATCTGGATGAGATCATGATAGCTGATGGTTGTTCAGCCCATATAAATCCCGGGCTTGAATATGTGGTTACCAAGATGAGCCGTTTTCCCTTTGACAAGTTTACAGATGCCTCAAGGCAGCTGGGCACCCAGATGAAGGCAACCGGTGAAGTAATGAGCATTGGGAAAACCATGGCTGAGAGTCTGCTGAAAGCGATCCGCTCGCTGGAAACGGGAGCCTGTCACATACATATGAAAAAGTTCGATTATTGGAATGAGGATGCTCTGCTTGAGTATGTGAAGGAAGGCACCGATGATCGCATTCACGCTATAGCGCAGCTCTGCAGGCTGGGTACTCCTGCGGAAGTGATTTCCGGGGTCACAAAAATTGATAAGTATTTTATTGATGTAATACGCAAAATTACGATTCTGGAGAAGGAGATCGCAGCCAGACCCTTTGACAGGGAAGCCTTGCTGTCGGCAAAAAGGAGCGGCTTTTCCGATCGCTTTATTGCAATGCTGTGGGAGAGCACAGAGCAGGCAGTGTATGATTACCGCTTAAACAGCGGAATAAAGCCTGTTTATCTGAAAACGGATGGCTGTGCCAGGGAGGGATCCGGCAGCATACCCTGCTATTACTCCACTTATAATGATAAAGGGAGTCATTCATATCATTCGGGCAGAAAAATAGTTGTTTTGGGTTCTGGTCCCATCCGGATCGGTCAGGGAGTGGAATTCGACTATTCGACTGTCCATGCAGTCAAAACAATTCAGGAAATGGGGTATGAGGCAATTATAATTAACAATAATCCTGAAACCGTTTCCACAGATCCGACTGTTGGGAACAAGCTGTACTTTGAGCCGTTGACAGTAGAAAATGTGATGGACATTTATGAACATGAAAAGCCTTTGGGCATAGTTGCCACCCTGGGCGGACAGACTGCAATAAACCTGGCAGCGGAGCTGGAGAGGAGAGGCATTAAGCTTATCGGTACAGGTATTAAAGCCATTGAGACGGCTGAAAACAGGGATTCCTTCGAAAAGATTCTGCGTTCCCTGTCCATACCCCAGCCCAGGGGCGAGGCAGTTACATCCATTGAAGAAGGAGTCCGGGTTGCATCGGAAATTGGTTATCCGGTCCTTGTACGCCCCAGTTATGTTTTAGGCGGGCGGGCCATGCAGATTGTAAACAATGAATCAGCTCTGCGAATGTATTTAAAGAGCGCAGTGGAGATGAGTGATGACCAACCTGTGCTGGTGGACAAGTACATTCAGGGGTATGAGCTGGAGGTTGATGCAGTCTGCGACGGCATGGATGTATTTGTGCCGGGCATAATGCAGCATATTGAGCGGACCGGGATACACTCCGGGGATTCTATCAGCGTATATCCGCCCTTTGGAATCTCCGACAGGGCCAAGGGAAGGATTTTGGAGTATACCAAGAAGCTGGGCATAGGGCTTGGCATAACAGGCCTTTTTAATGTGCAGTTTGTCGTCAGCCCTGAAGGTGAAGTCAGCGTTATAGAGGTTAACCCCCGCTCCAGCAGGACGGTACCGTTTATTTCCAAGGCAACCGGTTATCCGATTGCTGATATTGCCACCTATTGCATGCTGGGCAGGAGCCTGAAGGAGCAGGGCATATTTGTCCTGTATCCCGAGGAAAAGAAGCGCTGCTATGTCAAAGCACCTGCATTTTCCTTTTCCAAGCTTCGGGGCATGGATACCTATCTCTCTCCTGAGATGAAATCCACCGGTGAAGCCATAGGATATGATGACAGGCTGAACCGGGCAATCTACAAGGCCCTTCAGGCATCGGGCGTACCTATACTGGACAGCGGAACCCTGCTGGCAACCATTGCAGATGCGGACAAGGAGGAAGCACTGCCCCTCATAAAGCGTTTCTATGACATGGGATTCAACATAGAGGCGACTCATGGGACAGCAGCCTATCTTAAGGAGCACGGCATACGCACCCGCCCTCGGGCAAAAATTTCAGCCGGCTCAAACGAGATCCTGGACTCCATCAGCCGCGGGCATATGACCTATATCATCAATACCCGTGACATAAACTCACTCAGCAATGAGACGGACGGGCAGAAAATACGCCGGTGTGCCGCACAGAACAATGTTCCGATATTCACCTCCCTGGACACGGTAAAAGCCTTGCTTGACGTGCTGGAGGAGATGACAATGAAAGTATCCACAATAAATGAGTAAGGAGGAGCCATGAAGAAAAACAAGTTTATTGTAAAGAGCAACCGCCTTCTGGCGAAGTACACCTATGAAATGGAGCTGAAAGGAGACATCTCATCCATTAAGCGCCCAGGCCAGTTTATACATATTGAGCTGGATGGATTCTTTCTTCGGCGCCCTATATCGATATGCGACTGGACGGCATCCTCATTAACCATTGTCTACAAGGCAGTGGGAAGAGGAACTGAATACATGGCCGGGCTGGCCGAGGGGGCTGAACTGGAAGCATTGGTCGGGCTGGGCAATGGATTTGATACCCAAAAAAGCGGAGAGAAGCCTCTTCTGATAGGAGGCGGGGCAGGCATACCCCCATTGTATGCACTTACGAGAAAACTTCTGGAGAATGGGAAGAAGGTTACGGTAGTTCTTGGCTTCAACAGTGCTGATGAAGCATTTTACATCAGCAAATTCACAACTCTGGGAGCGAATGTGATAATCACAACTGCAGACGGCTCATTGGGAGTCAGGGGTCTTGTGACTGATGCAATGGATGGTCTGGATTACTCCTACACCTATGCATGCGGTCCCGAGCCGATGCTTAAGGCTGTTTATGATAAAGCCCTTACCGACGGCCAATACTCCTTTGAAGAGCGAATGGGATGCGGCATCGGTGTGTGCATGGGCTGTGTGTATCGGTCAAAAACCGGGTATAAACGCATATGCAAGGACGGACCGGTTCTGGAAAAGGAGGAGATTTTATGGCAGACTTGAGCGTAAATCTGTCCGGATTGCATATATCGAATCCAATAATACCGGCAAGCGGCACCTTCGGTTTCGGGCATGAGTTTGCCGGGTTCTATGACATCAATATCCTGGGTTCCTTTTCTTTCAAGGGAACAACAAGGGAGCCGCGTTTTGGCAATCCTGCACCAAGAATAGCCGAAGCCAGTGCCGGAATGCTTAATGCCATAGGGCTTCAAAACCCCGGCATAGACAGGGTTATTTCGGAGGAACTTCCCAGGCTCAGGCAAGTGTTTTCCAAACCGGTTATTGCCAATATCAGCGGTTTTTCACTGGAAGAGTACGCTTATTGCTGCGAAAGAATTGATAAGGAGGAGCAGGTCGGTATTATTGAGGTCAATATCAGCTGTCCCAATGTCCGCGATGGAGGGATGAGCTTCGGCACGACGCCTGAAAGTGCAGCGGCTGTTACCAGGGCGGTTAAGGCTGTCACGACAAAACCGGTATATATGAAGCTTTCTCCCAATGTAACTGATATAGCGGAGATCGCAGCAGCCTGCGAGGAGGCAGGGGCAGACGGCATCAGCCTCATCAATACCCTGACGGGCATGCGGATTGATTTAAAGAGCAGAAAACCGGTACTGAGCAACATCACCGGAGGCCTGTCGGGGCCGGCTGTTTTTCCCATTGCCCTGAGAATGGTATGGGAAGTATATGAGGCGGTGAGCATACCGATTATAGGCATGGGAGGCGTGTCCACTGCCGATGATGTAATTGAAATGATGCTTGCAGGTGCTGCTGCAGTAGGTGTGGGGGCTGCCAACATCAGGGATCCCTTTGCCTCGAAGAAGATTATTGAAAGCCTGCCCGATTCCATGGAAAGGCTGGGTATAAGCAGGCTGGCAGACATAATAGGAGGTGCTCACTGATGGGTAAGGATGTAATTATTGCCTGTGACTTTTCATCAGGCAGGGAGGTAATGGCTTTCCTTAACCGCTTCGGAGAAGATAAACCCTTCGTTAAAATAGGCATGGAGCTCTATTATGCAGAAGGGCCTGGGATTGTGAGGGAAATTAAGAAACGGGGCTACAGGATATTTCTGGACCTGAAGCTCCATGACATACCTAATACTGTGAAAAAGGCCATGCGTGCATTGTCCTCTCTTGACATTGATATGGCCAACCTGCATGCAGCCGGTTCTTCTGCTATGATGCGTGCAGCTCTGGAAGGCCTGACCAGAGCCGACGGTACCCGTCCCATACTGCTGGCAGTCACCATGCTGACAAGCATAGATGAGGATATCATGAACAGGGAACTGCTTATAGACAGGCCGCTTCCGGAGACTGTCATGAGCTATGCAAAAGGAGCGAAGGAAGCTGGGCTTGACGGAGTTATATGCTCTCCCCATGAGTCGCCGATGGTTCATGAAAGCTGTGGAAGTGCCTTTCTGACGGTTACGCCGGGAGTGCGCTTTTCCGACTCCGGACGGGGTGATCAGGCCAGGGTGACGACACCGGCTGAGGCGCGGAGGCTGGGCTCTGACTATATCGTTGTCGGAAGGCCGATTACGCAGGCAGGGGATCCGGTGGCCGCATATCAGAGATGCGTTCAGGAATTTGTGGGAGGTCGCTGACATGAAGAAACTTATTGCAAAACATCTGCTGTCCATAAAAGCGGTTTTTTTCAGGCCGGATGAACCCTTTACATGGGCAAGCGGAATAATAAGCCCGGTATACTGTGACAACAGGCTGACACTGTCTGATCACAGGGTGAGGACTGATATCGAAACAGGCCTCAGCAAGCTGATCCGCGAGCATTTCCCCGAAACCGAGGCGCTGATGGGAACAAGCACTGCCGGCATTCCCCATGCTGCAATTACAGCCCATATTATGGGCCTGCCCATGGGTTATGTAAGAGCCGGTGAGAAGGGCCACGGAAGGCGGAACAGAATTGAGGGCAGGCTGGAGCTGGGACAGAAGGTTTGTGTGGTAGAGGATCTTATCTCCACCGGCGGCAGTGTGATTGAGGTATGTGAGGCTCTGCGCGAGGAAGGGGCTGAGGTACTTGGAGTGGTCTGCATCTTTACCTATGGCCTGAAAAAGGGCATTGAGCGGCTCAGGTCCGCAGGGATTAAGGCTGTAAGCCTTACCGACTTTGACACTGTGGCAGAAGTGGCAGCAGAAGAAGGCTATATTCATAGTGATGACATTGAGCGGCTGATTGCCTTTCGGAACAACCCTGCCGACAGGAGCTGGATGGGGGTAGGAAAATGAGGAGCCTGATTGATATCCTGGACCTTAGCACGGAAGAGATTGATCAGCTCATGGATTGTGCCGAGGATATAATAGCAAATCCGGAGCTGTATGAGGATAAATGCAGGGGAAAAAAGCTGGCAACCCTCTTTTATGAGCCTTCCACCAGAACCCGCCTGTCCTTTGAGGCAGCCATGCTTGAACTGGGCGGGAAGGTACTGGGTTTCTCCGACGGTCAGTCATCCTCTGCCGCCAAGGGAGAAAGCATAGCCGACACTGCCAGGGTTGTAAGTGCATTTGCTGATATCATGGCCATCCGTCATCCGAAGGAGGGAGCACCTCTGGTCGCTGCCATGAACGCAACCATTCCGGTTATCAATGCAGGCGACGGCGGGCATAACCATCCCACCCAGACACTGACGGATCTTCTAACCATAAGACGGGAGAAGGGCAGAACCGATTCCCTGACCATAGGACTCTGCGGGGATCTGAAGTTTGGCAGGACCGTGCATTCACTTCTGCAGGCCATGTCCAGATATGACGGGATTCGCTTCATACTGATATCGCCGGAAGAACTTCAGGTGCCGGAACACGTAAAGACGGACATACTTGAAACAGGGAATCTTTCTTACATGGAGACGGACAGTCTGATGCAGGTAATACCCGATCTTGATGTCCTGTACATGACCCGGGTGCAGCGAGAGCGGTTTATAAGCGAGGCGGATTATGTCAGACTGAAGGATACCTACATACTCACACCGGACAAGCTGAAAATAGCCAGGAGAGATCTTTCCATCCTCCATCCGCTTCCCAGGGTGAATGAAATCCCCTCCCTTATCGATTCCGACCCGCGGGCCTGTTACTTCAAGCAGGTGCTTTACGGAAAGTATATCAGAATGGCCTTGATACTGAAACTGCTGGAGGTAGATTAAATGCGCATAGATACAATTGTTGAAGGCGTTGTCATTGATCATATTCCTGCCGGGGGAGGCATGGAGCTTTACAGGTATCTGGGGCTGGACAAGCTGCGCTGCCAGGTTGCTCTGATTAAAAATGCCTCATCCACAAAAATGAAAAGAAAGGATATTATAAAAATAAGCGGGAATATTGATATAAATCTTGATATACTGGGTTACATTGATCCCGGCATAACGATAAACATTATTAAAGACAGCAAAATAATTCTCAAGCATCATCCGCCATTGCCGGAAAGAATTATAGATGTGGTACGCTGCAGGAACCCGCGCTGCATCACTGCCTCTGAGCAGGATATATCCCACATTTTCAAGCTGACTGATGCAAAAAAAGGAATATACAGATGTGTCTATTGCGATACCAGGGCTGAAAGGGACAGAACAAGATAAGGTGATTGATTATGGAAAAAACAGTAACATATGAAGATGTAAGGAACAATGAAATAATAAAGACTTATATTCAAAAAGCGGACGAATCGCTGTCTGCACTTGGGTATACCGAACACAGCTTTGCCCATGTTGCCCGTGTTGCCGAGGTTGCAGGCTATATTCTCTCCACACTTGGTTATGAAGAAAGAGAGGTGGAAGCAGTGAAAATTGCTGCCTACCTCCACGATATCGGCAACCTGGTAAACCGGGTGGACCACTCTCACTCAGGGGCCATTATGGCCTTTCGCATCTTAGGGGAGATGGGGATGAATCCTGCCGATATTGCCACAATTGTAACAGCAATAGGCAACCATGATGAGGGTAACGGGGTTCCGGTCAATGCCCTGTCAGCAGCCCTGATCCTCGCAGACAAATCCGATGTGCGCAGAACCCGTGTAAGGAATACTGATATATCCACTTTTGACATCCACGATCGGGTCAATTATTCCGTTGAGCGTTCGGTGCTGAGAATAAATGAAGAACGAAACCAAATTAAGCTGAATCTGGAAATTGACACCCAGTATGGATCCGTAATGGATTATTTTGAGATATTTCTCCAGCGCATGGTGCTGTGCCGGAAGGCAGCAGAAAAGCTGGGACTGGACTTCAAACTCTTCATTAACGACCATCCTATTTTATAGCTGATGCACCAAGGGGTGGAAGTTGCTTTTTCAATTAACTCTGCAGGCACGAGCAAAAAACAGAAATATCCACCGGTTGACAAACAGCACTATATGGGTTATTATAATAAAGCATCGCATTTCGGTGCATTTATTTGGGGAGTTAGCTCAGCAGGCTAGAGCGCCACGTTGACATCGTGGAGGTCGTTGGTTCGATCCCAATACTTCCCACCATTTTATCGCGGGGTAGAGCAGCTGGCAGCTCGTCGGGCTCATAACCCGGAGGTCGGGGGTTCAAATCCCTCCCCCGCTACCAGTCTGAATACTCATAAGGGGCCTTTATCCTTTATGAGTATTCTTTTTTATATGCTCATACCGCTCTGTAGTTTTCTGATCTGCCCTGCCAAGCTATTCATAAAAATTCTTTATTTTCTTGTTTTTTATTTCATGATAAAGTATATGATATAAACTTGCGAGTGAAAGATAGCAGGTCCCATGATGTAAGCAGTATAATGGAGGAGCCAAACTATGAACAAGTACAAAAACAATCCGGCCATCGACGGGGGACTGGAAAAGGGAAACTGGAAAGATGAGGCACGCTGCTTGTCTATAATGACGGGACTCTTAATTTCTGCAACAGTTACAGGATATATATTTCGTGCCGTTGATTTCCCGGAAACCAATATTGTGCTTGTTTATCTCCTTGCAGTATTGCTGACAGCCCGAATGACCCATGGATATATCTTCGGTATTCTTGCCGGTGTAATTGCAACCGGTGCCTTTAATTACTTTTTTGCAGAGCCATATCTTGCATTATCTGTTGATGCTTCGAATTATATAGTTACCTTTGTTATTATGACCATAACAGCCCTTATTACAAGTACGCTTGCATCCCACGACAAGAAAAAAACATTGGAAGCTCAAAAGAAAGAAGCAGAGACAAAAGCGCTGTATACACTTACAAACAGGCTGACAGGAGCAGCAGATCTGAATGATATTGCTGACATTGCCGTCAGTACAATCAGTGATACTATGTCCACACAGGCTGAATTTTTCTCCTTTGACGAGAATGAGCTGACCGGAAAGATCTCACTACGGCAGGTACCTCCCAAAAAGCAAATACAAGGAAACCTCACAGATACGACTGAAGCAGGTTATAGCAGAGACGCTGAACTTTATGACTGGCCGCTCTATGGCAGAGAAACGAAACTGGGTATCATCCGCATACCTAAAGATAGAGCAGAAACCATGAACGAATCCCAAAAGCGATTGCTTCAAACAATGATTGAAAGCATTGCATTGGCTATGGACCGCTATTGGTCAATGAAGCAGCGAGTACGTTCCAATGAAGAGACCATGCGGGAGCGATACCGGGGAAATATGCTGCGTGCAATTTCCCATGATTTACGTACCCCGCTTTCAGGTATTATCGGAACGGCCGAGGTGCTTATGGATATGACACAAAAGGACGATGTGCGTTATAATCTTGCTGAAGGAATACATAAGGAAGCCAAGTGGCTTCACTCCCTGGTAGAAAATATATTGAATCTTACCCGGCTGCAGGACGGCAGACTGACATTAAGCAAACAAACGGAGGCTGTAGAAGAGGTGGTAGGCAGCGCTGTCAGCCACATTCAAAGGAGCTGCCCTGAACGTGAAATCACGGTCAGCGTACCGGACGAGTTCCTTCTGGTCCCCATGGATGCCAAACTAATTGAACAAGTCTTAATCAATCTTTTGGAAAATGCGGTCAAGCATACTCTCCCGGAGCAGGAAATCAGCGTTTCGGTAACGGCGGATAAGGCAAATAATTATATTGTCTTTACTGTAGCGGACAGAGGTGAAGGTATAGACCCGGTCGATTTGCCCAATATATTTCAAATGTTTTATACTTCCGGTTTAAAACACGCTGATTCACAGTATGGCATTGGTTTGGGACTTTCAATATGTGATGCAATCATTAAAGCACATGGCGGCAGTATAGAGGCGCAAAACCGTACAGAGGGACAAGGGGCAGTGTTTATTTTTAAGCTTCCCATGGAGGGTAATGAAAGTGAGTTATTATAACGAGTATGTATTGGTTGTTGAAGATGATATGCAGATACGAAATTTCATCTGCTATGCATTGAATTCGGAAGGGTTTCGGTATATTACTGCAGGCACAGGCCAGGGGGCATTGAGCCTTCTTGTATCAGAACCGATAGATTTGATGCTGCTTGATCTTGGGCTGCCGGATGTGGACGGCATGGAGGTTATCAGGAAGGTGCGGGAATGGTCTGAAATGCCAATAATTGTTGTATCTGCCCGGGACCAGGATAAAGAAAAAGCAGCTGCCCTTGACCAGGGAGCAGATGATTACCTGACAAAACCCTTTTCTGCAACCGAGCTTTTGGCACGTATCCGTGTAGCCCTGCGTCATTATTATAAGCAAGGTGGCAGCAGGACACAGGCAATCATTCAGGTTGGCGGTTTGCGGATAGATTTTAATAAACGGCTGGTTTACCTGGATAATCAGGAGCTGCATGTGACGCCCATGGAATATAATCTGCTGTCACTCTTTTTCAAAAATATCGGCAGGGTGCTGACAACAAAATATATACTTAAAGAGATTTGGGGAGTCGATTACGGCAGTGATACACAGGTACTGCGGGCTCTAATGGCCGGGCTCAGACGGAAAATAGAAAAGAATCCGGCCAAACCCCGCTATATAGTGACGGAGGTGGGTGTCGGATACCGGCTTGTGGACGAATAAGAATACAGATTGTTAAAACCGTTTAGATACGGTTTTTTCTTTTTCTCACAGAATTCTAACAGCATTTTCACACCGTTCTCACTACATTTTTGTTTTTATATAAGTATGAGGATATACCCATTTTTTTGCGGAGGGAAATAGAAATGAAGGATATAAACACAGCAGTGAGCCATAAGGAATTGACTGTACTATGCAAAGCTGTAAGAAAACTTGTAGAGCAAAAAGAATACAGTAAATGTGAGCTTCTTATCAAGGATGCCATGAGAAAATATCCTCATGCTCCGCAGCCTCATAACCTGATCGGCATACTGCTTGAAAAGAAAGGCGATCATGTGGCTGCAATGAAGCACTTTCGCGCAGCCTGGGCTCTTGATCCTACCTATATTCCGGCCCGGTGTAATCTGGAGCGTTTTGGCAGTTTATATCCAAATGAGAAGTGCGCTTTTGACGAATCAGACTGCCCTTAAGATTAATAAAAGCTATACACAGGACTGAATATGGTATAACTGCCTGGCTTATATCAATAATGAATTAATACTAATGCTCTTATAGGAGGAAAAATGAAAATTATTATTATAGGTGACGGTAAAGTCGGCTACAGCCTGGCTGAAAATCTGTCAAAGGAGAATCATGATGTTACTATTATAGACAAGAACTCGGATGCACTAAAAAAGGCCGAGGAAAACCTGGATGTTATGTGTATTAAAGGAAACGGTGTCAGCACCAAAATACTTTTGGAAGCCGATGTGGAGAATAGCGATCTGCTAATTGCCGCCACCTCCAGCGATGAAATGAATATGGTATGCTGTCTTACCGCCAAAAAGCTTGGTGTAGGTCATACAATTGCCCGAATAAGGGATCCTGAATATGCCAGTGAGCTTTCCCTTTTGAAAAAGGAACTGGGTCTGGATATGGTTATCAACCCCGAACAGGCTGCCGGCAGCGAAATAGCCCGGCTTATTAAGTTTCCGCCTGCCGTCAATGTTGAGATATTTGCCAAAGGAAGGGTCGAGATGGTGGAAATCAGCGTAACCAGGAGCATGGCTATAGCGGAAATGCGCTTAAAGCATATTGCAAATCGGTTTTCATCATCTGTTCTTATAGGTGCCGTGCATCGGGGGGATGAGGTTATCATTCCCGACGGAGAGTTTAAAATAAAAGAAAATGATTCAATATATATTATTGGTCAGCCGTCCAAGGTATATGACTTTTGCACCCGCATAGGCATTCATATCCAAAAGATAAAAAATGTCATGATCATGGGAGGCGGCCGAATTTCTTATTATTTGGCAGCCTATCTGGACGAAATGAATATCAGGGTAAAGATTGTAGAGATCGATCGAGGCAGATGCATGGAGCTAACCGAACTGCTTCCGCGGGCTCTGATCATCTGCGGCGATGGTTCTGATGAAGCCCTGTTAAGGTCGGAAAATATCAGCGAGATGGGTGCCTTTGTGGCTATTACCGGACGGGATGAAGATAATCTCATATCCGCCTTAATGGCAAAACAGTATGGTGTCGGAAAGGTAATAGCAAAGATTAATAGACTGAATCATTCAGATATCATTAAGAGTCTGGGCATTGACAGTGTAGTGAGCCCAAAGCTTATTACTGTGAATTACATTCTGAGATATGTAAGAGGTCTGCAAAACGCAATGGGCAACCCTGTGAATGCCTTATACCGAATCGTCGGGGATAAGGCAGAAGTTATTGAGCTGATTGCCGGCAATTACGCTAAATATACAGATATACCATTAAAGAAGCTGAATGTTAAAAAAGGTATTTTAATTGCTGCTATTGTCAGAAAGAATGAGATCATTATTCCTCATGGGAATGATGTGCTCAAATCAGGAGACAATGTCATCCTTATTACCAAAGATAAGATAGTGACGGATTTGGATAATATTATCGGTACGGAGATTAGCAGATGAATTATAGAATGATTTTCAGAAGCTTAGGAACTGTAATGTGTATTGAGGCTGCATGCATGGTGCCTTCTCTGCTGGTTTCGGTCATTTACCGGCAGGGGGATGCCATGTCTTTCCTCTTGTCCATCATGATACTGGCAGTCTTGGGACTTGGACTGCGCCGGATAAAAGCCATAACAAGCGATATTTATGCCCGGGACGGTTTTGCAATTGTAGCCTTAGCCTGGCTGCTGGTTTCAGCATTTGGAGCATTGCCTTTTCTTTTAAGCGGGGCCATTCCTTCTGTGACGGATGCCATATTTGAATCTGCATCGGCTTTCAGCACCACAGGTGCAAGCATCTTAAGGGAAGTTGAGGTATTACCCAGAGGAATCATATTCTGGAGAAGCTTTGCCCACTGGATGGGCGGTATGGGTGTTCTAATCCTAATGATTGCCATCCTGCCTTCTGTAAAAGCCAACACACTTCACATTATGAAGGCGGAATCTCCCGGTCCCGCTCCTGAAAAGTTTGTCCCCAAAATAGGACAGACGGCCAAGATTTTATATACTATTTATATAGCCCTGACTGCTGTGGAAGTTATATTCTTACTTGCAGGAGGAATGCCCCTGTATGATTCACTGATTCATGCCTTCGGAACGGCCAGTACAGGCGGTTTTTCCAGCAAAAATGCCAGTGTAGGCGCTTACGGCAGTGTTTATATGGAAACTGTAATCACCATCTTTATGCTGATTTTTGGTGTGAATTTTTCTGTATATTATACAGCCTTAAAAGGCAACCTGAAATCAATCATGCGGGATGAAGAACTGCTCTTTTATTTGGGAACAGTTATAACCGCCATTATACTGATTGTTTTGAATACCTATGGAAAAGTATATCAATCCATAGGTGAAGCTGTAAGGTATGCGTCTTTTCAGGTCGGCTCCGTCATTACAACAACCGGTTACGCAACTGCAGATTTTACCCTTTGGCCTGTATTCAGTCAATGCCTGTTAGTCCTGCTGATGCTTATGGGGGCAAGTGCCGGGTCCACCGCGGGCGGTATGAAATGCCTTCGAATAATACTGTTAGTTAAAATAATAAAGCGGGAAATCGTAAAGATAATTCACCCAAGGTCAGTGCAGACTGTTAAAATTAACGGGAGAGCCGTGGATGAAGAAGTACTGTCCGGGGTAATGGCCTTTTTCTTTGTCTATTTTGCCGTATTTGCTGCATCTGCTATAGTATTGTCACTGGATAATAAAGATATGGTTTCCACCACAACGGCAGTTATTGCATGCCTCAGCAATATCGGTCCGGGTTTGGGAACAGTCGGTCCGGCGGGAAATTTTGCCGACTTCTCCAACCTTGGCAAAGCAGTCTTATCTTTGTGTATGATTGTAGGAAGACTGGAAATATATCCGATACTTTTGCTCTTTGCTCCTGCATTCTGGAAGCGTGTGAACATATGATCTGCCAATTAAGCACCCTTCTCTTTGCTAAACCTGTTAACAAGAGCTTTTTTATGTTACTGCATTGAATGAGTATTGACAATACCTATACCTGTGTGTTAACATTAGACCAGGTAGTTTAGACCAAGTGGTCTACATTGTGTATCAGCAAGGTTCAGCTGCAAAATTCTCTTAAACTCAGTCAAAAGAAGCTTTGGCATGCAGCTGTTGTCCATTGTCAGAAAGGTGTTTAAATTGAGTAAGAAGATTAATTATCATGCGCTCATCGGTGAAGGAAACCCTCTTTTGCGTTATCCCCGGCTTCAGGAGGCAGCAATTAATGAGTTTTCCATGAAAAAGTACGAGGATGCATCGCTTAACGATATTCTGAAGAATGCCGGGATGAGCAA
The DNA here is from genome assembly GCA_012839095.1 of Clostridiales bacterium. Taxonomy (GTDB): domain Bacteria; phylum Bacillota; class Clostridia; order Caldicoprobacterales; family DTU083; genus DUOA01. Next base: position 31,861 of record DUOA01000086.1, read on the forward strand.
GGGAAGCTTTTATCATCACTTTGGCGATAAGTTTGGGCTTTACCTGTCCATGATGGGTATTATTGTAAGGAAGAAGCTTTCCTGCTTTTATCCTCTTATCCAGGAGAAAACTGACAGCAGTGATTTTTTCGCTTCACTCAAAGATATTATGAAGAGTACAATGGATTTTATGCTGGCAGATGAGCGTATGCATCACTTTTTGAACAGAGTGATGGAGGAAAGCGTAGAATTTCGAAACCGCTTGTATGATTTTTTTCCGTATGATTATTCCCGTCCTTTCTATGAGTACATCAGCCAGGCGGTTAAATCGGGCCAGATTAACAGCAGTTATCCCGCCGAATTAGTTGCCGGTATTATTGAGATAATGTTTTCCAATCTGCACAAACTGATTAATGCCGGAGACCCGGATGAATTAATAAACATAGCAAGCCAGGTGGTAGACATACTCCAGTATGGGATATCAGGAAGGCAGGCACTCAATTTATAGCTATTAATATTATATAAGCTTCAATAGCATATGGAGGGAGGAAATATAATGGGAGCAGCGTTTAATGTGGAAAATCTGACTTTCAAATATCCGTCATCCGGGGAAGATACAATCAAAGGTATCAGCTTTGACGTTCTTGAGGGCGAGATATTTGGGCTTCTGGGTCCCTCTGGAGCAGGGAAGTCCACCACCCAGAAAATACTGATAAAACTACTTGAGGATTACAGGGGAACAATTAAATACTTTGGAAGAAGTCTGAATTCCATGGACAATTCCTTTTATGAAGAGATAGGTGTTGGATTTGAGGTTCCCGTACATTTTTCCAAGTTGACCGCCCTTGAGAATATGAAGTTTTTCTCAGGATTTTACAAAAAGACTGCAAATATTCAGGAATTAATGGAAAGAGTCGGGCTTTGGGAGTACCGTGATGTTAAGGTCGGTGAATTTTCCAAGGGTATGAAGGTACGATTAAACTTCGTCCGTGCCATGCTTAACAATCCACGGGTTCTTTTTCTGGACGAGGTAACAAATGGACTGGATCCTAAGAATGCCAGGATTATAAAGGACATGATAGCTGAATACCGGGCCGATGGCGGTACGGTTTTCCTGAGCACCCATTTGATGAATGACGTTGAGCAGCTATGCGATCGAATAGCATTCTGTGTGAACGGCAGGCTGGTAGAAACTTCAACACCCAGGGAGCTTAAATTGAAATACGGTAAACGGGAAGTAAAGGTTGAATACAGGGAGAACGGGACCATTGCAAGCGCTGTTTTTCCCCTCGACGGCATAGGATTTAATGATGAATTTCAAAAGCTGCTTAAATCCGGAAAGATAGAGACGATTCACAGCGGAGAGACATCCATGGAAGAAATATTCATTATCGTGACAGGGGTTGAACTGAAATGAGTATTCTGATAAAACTTGCTATGGGTGAGCTTAAGCGGCTGGTGAGATACAAAATTCTGCCTGTCAGTCTGGCAACCGCCATTATTTGGATTGTGTTTTTTTTATTTCTTTCCGAAACTGAGGCACTTGAAATTGCCCCGCTCCTCATAATAGTAGATGCAGCAGCAATGTCGATACTGCTGCTCGGCGCTTCCCACCATCTGGAAAAACAGGAAGGCACTATAAGAACGATGATGGTAATGCCGGTATCCCTGGGGCAGATATTGACAGCTAAAACTGCTGCTTCTATGGTGCTGGCACTTGAATCGGCTGTTGTTACGTCAGCTGCCTTGTTCTTTATTCATGGGATTACCTTTAACTATGGTCTTCTTTTGCTGTTTGTTGCCATAGCAGGTGCAGCCCATGCGGCAATCGGGTTTTTTATTTCGCTCAGAAGCAGGGATTTTACCTATATGCTGGTTTTGCTTATGGCTTATATGTTTTTATTTACTATACCGTCTTTCCTGTTAAACCTTGGATTAATCGATGTAAAATACGAGTGGCTGCTGATGCTGTCCCCTTCTCATTCTGCAAGCCGTTTGATTATTTCTGCCGTCACCGGTGACTTTGATCTTGTCTTGACGACAGCGGGATGCCTTTATCTGATACTTCTTACAGCAGTGCTTTTTAAGTTTACTGTCTATCCCATGTTTAAAGATAATGCAGCAAGGGGGTAATTATTGATGAACAAATATCTGTCATTACTTAAATATGAGGCAAAAACCGTTATCCGGGACCCTATAAACCTGTATATGTGTTTATTTCCGATTATAGTACTTTTATTATCATCATTTGTGTTTCCTATTATATTAGAGTCGATAGATCCGATGCAGAGTGCTGTACTCAGGCTGACAATGCTGCTGCTGCTGATTATCATACTTGCCTTTGGATCATTCTTTCTTGCTGCTATGGCCACTTTTCTGCTGCTGGATCAGAAAGATGAGCACACATTGCATACGATTGCAGTTACTCCTGTCGGAACATCCGGCTATCTGAAGTTTAAAATGGCATATATTTACATGATGTCTGTTGCAGGTATCATTTTAATACTTATGGGTACGAAGCTGATTGCAGGAGACAAATACATGATAGGCGGTCTGTCTGTTTTTGATAATATAGGCTTTCTCCATATTGTTTCTTTCGCTGTAGTCAATGGACTTTTTACTCCGGCACTGGGCCTGCTGCAAAGCGCTTTTGCCAGGAACAAGGTGGAAGGCTTTGCCTATATAAAAGGAACAGGCATCCTGTCATTGGTTCCTGCCTTGATGATCCTTGAAGCTTTTCAAGGGAATTTACAATACTTATTAGGCATATTTCCAAACTTCTGGGCAATCAGAGGTTTAGTACTCGAGCTCATGCCTGTTAAAAACAGCGCTGATTTGAGCTACCCATTATATCTTATTATCGGCGGAGTGTATAATTTGATCTTGCTGATTGCAGCATACAGGTTTTTTCTGAAAAAGGCACAATACTAATAAATAACTTGTACCATTTCGGAAAGCCGTAACTATATAGAATACAGTTAAATATCTTGTCCTAAAGCCTGCCTGGCAGACAGCTTGGCTGTTTGAATTTCCCATTCAGAAACCGGCTGGTCAAATTCGCGAAGTCTGTTATCCTCTATTGGCCGGCCGGTTAAATATCCATACCAGGTCAGGGCTATTGCATATCTGGCAGCTCCTGTGCCTGCATGGAAGGTATCCCGGTGGACTTTCTCCATCCCGTTCGCCAGCAAATTCTGCATGCATTGTCCGGCCGGAATTATACCGTCAGCGCTGATGGCTTCTGCTGCCTGTTCATAAGCCGCTTTCAAATCCCGGAACATGTCATTTGGGTCTTCATACCCAAGCTGAATCAGCCTTTCACTATCCTGCTCGTAAGCCCATGTCTGGTGAAGCAGAAGCCTGGATTTTGGAGCATGATAACGGATATACCCGGAAAGCTCCTGTATGTAGGGGTGGTAGGTTTCGTAGGAAATACTCTGATTGCTTACCTGCTGGATGGTAATGTAGTCCCAGTCGTCACTTTGCAGTGCTTCCTTTATGGTAACGTAAATACCCGTTACCTCGCCGTTGAATTCGAATGAATATGCTTTGGCATCGTTGTTAATGTTTTTGAAGTGCTGGGAAAGAGAGCATCCGCCTATAACCAGGTTCACACACTTCATTTGAAAACCATCGGCCCTGGCTGCCTTGTGCAGATATCTGTGTGCATCCTGTGAAAAACTGTTTCCAATTGATAATATCTTCATAAACTTATCTCCTCCGGAAGATGGGCTGACTCCCTGTCCAGCCTGGAATTTCTGATATACAGGCAAATATCGGTTGCCACCAGTACAAGATTGATAGTATAAAAAACAATAACATAGTCTGCCGTATTGACCAGTTTATTTATGATTCCGCTTATATAGCCCAGCAGCAGAACGATTAGAAAAAATAAACTCTTTCCCTTGGCTGTCCTGGATTTGTATGATTTGGCAATGGAAAAGGGCCAGGCTAATCCAAAACACAAAAGCATAATTACCTCGAAAATCTTGTTGATAGTACTCAACTCCCTCTATATAGCTCACTGATTTCTTATTATATCCTATACTCAGAGAGACTTCAAAGGAAAAACAACCTGATCCGGATATATATCCGGTAAATATGTTTATTAATAGTTGCATTAATAAGGGTAAATGATAAGCATAACCGGAACCTGAGCATCGCCGAAAACCGGATTACAGAGGAGAGACAGACAATATGATGAACGAAAAGTTAAAGCTGGCACTTATAATCATATTAATAATTATTGTGCCTGCGGCAGGCTGCAGCAGACAGGCAGGCAGGGAATCCTATCAGACAATAAGCAGCGAAGAGGCCAAGTCCATGATAGACGAAATGGAGGATGCAGTCATACTTGATGTCCGTACCCGGGAGGAATTTGAGCAGGGCCACATAGAAAAAGCAGTCTTAATTCCCTACACTGATATAGAAGACAAGATCGAAAATATAATTCCTGACAAGGAAACAACCTTATTGGTGTACTGCCGTTCAGGAAGGCGAAGTGCAATTGCAGCAGGTAAACTGGCAGAGATGGGATATGTCAAGGTGTATGATTTCGGCGGAATTATTGACTGGCCTTACGGAACCGTGAATCAGGAATAGATTAAGAATGTAAAACCCCGGAGTCCGAGGCAGACCCCGATAAGGTCTGCTGCCGTCATCTCCGGGGTTATCAGGACTTATTTGGAATACTGAAAAGCTCAGATTACTTCCAGGTGATCAGGATCCAGGTTGGAATTATAAGGCAGATGCGGTTCTGCCTGATACCAGTAAGCCACTGAGGCAATATCGTCCTTGAGAGGCAGATAACGGCCTTCAGAACGCCAGCCGAGGGCCTGAATAGTAACCCTTAAATCGCTTTCGAACCTGATAGGATCCATGACATGGAACCTGTACATTCCAAAACGCAGGTTGGCCCTGTTAAAGTTGTCAGTCCTGCAAATTTGGTGCATTCCAAGGAATGGTGTGGTGTAAGTCTCATACTGCCCGTTTACGTGCCAGCACCAGGCGCCTCCGACGTAGTCTTCAGTTCCTGTGCCGCAGATAGTCGGGAAATCAGTGTCGCCGTCCATGTAAAACTTGATTTCGCCTTCTCCGAACCAGTTGTTGTTATTGCTCTGCCAGGCCAGGTATGTACCTACATAATGTCCCTTTCCTTCTATCCTGTCTACAATTACATGGTCCTCTTTGTACTGGAGGGGATTGCTTCTGTTCCATTTCGCATGGAAGTAGGCGGCATTTTCCGGAATTTCGGTGAGTGCATAGTCCACCTGATAGAAGAATCCATGTATTTCACGATTTGTTAAGTTTTCAACAGTAATTCTGGCTGATTTTCTGAAGGGCATCTCCCAATAGCTGTTCATGGCTCCCCTGGGGTTTACCGATATAGGAAGGGCATTTACAGGTGCATATTCACACCAGCCGCTGCAGAAGAAATCGCCGTAGGGAACCTCCACAGACGGATGCTCCTCATCATCCCAATACATCCTTATAATCAGATTTCTCCATTCCTTTACGTCTACTGTCATCCATATATGCTGAATTACGCCAGGTCCTTCTATTTCAGCAACTGTAAAGGTTTCCTTCGGCTTCAGGTGAACGCAGGGAGAAACCTTCCAACCCTGTCCCAAATCCCGGGCGCTGTAGGCACCGGTTCCATCCGTTGCCATACCGCCTTTGCCTTTTTCGCCTTTAAAGTTCTCAGCACTGATTGAACGGCTGACTGCATTTGATAACAAAGACAGATTCCCCAGCCCCATACCTAATCCCTTGAAAGACATACTATTACCTCCATATCTATTGTGGTATTCTGATTACCACCAGTTTAATCCATAAATGAGAAAAATGCAATGCCTGTCCGGTTGTGCTGTCATTGACTGGATCAGCAGAGCCGCCTATAATAACAGCAGAGGTATGTCGGCAATATTATACAACTGTCAGGAGTTCAGCTTAATGAGATATTCCAATGTCATAGAAGGTATTTTTTTAAAAAGGCCCAACCGTTTTATAGCCCATGTTATGATTAACGGCCGGGAGGAAACAGCACATGTAAAAAACACCGGCAGATGCAGAGAACTGCTGATTCCAGGTGTAAAGGTTTATCTGCAGCAGCATGACAATCCCAGCCGAAAGACAAAGTTTTCACTGATAGCAGTACAAAAGGAAGATCTGCTGGTTAATATAGACAGCCAGGCACCGAATAAAGTGGTAATGGAGGTCTTAACCCAGAAAAAAAGAGTTAAGTCCTTCCTTGGTTTAATGCATCCTGTGGACAAAATCAGGCAGGAATCTGTCTATGGCAGCTCCAGATTTGACTTTCAGATAACTGCGGGCGAAAGGCAGGCTTTTTTGGAGATTAAGGGAGTTACCCTGGAGCAGCAGGGCGTGGCCATGTTTCCGGATGCTCCTACCGAAAGGGGTGTAAGGCATGTAAGAGAGCTTCAGAAGGCTGTGGAAGAGGGCTTTCTGGCCTATGTAGTGTTTATCGTGCAGATGCAGGGTATCCGTTATGTTACGCCCAATGACCAAACGCACATGGAATTCGGACAGGCTTTGCGTGAAGCGGAGAGTGCCGGGGTAAAAGTGCTTGCCTATGACTGCCTTGTTGCACCGGACGAACTTAGAATAAACCATACCGTACCTGTAAAATTGCAGCCTTAATGAATGGAATAAATGTCAATTGAATCCAAATTCGTCGGTGTGCTATAATTGATGTGTGATTGCATATCCGTATATCAAAGCAGAGGTGAAGACAGTGTACAATGAAACGGATTATATTGAAGTCAGGGAACAGCGAAAAAAAATAATGTTACTGACAGCAGGCATCTTTCTTGCTTTTCTTATCCCTGCTATAGCTTTTCTCCTGAGAAAACCCCAATGGATAGGCGCAACCTTTTTATCAGTTGGTGTGTGTCTGGCCATATTTGTCTGGGGTGTCTACGGGACACCGATTTACAGTTATCATCGTTTTATCAGGGACATAATGGAAGGGCGAACCCGTGAGCTGAAGGGCAGGGTGATGCAGGTAGCAGAGAGACCCATATACAAGGACAACCGGCTGCTGTATTATGAAATTGTGGTTATGGATATGGAGGACGAAGTCGAAAGAGTAGTCTTGTACGACAACAACAAGGGCGAACCTCCCCTGGAGGTGGGCAGAAGCTACACCTTTGGAATTCATCAGAATTTTATTGTTCAAATATCAAAGTAATAAAAGCAGTTCAATTATCATTCAAACTAAAGTTTATACCGAAATGATTTGTCTAAGGAGGTTATTGAGATGCCTGACAGACCGTTATATCTGCATGAGTATCACCCCAAATCGGAGCTGGTGGTAGAATCCCATGAGCTGCTGACTCCGAAATTTCCTGCAATTGATGTTCATGGGCATTTTGCTGCCCTGTATTCAGATTTGTGGCTGGCTGAAATGAATAAATCCAGGCCTGATCCGGACAGTGTGGTGGATATGCTGCGCAAATGCGGAATCAGAAGAATCGTAAATCTGGATGGTTTCTGGGACGGTTTCATGGGAATTACAAGGGAAAAGGTTCTGAAGACTCTTAAGCCTTACGGAGACTTTTTCATTAACTTCGTATCGGTCAACACCAATATGGTTCATGACAAGGGCTTCGACGATTATATCAGGGATCATCTGAGAACCTCCAAGGAAATGGGTTTTCACGGCATAAAGCTGTTCAAGCATGTAAGCATAATGGTTCCGGATGAAAAGGGCAATTTTGTACCCGGCAGAAACATAGCCGTTGATGATCCACGTCTGAAGATTATCTGGGATACGGCCGCAGAACTTTCCATGCCCGTCCTAATCCATATTGCCGATCCGGTCGCCTTCTTCAGGCCGGTGGACAGGTTCAATGAAAGATACGAGGAACTGATGAGCCATCCGGACTGGCAGTTTGGAGAACATCCGGATATGTATGCCTTTGAAGAGCTTATGGACATGCAGGAGAATCTGCTCAGTTCCAATCCCCATACAACATTCATCATTGCCCATGTTGGTTCTTACTCGGAAAACCTGGGGTTTGTAGGCAGTTGTCTGGATAAGTACCCCAATATGTACATAGATATTGCCGAACGCATCAATGAACTGGGCAGACAGCCCTATACAAGCAGGAAGTTCTTTCATCGGTATCAGGACAGAATCCTCTTTGGTTCCGATGCCTTTCCCTGGGATATGGAAGGGCGTTATCCCTATTATTTCCGCTTCCTGGAAACCTGGGACGAATATTTCGGTTACGGAGGAAGATGGGGCCTTTATGGAATCGGCCTGGAGGATGATATCCTGAGGAAGGTATACTATCAGAATGCGGAAAAGGTGCTCATGCTGGAAGGCTGAGGGAAGCAGGCCGGCAGATACAGTTTTTACTCAGCCGGCTCTTCCGGATCGGGAATAACTACCGGTATTTTGTTCCGGCCAAGGATTTTTCCGTCCTGTGAGATGTATACTATGTTGCACTCAGCACAGTGGTCATGTTCATCCGGACAGCTGTTATACAAGCGGACCTCCAGATAATCGCCTGAATATTCAATTGTTCTTCCGTCAGTCAGGGGGATTCGGCCGCTGGTTTGCTCTGAATCATGATATTCAATATAGGTCTCCTGAAATGTTACCGTTTCCCCCTGGGCTTTTAAGTAATTGGCAGCCATGTTGATGGCTTTCATATCATCCATCCGGGTCAGCAGAAAGCTGCCGCGAAAAGCAGGATCATGAGGATGCTGCATTCCGGAATGAGATTGAAGTTCAGGCTCCTGTGCCTGTTCTGACAGGATGCCGCAGGAAACAGTGAACAGCAGGATTACAGATATGAATAACTTGACTGCAGTCTTATTATACATGATCAACTCTCCCTGTCTTTGCTCTTTAAATAGTATGCAGGGCAGGCAGCGAAGCATTCCACTTTTCCTTACTTACCAATAAAGCAATGATTCAATATACGTTTGTTTAAATGAGTAATTATTATTAAAATGGAGGGACCAAGCAAATGAGTCAAGTGAATAAACTGCCCAAAAGAGAAGAAATACCTGCTGAACTGAAATGGAAACTGGAGCATATCTATCCTGATGAACAGGCATGGGAAGAAGACTACCAATGGGTGAAGAATGCTGTTTCCCGGGCTGCAGAATATAAGGGGACGCTGGGCCGGTCTGCGGAGCAATTGCAGAAGGGCCTGGACTTCTATGCCCTGGTTGCTGAAAAGATTGATAAGCTGTATGTCTTTGCCCATATGAAAAAGGATGAGGATAACAGCAACACAAAGGCACAGGCACTCTTTGACAGAGCCCGGTCGCTCATGGTGGAAGGATCCAGTGCTGTTTCTTTTCTGATGCCTGAGCTCTTAACCGTCCCCGAAGAAAAGCTGAAAAGTTATCTGAATGAAAACGAAGGACTCAGGATATATGATCATTTTCTGGATGAAATAATTCGCAGAAGGGAGCATACACTTTCTGAAGAACAGGAACAAATCCTGGCCATGGCAGGGGAGCTGGCAGCTGCACCGGGCACCATTTTTACCATGCTGAACAATGCCGATCTGCGCTTTCCCAATGTTCATGATGAAAAGGGTGAGGAGATAGAGCTGACCAAGGGAAGATATATTCAGCTCATGGAAAGCCGGAACAGGGAAGTTCGCAAGGAAGCCTTCCAGACCCTGTATCAGACCTATGAGAAGCAGAAAAATACCATTGCGGCCACGCTTAACTCCAGTATCAAGAAGGATGTATTTTTCAGCAGGGTTAGAAAATATGCCTCAACACTGGAAGCCTCTCTTGACGATAACAACATTCCCTTATCTGTATATGACAACCTGATAGAAACAGTCAGCCAAAACCTGGATGCCATGTATAAGTATGTAGCTCTTCGTAAACGGGCCCTCGGAGTAGACGAGCTTCACATGTACGATCTGTATGTTCCCATAGTCAGAGATGTTGAGATGAAAATTCCTTATGATGATGCCAGGAAGATGGTGGCGGAAGGGCTGAAGCCATTGGGTGATGAGTATCTGTCCATACTGCAGGAGGGTTATGCCAATGGATGGATCGATGTTATGGAGAATGAGGGCAAAACCAGCGGTGCATATTCATGGGGCACCTACTCAGCCCATCCCTATGTACTGCTCAATTATCAGGACAATGTGGACAATGTGTTTACCCTTGCTCATGAGATGGGTCATGCCCTTCATACCTGGTTCTCCTCAAAAAACCAGCCCTTTATCAAGGCGGAGTACAAAATCTTTGTAGCTGAAGTGGCTTCCACCCTGAATGAGATCCTTCTGACTGAGCATTTGCTGAATACCCTGGAGGATCCCGGGCAGAAGGCCTATATTCTGAATCATTATCTGGAGCAGTTCAGGGGCACAGTATACCGTCAGACCATGTTTGCTGAGTTTGAAAAAATAATTCATAACATGGAGGAGACGGGGCAGCCGCTTACCTGTGAAAGCATGTCCCGGGTATATCGGGATCTGAATGAGAAATATTACGGTCCTGAAATGCATATTGATCAGGAAATCAGCCTGGAATGGATGCGAATTCCGCATTTTTACCGTTCCTTTTACGTGTACCAGTATGCTACCGGATTCTGTGCAGCCGCAGCCCTGGCCAATAAGATTCTGAACGAAGGCGAGCCCGCTGTGAAGCGTTATATTCAGTTTTTATCGGGAGGCGGCTCTGATTATCCCATCAATCTCCTGAAAATGGCAGGTGTGGATATGACAACAACTGAGCCTGTCGAAACAGCACTGAAGAATTTCTCCGTCATGGTTGATAAACTGGAAAAATTGCTGTAAAGCTGAAAACAGGGAGGAGCAAAGATATGCTTAAAACCGACATACTGATAATACGGGAGCTGGCCAAACAGGCAGCAGAAGTTGCTGCACTTCCGGTGCAGGAAGAAAAACGCGCTTTGTGGCGGAAACTGAACAGCAAGCAGCCGGAGCGGCCTATGGTTATGATAGATCAGGTATGCTGGCATGAAATGAATGTTGACGATGAGCTTACCCTGAGGTGCCGGGATGAGGAACTTAGGGGCTGGGAATATTCTCTCAGGAAAACCCTGTATCAATGGCGGCATTTTCCCGGGGATATGGTAGTGGAGGATTTCGTCCGGGTACCCAAGGCTGTTGAAGGTTTGAATTTCGGTATTCAGGTTGAAGAGACGACTTTGATCACAGATGCATCCAGCGATGTTGTATCCCACTCCTATGTTAATCAGTTTGAAACCATGGATGATCTGGAGAAAATAAAGATGCCGGTTGTAACCCATAACAGCAGGGAAACCGCCAGACGCATGGACCTGGCCGAGGAAATGTTCGGCGGTATACTAAAAATCCGGGAAGAAGGGGCGGTTCCATATGTATCTGTTTGGGATCCCCTTGCCACCTGGATGGGACCGGAAAACATATTGTACGGTTTCTTTGATAATCCGGAACTGATGCGTGCCATAGCAGAAAAAATGGTAAAAGGTTACAATTCCATGCTGGACCAGCTGGAAGACCAGGGACTGCTTTGTCATCCTCAGTCTTACATCCACTGTACAGGAGCCTGGACGGATGAGCTGCCCGGAAGCGGCTTTGATCCGGCAAAGCCGACTACAAGGAACATATGGATGTATGGCCTGGCGCAGGTATTCTCAAGTGTTTCTCCGGCCATGTTTTATGAATATGAGATAGAGATGTGCAGGCCGCTTTTTGAACGGTTCGGGCTGGTTTATTACGGCTGCTGTGATCCGCTTGACGGCAAGATGAATGAAGTCCGGGCTATTCCCAATCTTCGCAAGGTATCCATGAGCCCATGGGTGAACAAGGAGCGCGGAGCGGAGGAAATTGGAAAGGATTATGTATATTCCTGCAAGCCCAATCCTGCCCATCTTGCATCTGTTACCTTTGACGAAGACCTTGTAAGGCGCGATTTGATGGAGACAAAGAAGATTTGCGAGCAGTATGGCTGCCCGCTGGAATTCATCTTAAAGGACATAAGCACAGTTGCATATCAACCTCAGCGGCTCTGGCGCTGGGCAGAGATTGCCATGGAGGTCGCACAAAGCTGAATCCATAAATCATAAGAGGCATACATGAAATCATAAGAGGCATACATGGAAGGCAGTTCCCATATATGCCTCTTTAATCTTTCTAAACTCAACCTTCTGACGAAACCTCTTCCATTATTTCTGTATGCTTTGCCAGCTTCATATCCCAGTCCAGGGTATCCTTGCCCAGCAGATAGAGCAAGGGACAAAAACGCAAAACTCCTTCAGCAACCTTCATGGAACCGAGTATGGTCAGGGTTTTGGAGGAACCCATTATACCAAAGCCCAGTAAGGCAAGTCCGCCGGCAATCCGGCAGTAAGCATCCAGTTCACCTACATTTTTTATCATAGGATTCACCATCCTTTCACGTTGTTACAAAGTGTCTGTCATTATTTTGCCCAAAGGATGGTCAGGTATTACATGCAGGAAAGACTGCAGCCAGGACTTCATGGTTTTGCAGACGATTGCTGTTCCGGTGCATTTGTTTGATACAAAATGGATGTTGAAAGCAAATTATTCTGGTAATAAATGGATGTATTTTTTGCTCCGGCTCTGTAAGCAGCCTCCTTCAGGCGCTGAAAGTCGCGGGAGTAGTCAAAGTCATCGGGATTGACCGGTGTCAGTCCTATTGGTTGATAATAATGCAGGAGATCTGTTTCCAATATCAGGTCGGAAATGGTCAGTTGTTCCTTTGCCTGTTCTCTTAATACCTCCATTTCATTATAGATGACCTCGTTGTCATCATCTATCATATCTCCGGTGCGGGAATCATACACATTATCCCCGATAAAGGAGTAATCGGGTGTTATGATGTCTCCGTTACGGAAGACAACAATTTCCTTTTTACCGGCCGAAAGAAGATCCTGACCCATTAATATATAAGGTTGAGTATCAATACCCAGCAGATGGAGCAGGGTAGGAAGTACATCTATCTGGCCGGCGTAAATATCGCTTTCAAAGCCCTTCCCGTAACCGGGTATATGGATAATCAGGGGTACCCGTTTCATTTGGGCGTCATCAAATTCAGTCCAGGAATCCTCATCCCTTCCCAGCAAAGGCGCCAGGGTTTTGTTTCTGGAATCCGAAATACCGTAATGATCCCCATAAAGAACTATAATCGAGTTCTCATAGATGCCGGCTGATTTCAGGTAGTTGAAAAACTCCTCCAATGCCTGATCGGTATAATTGGAGGTGGCAAAGTATCCGTTTACAGAATCGTCCGATGTATCTGCCTGAGGGAATGAATCATTGTTTTCATCATAGGGAAAGGGATAATGGTTGGACAGGGTGATGAATTTGGCGTAAAAAGGCTGCTGCAAATGCTCAAAATACCTAACCGACTGTTTAAAAAACAGCTTGTCCTTGAGCCCGTATTCCGTTGAATTTTCCTCGGTCAGCATAAAATCGCCGGCATCAAAGAAGTATTCGTAGCCCAGATGCTGATACATATCGTTCCGATTCCAGAAGGAACCCGAATTACCGTGAAAAGCGGCACTGGTATAGCCCGCCTTGCATCGCAATATATGGGGAAGAGCATAGTAGGTATTGTCAGCGTTTTTTACAAATGCTGCACCGCGGTGCAGCCCAAACAGGGATGTTTCCATCATCAATTCTGCATCACTGCTTTTACCCTGGCCGACCTGGGTAAAGAGATTGGAAAAACTAATGCTGTCCGGGCTGTGATAAAGTTCATTTAAAAAGGGGAGAACCTCCCACTGCCTGCCTTCATTATCAGTGTAATTATAATCGATGAGAAACTGCTGAATGCTTTCCATGTGGATCATAATAAGGTTACGGCCTTTGGCCAAACCGAACATTTTTCGATTCGGGGCAGCATGATTTCCGGAAACGTAAGCTAGCACCTCCTCCAGATCGCCCTTTTCCGGAACAGAAGAAAAGGCTGCTGACTTAAGGGTCTGAACGCCGTCATATACGGCAAAAGCGGGGATACCAAGGTATTTTACAATATAATTTCTATCGAAGGTGCGCGTCAGCAGCATAGGCCTGCTGATTTCCGCCAGACCAAGATTAATCAGAAAAATGACCAGGGAACAGATAAGTGCCTTTCTTCCTGTCGGTTTGGAAAAAAACATCCTTTCGTCCGCCTCTGCCAGGGGAGAGTTTCTTTTTCTCAGTAACATAAACAGGAAGGGCACATCGACCCAGTAGAACAGGTCATACCAATTCATCAGTGCAATTGTTCCGGTAATGAAATTTTCACCGCCTACAAAAATACTACTAGCACCAAGTATCGTGGAGAAGGTGAGAAAATCAGTAAACTCCCGGTAGTAGAGAACATTGGCATATAAAAAGAGGGTGCTTAGGATATATAAGCCCAGAAGATACCTGTGGCCCCTTTTTGCATTTTTGGCAAATAAACTCAGGGCAAGCAGGAATATGGTGCCTGCCATGGGATTGATCAGAAGGATGAAATGCTGATACCATCCCTTTACACCCAAATCAAAATCAATGAAATAGCTGAAACAAGTTTTGGCCCAAATCAGTATAACAGCCGGCAGGAAAACACATCGGTATTTATAATAAAAGAGACGGACTTTTTGCCTCATAAGGATTTTCCTCCTAACTCCTCTTTTATGGAAGGGGCTATACATTAAACCGGAACAGTATTACGTCCCCGTCTTTTACTTCATATTCCCTTCCTTCCGAGCGGACCAGGCCTTTTTCCCTGGCAGCAGCCATGGAACCCGATTCCATCAGAGTGTCATAATCAACCACTTCAGCCCTTATAAAGCCTCTCTCAAAATCTGAATGGATTTTACCTGCAGCCTGGGGTGCCCTGGTTCCCCTCTTTATGGTCCAGGCGCGGACTTCTTCAGGTCCGGCTGTAAGGAAGCTGATCAGATCAAGAAGCCGGTAACATCTTCTTACCAGCCGATCAAGACCGGATTCGGGAATACCCAGTTCCCGCAGAAACAACAGTTTTTCCTCTGCATCCAGCTGGGCGATCTCCGCCTCCACTTTGGCACTTATAATAAGAACCTCGGATTGCTCCTTTTCGGCATAATTCATGACCTGCTGCACCATGGAATTGGACTCCGAGCCGGAAAGCAGCGCATCCTCCGCAATATTAGCCGCATATATAACCGGTTTCGAGGTAAGCAGAAACATCTGCTTCAGCATCTGCGCTTCCTCATCGGTGCAGGCAAGGTTACGCGCAGGTATACCCTTTTCCAGATTGTTCTTAACTCTCTCCATAAGGTCCAGTTCCGCCTGATACTTTCTGTCGCCTTTCAGGGCCTTGCGTACGCGTTCCATGCGTTTCTCCAGGCTTTCCAGGTCGGCAAATATGAGTTCCAGGTTAATTGTTTCAATATCCCGGATGGGATCTACCGTCTCATCCACATGGGTGATCTTATCATCCTCGAAACAGCGCACCACATGAACAACAGCATCCACTTCGCGGATGTGGGCCAGAAACTTGTTGCCCAGACCTTCACCCCGGCTGGCGCCTCTTACCAGGCCGGCGATGTCTACAAACTCAATAACCGTAGGGGTAACCTTTTTGGGATGGTATATCCCAGCAAGCTTGTCCAGCCGGTCATCCGGAACAGCCACCATGCCTACATTGGGTTCTATGGTACAAAAGGGGTAATTCGCTGATTCAGCTCCCGCTTTGGTTATGGCATTGAACAATGTGCTTTTGCCTACATTGGGCAGGCCTACAATTCCCAGTTTCATTTTACTTCCTCCGTCCTTCCAGGTTGTCCAAATCTTAATTATATACCATCAGGCGTAGGTTTACAATCAAGAAAGGAATTTAAAGCGATGCCGGCAGCATAAATTACCGGCACTACAGAACTATTTGCAGAAGTGCAGAAAAGACGATTCCGGTCAGCACAGTGAGGAAGAGATTCTTGGTTTTTACAGCAAGAATGATGCAGGGTATGGCAGCTATAAGGGCTTTATTGTACAGGGAAAGATTTACAGCGCCTTCGGATATAAGAAGCGAAGGCAGGAGGAGAGCTGACAGCACGGCAATGGGAATCTGCTTCAGCCAGCGGACTACCAATGGCGGCAAAGATATGCGGGTCAGCACTACCAGGGGCAGAACCCGGGGAAGCTGGGTAACAAGGCTCATTCCGATTATTATTAGAAACATATCAGGCTTCATCATCCAGACACACTCCTACAAAAGCCGCTGCCACGGTTGCAGCTATTATATTAAAATTATCCTTTAAAAGAAAGGTAAATGCCAGGGACAGCGAGCCGCCGGCCAGGGCTACAATAATATCCTTTCTGCTTTTCATTTGCATGAATAAAAGGCCTATAAACATGGCAGGCAGGGCAAAATCCAATCCCCATTTCTCAGGACTGGAAATCCCGCCGCCCAGCAGGCAGCCGATCACGGTGCTGGCTATCCAGCTTGCCTGAGACAGGCTGTTAAGCCCCAGGTAGAACCGGGCGGAGACCTTTCCCGCAGAGGCCTCCGGGTAACCGGCAGCATAGGTTTCGTCGGTAATGCCCAGGCTGATCAGGGAAAGCACGGGGGTGGAAAGATGCTTCAGGAAGGGGGCCAGGGAAGCGCTCATCAACAGATGTCTTAGATTCACCAGGAAGGTGGTAAAAATGATGGCTGCAGCTGCCGCTCCGGATGCAATCATGGCTGCTGCTATGAATTGCGCAGAACCTGCATATACAAGAAGAGACATGAAAAAGACATCCGCCGCTGTCATACCCTGCTGTGCAGCCAAAATTCCAAAAGCAAGACCGATGGGCAGATAACCAAGGGCAACCGGAACAGCTGCCTTCCATCCCTTTATAAGTTCATTCTTCATCTGTTGTTCTCCTGTCTGATAGTATTCCAACCATGTATACTAAGTGAATAAAAAGTATTTTTATTCAGAATCTACAGGTTCAATTAATATACTATCTTAAAGCAAATTGCAGACTAAGGCAAGAATACATAATTCTTAATTTCCTTTGGCAGATGTTTTACTTACTGGAAATTGTTTAATAATAAAGAAGGTATGAATTGTATAAACATAAGAAAAGGAGTGTAGAATATGGGAACGGCACAGTATACCTATGAGTATGTAATCAGTTACGCAATAATAATTGAACAGCGGGGCATTAAGCTATATGAGGATGCTGCCAATGAACTGGATTACGAGCCGGCAAAAAACATACTTCTTCATCTGGCAGAGCAGGAAAGAATGCACGAAAAATACTTTATGAAGCTGAAGGATGAAATGAACAGCAGCCGAAGACTGGAACTCAATGATGAAGCAGTTGGTTACCTGAGTGTATTGGTTGAAAGCGAAATCTTACCCGAAGATAACAGGCCCTTTAATGAAAGATTCAAAACCCTTCAGGACGTAATAGAATTTGGAATGCAGACTGAAAAGGATTCCATACTGTTTTATACACAGCTTTCCATGCTGGATTGGGATGAAGGTACAAAAAAGGTGCTGCATACCATTATACAGGAAGAGAAAAAACATCTCATTCAACTGGTTGAGCTAAGGAACTTAATAGAAGAGCGGGACGTATACTATTAATTGATTTAAATTGGGTACTGTATATGATCGTAAAGACAGCAGCATAAAAATTGTACTCTCCGGGAGTACAATTTTTATGCCCTGCAATATCCAATCTGAATCCGGTTTTAAAAAATGGCAGTTATTAAGCTAAAGCCAGGTAAAAAACAGAATTCCAAGTATTGCGCTTATGATTATCATTAATGCAGGATGAATTTTCGCTTTCATGATTCCTATCAGGCTGATGGCGAAAATAGCTATGCTTTTCCAGCTGATATCCCTGAGCAGATCTTCCATAGCATCGGGATAGAGGGCATTTTTCAGAATGAGGAAGGTGGAGGAAGCGATAAGCCCGATCACAGCCGGCCTCAAACCTTTTAAAACACCCTGAACAATGGGGTGGTCCTTAAACTTAGTAAAGTATTTGGCAACCAGCACTACTATTATGAAGGACGGAGTTATGACGCCCAGGGTTGCTGCTGCCGCCGCGGTGAGGCCCCCCTGTTGAATTCCTATAAAGGTGGCAGAATTTATGGCAAAGGGGCCGGGAGTCATCTCGGAAATGGCTATGATATCAATAACCCCCTCCAGGGTAAGCCAATTGCGCTGGGTAATCTCCTGGGTAATGAGAGGGATCATGGCATAGCCGCCCCCAATGGTAAACAGGCCTATTTTGGCAAAAACCAGAAAAAGTTCAATCATTATATGCATCAGCTCTTCTCCTTTTTCTCAGCTTTTTTCAAAGAGCGGACTGAAACGGCAGTCAGCCCAAGTACACCGGACACAAGAAGTATGACAATGGCCGGTGCGCCGAATACTGTCAGTGCCAGAAAAGAGGCAATTGCCAGGGCCAGACCGTACCCATTCCTGATTCCGGTCTTTCCCAGCCTGAGTACAACGTGGAACATAAGAGCTGCGACACCTGCCTGTATTCCATGAAATGCCTCATTTACATAGGGATAATCCTTAAAATTGTATAGAAACAGGGCAATAATGGATATTATTATATAGGATGGCAGTACCACGCCCAGCGTGGCGGCAACTGCACCTGCCCAGCCGGCTACCCGGTACCCTACAAAGGTGGAGGAGTTTACCGCAATGACACCGGGAACTGACTGTACAACCGCGAATATGTCGATGATTTCCTCTCTCTCTATCCAATGGTTTTTCTCTACTATTTCCCTTTCGATGTAGGGGATCATGGCATATCCGCCTCCAAAGGTAAAGGCGCCTATTCGAAAAAATACGGTGAAGAGTTTAAGAATTTTGCTTGGTAACTTTACATCCATATACTATTCTCCTAATAAAAATTCACTTATAATAGTATAAAGCCGGGAGGCCGGTTTGGCAAGGAGAAACCCTGCCTGCTTGACATGACTGTACGTGATTAATACAATGGAATCGTAAATGTAGATAATACATTTACATGAGGAGGACAAAAACATGAGTCACATTCACTTGCCGGATGGTGTTATACCGCCTTTCTGGTGGATTACCGGCCTTATCTTATGCCTTGCCCTGCTTTGGATATTTGCCGGAAGAATTAAAAAAGATGAGGTCCGCCGAAAAATTCCCTTTGCCGGGGTAATAGGTGCCCTGATGCTGATCTTTATGTCTGTACCCCTCGGCATCCTGCCGGTGCATCTGAATCTGGCTGTGCTCTGCGGCATTCTGGCCGGTCCGGGTCTCGGTTTTGTTGCTGTATTTGCGGTCAACACAATTCTTGCCCTTATCGGGCATGGAGGGTTTACGGTAATAGGCCTTAATACCCTTCTGATGGGCGGTGAAGCCATACTGGGCTATTATATTTTCCGGGCTGCGTCCGGCAGACTGGGCAGTGCCTCCTCTGCTGTAACTGCCAATATTCTTGCCCTTCTTTTGTCAACTGTCCTTATGATATTGATTGTAGGAACATCTGTTGGTCTTGGGGAGGCTCTGCTCCCCCATGACCATACCCATGAATCGGTACATGCCGGTGAAGATCATATTGATGACAGGGAAAACAATAGTGAGTCCCATTCCGGGGAGATAAAGGATGCGAGATTTCTTTTCTTAACCGGCTGGACAGCAGTCATTGCAGTCATTCTTGCGGGCATATTGCTGGAATCACTGGTAACAGGGCTTATCGTAAGTTTCTTTTCAAAGGTCAGGCCGGATCTGCTGAAGCCGGCGGCGGAAGGGTAAAGGAGAGAGATAAATGCACATAGCCGCTATTGATCATATGGCCAACAACGGTGACAGCTTTCTTCACAATGCCCGGCCCATCACCAAGGTTAGCATGGCACTCTTGTTTTTAGTAAGCCTGATTGTTACAAACCATATATTTAAGGCACTTATTTTACTGGCCATTCCCATTGCTCTGATACTTCTGTCCAGGGTGAATGTCAGGGAAATACTGCATCTGGCTGCATATCCACTTGTTTTCAGTATCCTCTTTGCACTTATCCGGATACAGCAATCATGGGTGGCAGGCCTGCTGGTCATGACCAAGGCTTTGGGAGCAGCACTTAATATGCTGCTTCTTATTGCAACCACACCCTATACGGATTTATTCGGTATTTTTTCCTATGTGCTGCCGGGGCCGATCATAGATGTATTTATTTTTACATACCGGTCGCTTTTTATTCTCCTGGACAAACTGGAGAACATGATGAAGAGCATCCGGCTCAGGGGTGGATTCCATCCTGTGAGAATTCTTTTTAATCTGAAAAATACAGCAGGGGCACTGGGAGTCATGACGATTCATGCTTTTGATATGAGCGAGAGACTTTATCGCATATACTCTCTCAGGGGGTACAAGGGGAAGATACCCCTTTCCCGTGAATGGGAACCGCTAAAGCCGGTGGACGGCTTCCTGCTGCTGTTTTCACTGATTGTACTGACAGGAGTGTTTATTCCATGGAACATCTGATCAAGGTAAAATGTATCCGGCATGTATATCCGGATAAAACCGAGGTGGACATATGCGGCCTGGATTTTGTAGTCCGCCCCGGAGAAAGGGTGGTGATCCTGGGTCCCAACGGGGCCGGCAAGACCACCCTGCTGTCCCACATACTTGGCCTGCTGTCGCCTGTGGAGGGGCAGGTTGAAGTGATGGGCATGAAGCCGGACAAGGATTTCAACAAGGTACGGAAGCATATAGGGATTGTCTTTCAGAATGTGGATGAGCAGATAATCGGCCCCAGGGTATATGACGACATTGCCTTTACTCTGAGGAACGAGGGCTTTTCCAGGCAGGAAACGGAAGACAGGGTGAGCGAAGTGGCAGCCATGCTGGGACTGGAAGATATACTGGAAAAAATACCCCATTACCTCAGCGGAGGACAGAAGAAAAAGGTTGCCCTGGCAGGTGCGGTTTCCATGATGCCGGAGATCCTTATACTGGATGAACCATTTGACGGGCTGGATCCCAAATCCAAATCGGAAATGATAGACATGCTCAACCGGCTGAACGGAGAAAAGGGAATTACACTGGTTATAACAACCCACGACATAAACATAGTGCCCAGGATTGCCGATCTGATATATGTAATCAATAAAGGGAAGATAGTTACCAAGGGCAGTCCTGCAGATGTTTTCGCTGAGGTGGAGATGCTTCGTGAAGCCAATCTGGAGCCGCCTATACTGACTGATTTATTTGATCGTCTTGCTAAAAAGGGGTACCCGCTGACGGCGCCGGCCAGCATAGACAATGCCCTGGAACAGCTGGAAATGATTTTAGGAGGGCAGGTGCAGGATGAAGAGAGAATTGTTTCAGGATGACAAGCTGGTCTTCTTTGACGGAGCCATGGGCACCATGCTGCAGGAAGCGGGCTGGAGTGACGGCCGGCCTCCGGAAATATGCAATCTGGCACGACCGGAGCTGGTGGAATCCATTCACCGGGCTTATGCTGAGAGCGGTGCAGATGTTATTACAGCCAATACTTTTGGCGCAAGTCCAATGAAGATTCTTCCACTGGGCTATTCAGCGGAAGAAGTGATAAAAAGGGCAGTGGCCCTTGCCAAAAGAGCTGCGGGCAGCCGTCCGGTTGCCTTGGATATCGGCCCTCTCGGACAATTGATGGCACCTATGGGAACCTTGTCCTTTAATGATGCATATGAACAGTTTGCTGTTCAGGTCAAAGCCGGCAGAGAAGCAGGTGCAGACTTAATCCTGATAGAGACCATGTCGGATATATACGAGGCAAAGGCTGCTGTGCTGGCAGCAAAGGAGCACAGCGAACTTCCGGTAGTGTGTTCTCTGACCTTTCAGAAGAATGGAAGAACCCTGATGGGAAATGATGCCCTGACGGCGGTAACCGTGCTGGAGGGGCTGAAAGTTGATGCAATCGGTGTTAATTGTTCTCTCGGACCGGAGGAGCTGCTCCCTGTTATTGAAAAGCTGACAAAGTCTGCCCATGTCCCCATACTGGTACAGGCCAATGCCGGACTGCCCGAGCTTAAGGGCGGCCGGGTCGTTTATCCTTTAAAACCCGATGCTTTTGCTCAGGCGGCAAAAAAGATGGTATCCATGGGCGTTAAGATGCTGGGCGGCTGCTGCGGGACCAGTCCCGGCTTTATAAGAGCTCTGCGCGGCCATCTGGAAGGGGAGAGCTGGAGAAAGCCCGGCAACCCTGAAAAAACAACCCTTGCATCATCCAGACAGACCCTGCTCCTGGATGAAGGTATATTTATAGTAGGACAGCGAATCAATCCCACCGGTCGGCAGAACCTCCAAAATGCGCTTCTTAGCGGTAATTTGGACTTGCTGTATGAGGAGGCACTAATGCAAAAGCAGGCAGGGGCTGACATATTGGATATCAATGTCCATACGGGCAGGGGAAATGAAGCAGAACTCATGGTTGAGGCAGTGGAGTATATTCAGTCCATGATACCGATTCCACTTCAGTTGGACAGCGCAAACAGTAAAGTATTGGAAGCCGGTGCAAGAGTGATGAATGGAAAGCCTGTGCTGAACTCTGTTAACGGTTCCAGGCTTTCCCTGGAGCAGATACTTCCCATTGCCCGCAGATATGGTGCCTGTCTTATCGGCATGACTCTGGATGATAAGGGCATCCCGGACAGGGCGGAAGACAGGCTGGCTCTTGCAGAAAAAATTCTGGAAGCATGCCTGAACTACGGCTTAAAAAAAGCAGATCTGATAATCGACTGCATTGCGGAAAGCAAATCGGCTAAACCCGAAGCTGCTTCTGAGACTCTGAAGGCTGTACGGCTGATTAAAAAGCATTTGGGTCTTAAAACCATTCTGGGCATCAGCAACATATCCTATGGCATGAAAAACAGATCATCCCTTAATGCAGAATTTATGGCCCTGGCCCTGGATGCGGGGCTGGATCTGGCTATAGTGGATCCGCTGGACAGGGCAGTTGCGAATCTCATAAAGACCAAAAATGCAAGGTAATTGCAAGCTGTTTTTTCATACAGCCTGTTGCCATTTTAAGTCCTCTTGTAGTAGAATTATTTTAGTTGATGCTTTAATGCTTTACAAGCACAGAACGCCCTCGGCGATAAATTATCCTTCCGTTTTTCTGCACTATGCAGGTGAATGTGTTCCGGATAAACTGTGCCATCCAACAGACAGGAATAAGGAGGATTTCAAAAATGGACATTGTATTACTGGGCCCTCCCGGCTCGGGGAAGGGAACCCAGGGAAACTTGCTGGCTGAGCCTCTGAATGCAAAGCCCTTATCTACAGGTGATTTGTTTCGCTCGATCCTGAAAGATGATTCCCATCCCCTGTACTCCAAGGTACAGGTGATTAATGAAGGAAAACTGGTATCTGATGATGTTGTGAACAAGGTAGTGGAATACGGGATAAATAAGCCGGAAAACAGGAACGGCATCATATTCGACGGTTATCCCCGCACCATTGCCCAGGCCGAAAAACTGGATGAAATGCTTGCTGCAAGGGGCAGGAAGATTGATCTTGTCATCGAACTGAATGTAACCCAGGAGGTTCTGTTTTACCGTATTTTAGGCAGAAGGGTCTGCCCCGGCTGCAAGCGGATTTTTCATGAAAGGGACGGGTTGGACGTCTGTCCCCATTGCGGACTTGAGCTTATTCGCCGGGAGGATGACAATGAACAAACCATTCTTCAGCGGTTGGAGGAGTATAGAGCAAAAACAGCCCCTCTGCAGGACTACTATGAAAACAGCGGTGCTGTCATTCTCGACATGGAAATAAACGATGCCTCCCTGACAGCCCAGGAAGTTAATCAGCAGATTATGGACATGCTGAAGCAAAGCCGGGTATTGCAGGAGAAGTTATGAAAACCTCTGTTTATGCAATAGGTGATTTGCACTTATCCGGCGCTGTGGATAAGCCCATGGATGTTTTTGGAAAACACTGGGAAGGCCATTGGGACAGGATCAGGCAGGATTGGACAGAACAGGTGAAACCTGAAGATATCGTACTGATACCAGGAGATATTAGCTGGGCTATGAAATTGTCCCAGGCTAAACCGGATCTGGACAGCATAGGCCAACTTCCCGGAAAAAAGGTCCTTATCAGGGGGAATCATGATTATTGGTGGTCCTCCGTTTCCAGGGTCAGAAGCATGCTGCCGCCTTCCCTGCATGTAATTCAAAATGACAGCCTGGAGGCAGCAGGGTATATTCTCTGCGGTACCAGGGGATGGAATAATCCAGGCATGAAGGATTTTACAGAGCACGATGCCAAGGTATACAAACGGGAACTGCAGAGGCTCAGGCTTTCCCTTGAACATGCTTCGGGAAAACTTAGGGCAGAAGAAAGCAAGCTGATAGTTCTGCTTCACTATCCGCCCTTTGATGACAAAGGCCGGCCGACTGAGATGGTCAGCCTGCTGGCCGAGTACCGGCCCATGCATGTGGTCTACGGCCATCTCCATGGGGAAGGCACCGCGTATGCTTACGAAGGAGTCTATCAGGGAACGGAGTACCATCTTGTATCCTGTGATTATCTGAATTTCCGCCTTAAGCGGATTGTCTGAAATATTGATTTGATGCTGCAATTGTAAATGAGCACATTAGGGAGTAATTCCTTAAAGTGCTCTTTCTTTTTTTTATTTTTTCTTAATTTGTGGAAGGAATTTGCGAATGAATATAGAATAGTAGATAAAAGTGGTGTGAAGTGGGGAAAAGTGGTGTATAAGTACTAACAATACCCATTGTCATGTCCCATGTGGCTGAAAGGGGGGTGCGCTGTGTTTATCGGGGAGTATCAGCATAACATTGATCAAAAGGGCAGAGTCTTTATGCCGGCCAAATTCCGCGAGGAACTGGGTGATAAGTTTGTTGTCACAAAAGGCCTGGACAAATGTCTCTTTGTATATCCCTATGAAGAGTGGAAAAACTTTGAACAAAAACTGCGCACCCTGCCGCTGACCAGTAAGGAGGCCCGGGCATTCATCCGCTTCTTCTTTGCCGGTGCTGCCGAATGTGAAGCAGACAAGCAGGGAAGGGTATTAATCCCGGCCGGCCTCCGTGAACATGCATCCCTGGAAAAGGAATTGTCCATTATAGGGGTATCCACCCGGGTCGAAATCTGGAACAGAGAAGCATGGGAGAACTACAATGACGATGCCAGTCTTGATCAGGATGCCATAGTGGAGAAAATGGCCGAACTGGGAATTTAATGCCAGGTGCAGGTCAGGAGAGAACTATCCATGAAATTTGAACATGTACCTGTTTTGCTGAAGGAAACACTGGAATATCTTAATCCGGTCCCCGGCGGAATCTATGTGGACGGAACCCTGGGGGGCGGCGGTCATGCTCTCGAGATTCTGAAACGAATCCATCCTCAGGGTCGATTGATTGGCATTGATCGGGATCCGGCAGCCATACAGGCAGCTTCTGCAAGGCTGGAAGCTTATGCTGGATCCTTTGAGGCAGTCCATGCCAACTATGTTGATATCAGGCGCGTACTGGAGGAACTAAATATACTATCTGTGGACGGAATCCTGCTGGATCTGGGTGTGTCTTCCCATCAGCTGGACACTCCTGAAAGGGGTTTTTCCTATCATGAGGATGTCAGGCTGGATATGCGGATGGATACTACTCAGGGGTTCAGCGCTTATGAACTGGTAAATGAGTCCACCACTGAGGAGCTTTCCAGGATTATTTGGGAGTACGGAGAGGAGCGCTGGGCCAAGCGCATAGCTGAGTTCATTGCAGCAAACCGACCTGTGGAAACCACTGCTCAGCTGGTGGAGGTCATCAAGAAGGCGGTGCCTTCGGCAGCCAGGCGCGGCGGTCCTCACCCGGCCAGGCGTACTTTTCAGGCGCTTCGCATAGCGGTGAATCAGGAACTCAGTCTACTGGAAGAGGCTGTCCGCAGTGCAGCAGATGCATTGAAGCCGGGAGGCAGGCTTTGTATTATTACTTTCCATTCCCTGGAGGACAGGATAGTAAAGAATACTTTTCGCAGTCTGCAGAATCCCTGTACCTGTCCGCCGGGAGCACCGGTCTGTATCTGCAACAAAACTCCTGTAATAGAAATCCTGACCAGAAAACCCCTTGTGCCGACCAGGGAGGAGCAGGAAAGAAATATAAGGTCCAGAAGTGCGAAGTTAAGAGTGTGCCGCAGACTGCAGCACAATGGGACATATAAACAGCGGGGAGGCTGAATAAAAGTGTTGGCAAAGAAATATGCATATTATGAAGAAATATTTCCGGCAGCGGAGCCCGTGCGCAGAGATGAGCCGAACCGACAGAATGTTCCCAGACACCGGGAAGAAACCGACAGCCAGGTGGAGACCAGGCAGGCGCCGGCTGCATGGAAACTGACATGGAACAAGGCAGTTACCGTAGGGTTGGTATTGATTTGCTTTGCAGCAGCCTGTTTTGTGGTTTTCCGATATGCGGTCATATCTGATAACCACACGACCATTCTGGCGCTGGAGAAGCAACTGGAGCAGGAAATACTCAGAAGGGATAACCTGGAAGTGGAATTGTCCTACAGCAGAGATCTCAACACTATTGAGTTCTCAGCAACAGAACTGGGCATGAGTTATCCGGCAGAGGATCAGATACATTATGTAAATCTGCCTCAGGACATGGGGCAGGAGGTTGAACATGCCGATGCCGCTGTGGGCGATACCGGCCAGACCCTGTGGAGCCGCTTTCTGGGACTGATCAACTGATAACTGTTTTCTGTTTCCTGGAAGGGGGGATTGCTGGTGTCTGCACCGGCAGTGACGAATCGAAAGAGACTTCTGTTTCTCTTACTGATGATATCCCTGATGCTTATAGGATTGATTGTCAGAAACGGCTATATCCAGCTGGTTTGGGGAAGGGAATTGCAGGAGAAGGCATTGGAGCAATGGACCCGCTCCCTGGATGTATATCCGCAAAGAGGAATCATATATGATCGGAATAAAGAGGTGTTGGCGCAAAGCGCCAGCGCCGACAGCATAGCTGTCCGTCCCAGCCAGCTGGCGGATGCAAAATATACAGCCGACAGGCTGGCTGAAATACTGGAGCTGGATGCAGAGGAACTATATCAGAAGATATCGGACACATCCAAGTCCGAAGTCTGGGTCAAGCGGCAGCTTACCCGGGAAGAATCCGTTCAAATCAGGGAGCTTAATATAAAGGGCATTTATTTTACCGAGGAACCAAAGAGATATTATCCCAATGGCAATCTGGCCTCTCATATCCTCGGCTTTACCATGAAATATGCGGAACCCGGTGAGGGCATAAAGGGTCAGGAGGGCATTGAGCTCTATTACGATAAGTATCTGAAGGGTTGGCCCGGTCAGATAGTAATGGAGACGGATGCTCACGGCAGGGAAACACCTACCAATGTGGAAAGAATGATTCCTCCCATAGACGGCTGGAATGTGATTCTTACCATTGATCAGGCGATTCAGCATTTTGCGGAAAAGGCCGTCTCAGACGCCATGGAACAATACAGAGCCAATAAGGTCTACTGCATAGTAATGGATCCCAATACCGGAGATATTCTGGCTATGGCAAACCGCCCGGATTTCGATCCCAATGATCCGCCCCGTGAGCTGGGCTATGAGGGAATGGAGGCATTTGTTAAGAATATTGCGGCAAAGGATAATATGGATCCGGGGTCTACCTTCAAAATCATTACTACAGCTGCTGCCCTGGAGGCAGGAGTGATAAGCAGAAACTCCACTTTCAACGATCCCGGTTACCGGATAGTTGACGGTCAGAGAATCAGGTGCTGGAGAGCCGGGGGCCACGGCCATCAGAATTTGTTTGAAGCAGTACAGAATTCATGCAACCCTGCATTTATGGATATGGCCCTTGGCCTGGGAACAAAACAGTTTTATGGATACCTGGATGCATTTGGTTTTGGCAGCAGGACCGGAATTGACATATATGGAGAGGAAAAAGGGGTCGTCATGAGCCGGTCATCCGTTAAAAATGTGGACCTGGCCAGGATGGGCTTTGGTCAGGCTATTGCAGTGACACCGCTTCAGCTTATTAATGCCGTATCCGCTGTCATAAACGGCGGTAATCTGATGCAGCCCCGGCTGGTCAGAGCACTGGAATTTGACGACGGTAATGAATATATCTATGAAGAAATGAAGCCGGTGAAGCTCAGGGAGGTCATTTCGGATAGCACTTCCCTTCTCATGCGGGAAATATTGGAAAGCGTTGTCAAAAAGGGCAGCGGGAAAAATGCATATATTCCGGGTTACAGGGTAGCCGGCAAGACCGGCACTGCACAGAAGTATAGTCCGGGAGGCGGAATCAAGCAGGGAGCCGTTATTGCCTCCTTTATAGGCTTTGCACCGGCGGATGACCCGCAGGTAGTGGTATTGTTCATGGTGGATGAACCCCAGGTCGCAGTGGATTTCGGTAGCGTGGTAGCCGCTCCGTATGTTAAGATGATATTGGAGGATACCTTGCATTATCTGGGCGTGGAACCGGTATTTGATGAAAACACCAGCCAGGAGACCAAAAGTGTGATTGTACCCGAAGTAACAGGCAAACCTCTGGTTGAGGCAGTTAAGGAGCTGCGGGAAGCCGGCCTGGACTATCTGGCAGAGCAGACCGGAACCGTCGTAATCAAACAAGTGCCCCTGCCGGGTGCCGAGGTATTGGTGGATACCACAGTGCTTTTATATACAGGCAATGAAGGTGATTCAGGTGAGGATCCTGTGGATGAAGAACTGGTAACAGTGCCGGACCTTACAAGGAAATCCATACGGGAAGCCAACAATATTCTGACATCCGAGGGTCTGAAGCTGAAAATTGAGGGCATCGGGCTGGCAGTAGGCCAGGCTCCGGCACCCGGAACCATGGTGGAACCGGGTACAACAGTAACCGTCTACTTTGAAACGCCTGAATAGAAGTGCTTAAAGGTATGCTCCGGAAATATTCTGTAAATACTTACTAATGATACAAACCGCTGCAGAGGCGGGTATCCGGGAGGGAATGGGAATGAAACTGAGTGACATGTTGACTGGAACAGAGGTTCTTCGTGTTGAAGGCTCTTTGGACATCGACATCAAAGGGATACATTATGATTCAAGACAGGTGACCCCAGGGTCCTTGTTTTTTTGTATAGAAGGATATCGGGCAGACGGTCATGATTTTGCCGTTATGGCAGCGGAAAAGGGGGCCGGGGCTCTTGTACTGCGCAGGGATGTACAGCTGCCGGACGGGATCACCAAGGTATTCGTAGAAAACACACGAAAAGCAATGGGTCTCATATCCTCTTCTTTTTATGGAAATCCCTCTGATAATCTGATATTATTTGGAGTAACCGGTACCAACGGCAAGACCACCACCACCTATATGATAAAGTCCATTTTGGAGCAGGCAGGTAAGAAAACCGGGCTTATCGGTACCATAACCAATATGATAGGCAGCCGGATGATTCCAACTGAAAGAACTACCCCGGAATCGCCGGATTTGCAGAGAATTCTGGCAGAAATGCTGAAAGAGGACGTGGAGGCTGCTGTTATGGAGGTATCCTCCCATTCCCTGGAGCTTAACCGGGTTACCGGCTGCATTTATGAGGTTGGCATATTTACCAATCTGAGCCGGGATCATCTCGATTTTCACGGAACCGTGGATAATTACAGGGCATCCAAGGCAAAGCTTTTTGAGCAAAGCCGGCTGGCTGTCATCAATGTGGATGATGAGAGCGGGCGCCTTATTCTGGATCAGCTGGATCGCCACTCCTTTACCTATGGCATTTACCATCCGGCGGATATTTTTGCCCGGGACATTGAAATTGCCGCAGACGGCGTAAGTTTCAATCTCCATATTCTGGGCGGGAAGATCGGCATAAATCTGCGTATTCCAGGAATATTCAGCGTATATAACGCACTTGCTGCTGCTGCCTCCTGCTATGCAGCCGGCATTTCACTGGGTGATATACAGGCTGGTCTTGAAAACATTGACGGTGTTCCCGGACGCTTTGAGCTCCTGGATACAGGAAGTGATTACCGGGTTATTCTGGACTATGCCCATACTCCGGACGGACTGGAAAATATCCTGAGGACAGCCAGGGATCTGACAAAGGGAAGACTGGTCACCCTCTTCGGATGCGGGGGAGATCGGGACAAGGCCAAACGTCCCCTGATGGGAGAGGTGGCAGGCAGATATTCGGATTTCTGCATTATTACTTCCGATAATCCACGCAGTGAAGAACCCATGAATATTATAAGGGATATTCTGCCGGGCATGAAAAGGAGCGGCTGTCCCTATGAAGTTATTGCTGACCGGCGATCGGCCATTGAGTATGCATTGAAGCATGCACGAAAGGATGATGTGATAATTTTGGCCGGCAAGGGTCACGAAACTTATCAGGAAATAAAGGGGAAAACCATCCAGTTTGATGAAAAGAAAATCGTAGCAGAGATACTTGGAAGGGAGAAGGTTTGATGAAACCTTTATCCATAAAGGAAATAAGGGATGCAGTCGGAGGCAGGATCATCCGGGAAGGCAGCAGTCAGATGATCACCGGTGTTTCAACGGATACACGCACCATACAGCCGGGAGACCTGTTTATTCCCCTGGAAGGTGAACGTTTTGACGGGCACGATTATCTGGCGGAGGCTGCTGAGAAAGGTGCTGCAGCTGTTTTGACACACAATCTTAATAAAACTTTGCCACAGGGTGTACATACAATAGTTACAGGAAATACCCTGACAGCTCTGCAGGATTTGGCAGCATGGTATCTGAAAAGCTTTTCCGTTGACGTGATTGCCATAACAGGCAGTACAGGCAAAACAACAACCAAGGATATGGTCAGCAGTGTTCTTTCCCGGAAATTCCAGGTACTAAAAACCCAGGGCAATCTGAACAATGAAATCGGACTGCCCCTTACCCTCTTCAGGCTGGAGCCTCATCATCAGATTGCAGTTTTGGAGATGGGAATGAGCGGATTCGGAGAAATTCGCCGTCTGGCTGCCATTGCTCCACCTAAGGCAGCAATTTTTACAAACATAGGAATATCCCACATCGAGAAACTGGGCAGCCGGGACAATATCTGGAAAGCTAAATCGGAGCTCCTTGAGCACTTCCATGAAGGCTGTACCGTAATACTTAATGATGACAACGATATTCTGCACCGGGAAGCTGAGATGATGATGCGGGATCGGGTCGGCTGCAAAGTCATTCGCTTCGGAACCGGCTCTCATGCGGAATTTTGTGCAACAGATATTCAAAGCCATGAAAACGGCATTTCCTACACTCTTAGGGTGAAGGACGAAAGCTTTGGAATAAGGCTGAATGTACCCGGCATCCACAATGTATACAACAGCCTTGCGGCTGTTGCGGCAGGGAGGATGCTTGGTATGGAAATGCAGGAGATTCAGGCAGGTCTGCTGGAGTTTGCCGGTGACAATATGCGCCTGCATATCTTTCCCTTGAAGGCATATAAGGATGTCAAGGTGATAGATGATACATACAACGCCAGTCCCGATTCGATGCAGGCTGCCCTGCGGGTATTGAAGGATATGGAAGGACACCGGAAAATTGCCATACTTGGGGATATGCTGGAGCTGGGCATGCACTCCCGGGAAGCTCACAGACAGGTGGGGCGGTTTGCAGCAGAGTGCGGCATCCATATTCTGGCCACACGGGGGCAGGAAAGCGTCTGGGCGGGAGAAGGCGCTCTGCAGGCAGGAATGCCGTCAAAGTCAGTTTTCCACGTCAGCAGCAATCAGGAAATCATTCACTGGCTGAAAAACAACATATATGAGGGAGACAGGATCCTGGTCAAGGGCTCCCGAGGCATGCAGATGGAGGAAATTGTATCGTTTTTAAAAGATGGGGGGAGCTCGGAATGAAGTATTTTGCATCCATAATTCTGCTGGCCTTTCTGACAACACTTCTGATGGGCATACTGCTCATCCCGTGGCTTCGAAGGCTGAAATTCGGACAGACCGTCCGGGAAGACGGGCCTGAAAGTCATCTGGCCAAATCCGGTACTCCTACCATGGGCGGAATTTTGTTTCTGATACCTCTGATTCTCATCGGTCTGATACTGCCGAAGGGAAGAGGCAGCTTTGCCCTGGCTGCCGTACTGTCCACTGCCGGTTTTGCCTTGATTGGTTTCCTGGATGATTACATCATCGTGGTTAAAAAACGTTCCCTGGGGCTGCGAGCTTATCAGAAAATCATAGGTCAGCTTGTTGTTTCAGTTGCTCTGGCGGTATATGCATACAGGAGCGAGTATGTGGGCAGCAGTGTTATCATACCTTTCACGGGAGCCGAGTGGGACCTGGGCGTCTTTTACATACCTGTAATGGTGTTTATTATTATCGGCACGGTAAACAGTGTAAACCTCACAGACGGCCTGGATGGCCTGTGTGGGGGAGTAACCCTGGTTGTATCTGCGACCCTGAGCATCATTATCGGCGCTGTCTGGACGCTGGCAGAAAAACAGGGAATGCTAAGGCTGGCAGAGAACTATCAGGATCTGGCGATTTTCGCTGCAGCTCTCACCGGAGCTTGCCTGGGCTTTCTAAGGTTTAACTCCCATCCTGCCCAGGTGTTCATGGGGGACACAGGTTCGCTGGGTCTTGGAGGGGCAGTTTCTGCCTTATCCCTTTTGCTTCGCATTCCTCTCTGGCTGCCTGTGATCGGAGGGGTATACATGGCAGAATCCCTTTCGGTAATCATACAGGTGGCATCCTTCAAGCTGCGTGGCAAGCGGGTTTTCAGAATGTCCCCCCTCCACCATCACTTTGAGTTGTCCGGCATGCCGGAAACCAAGGTGACAGTCATGTTTATACTTGCTGCCGTTGTCCTGTGTCTGTTTGCACTTTTGAACATCTAGGAGGAAGCCGGGAATGGAACTAAGCGGTAAGACAGTATTGGTCATGGGCCTGGCCCGCAGCGGAATATCTGCTGCCCGCCTTCTCTACAGAAAGGGCGCCAGGGTAATCGTGCATGATAGCAAAAATGAAACAGACCTTTCGGCAGCAACAGAGGAACTTAAGAAAAGTATTGAATGCGAATTTCATTTGGGCCAGGATCCGGGCATTCTGCTGAATCGGGCGGATATGATAGTATTAAGTCCCGGCGTTCCTGCCGATTTGCCCTTTCTGATTCGTGCCTCGGAATCGGGCATTGAAGTGATAAGCGAAGTGGAACTGGCGTATAGATATTGTAAGGCACCGATTATCGCAGTAACCGGTACAAACGGAAAAACCACAACAACCGCTCTCATCGGGGAAATATTGAAAGCAGCAGGTAAAGTAACTCACGTTGTAGGAAACATCGGCCTGCCCTTTTCAGAGAAAGTTGATGAGATTGAGCCAGGCGACATGGTTGCAGCTGAAATCAGCAGTTTTCAACTGGAAACCACCGCTGTTTTCCGGCCGGAAATAGCCCTGATTCTGAATATCTCACCGGATCATCTGGATCGTCATAAGACCATGGAAAATTACATAGCAGCAAAATATCGGGTGTTCGGCAATCAGGTCAGGGGCGATATCCTGATTTTAAATGGCGATGATCCCATTCTGTCCCGGATTGATCCCCCAGGTGGTGTCCATACCTTTTATTTCAGCCGCAGCAGAGCCTTGTCGGAAGGAGTGTGGGTGGAGGACGGATACATCCGGATGAATCTGGGCGGGGGAATTAAGACGGTTTGCCGGGCGGATCAACTGGGCATACCGGGAACCCACAACCTGGAGAACGCTTTGGCTGCTGCCGCCGCTGCAGGCCTGGCCGGTGCGGCTCCGGAAATAATTGCTGACACATTGAGAACCTTCCCCGGAGTGGAACATCGCATAGAAAAGGTGGCTGTCATAAAGGGCATAACCTTTTACAATGATTCGAAGGGAACCAATCCCGATTCCTCCATTAAAGCCATCGAAGCCATGCCGGGTGCAACTGTCCTAATCGCAGGGGGCATGGATAAAAAAGGAGGTTTTTCCGAATTTACAGCCGCTTTTGGCAGCAAGGTAAAGGCTCTGGTTCTGCTGGGGGAAACAGCGGATAAAATAGCGGAAACTGCCAGAAAACAGGGCTTTACCAATATACACATGACAAAGAGCATACCGGAAGCAGTAGAAAAAGCATATGCACTTTCCTCCCAGGGTTACAGTGTTCTTCTTTCTCCCGCTTGTGCCAGCTGGGATATGTTCCGGGATTATGAAGAAAGAGGAAATGTGTTCAAAGAGGCAGTCAGAGCACTAGAAAAAAGCATAGAATAAAGCAGGGGGCAGACCAGGTGAAAAAAAAGCCGGTTGATTTTCCAATTTTACTGACTACCGTCATTTTGGTAGCTCTTGGCATTGTTATGGTATTCAGCGCCAGCTATTATTATTCTGCGGAACGATGGGGCGACAGCCTGTACTTTTTCAAGCGTCAGTGCCTGTGGGCTGTGATTGGCTTTGCAGGTATGTTTGTTGCTTCCAGGGTGGACTATTCCAGGCTTCAAAGGTATTCCCGCATATTCATGATTATAAGCATACTGCTGCTGGTTCTGGTATTGCTGATAGGAGAACCAAGGAATAATGCCAAAAGGTGGCTGGGCATAGGAAGCCTCACCATCCAGCCGGCGGAGATCGCCAAGTTTGCCATTATATTTTTCATATCGGACTCCATGGCAAGAGCCGGAGGCAAAATGAAGCGTTTTTTAAAAGATGTCCTGCCCATTTTATTGGTTGTAGGTATGGTCTTTGGATTGATTGTTAAACAGCCTAACTTAAGCACCGCAGGCAGTATCGTGATTCTGACCCTGGTAATGCTTTTCATAGGGGGATTAAATCTATGGTATTTTGCCGGCCTGGCGGCAGCAGGAGCTGTAGGAGCGGTGGTGCTTACCGTTGTGGCCGGCTATCGACTGGATCGATATAAGGCATTTATTGATCCCTGGGCTGACCCTCTGAAAAGCGGGTGGCAGCTGATTCAGTCCCTGTATTCTCTGGGGTCCGGGGGTCTTTTCGGACTGGGCTTGGCTCAGAGCAGACAGAAATATTTATACCTGCCCTATCCGGAAACCGACTTTATCTTTGCCATAATTGGGGAAGAACTGGGTTTCGTAGGCGCAACCTTTCTTATTCTGCTTTTTCTTATCCTGATATGGAGAGGGATCAGGGTTGCACTGACGGCACCTGACTTGTTCGGAAGCTTTCTGTCTGCAGGAATTATCTCCATGATAGCAATACAGGCAGTGATCAATATTGCTGTGGTTACCGCCTCCATGCCCCCAACCGGACTGCCCCTGCCCTTCATCAGTTATGGAGGCTCCTCCCTGGCCATGTTTCTGACCGGCATAGGGGTCCTGCTCAATGTTTCCAGACATTGCAGAACCGTCTAACATTCCTTCGACATATTCACGGAATGTAACACCTCAATTTTCCGTGCATAGAATGGTAATGGATCGGAATTTCTGCGTAAATTTCGATATACCGGTGTAAGCGGAAGAAAGAGGTGTAGTTGTATGGGAATGTTTCGAATCCGGGGAGGGAGAAAGCTGGAAGGAAGCATCCGGGTCATAGGGTCGAAGAACGCCATTCTGCCCATACTGGCAGCGGTAATCCTAACCCGGAAACCGGTAGTCCTGTATGAATTCCCCAGCCTTGCAGATGTTGAAAACATGTTACTGATACTGCAGTCCATAGGTTGCAGAATAAAAAGAGATAACTCCACCCTGTTTATAGATCCGTCTAGTATAGACAGCTGGGTTATACCTGACAGGTATGTAAAGGAAATCCGATCTTCAATAGTCATGCTGGGAGCAGTTCTGGCCAGGATGAAAAAAGCCAAGATTACTTATCCGGGAGGCTGTGAGATAGGACAACGTCCAATTAACCTGCACCTGCAGGGGCTGAGGCAGCTGGGAGTGATCATCAATGAATCCTACGGTTATCTGGATTGTGAGGCAGCCAATATGGTTGGTGCCGATATCCACCTGGATTATCCCAGTGTAGGAGCAACCGAAAATGTCATGCTGGCCGCTACCCGCGCCAGGGGCCGGACTGTCATACGAAACGCTGCCAAGGAACCGGAAATCGTCGATCTCCAGAACTTCATCAACAGCATGGGCGGCAGGGTGGCAGGTGCCGGAAGCAATACTATAGTGATTGAGGGCGTGGAATCATTTGATGAAACGGAATATACCGTAATCCCCGATCGCATTGTGGCAGGTTCCTACCTGGTGGCAGCTGCTATCACGGGCAGTGAAATAGTTGTGGAAAACGTGATAGTTGAACATATTCAATCCATAATTACCAAGCTGCGGGAAACCGGCTGTATGATTGTCCCTCAGGGGGAAGGACCTGTCAGTTCGGTCAGAATCAAGGCTCCCCGCCGTTTGTGGGCGGTTGAGCATACAAAAACCTATCCCTACCCCGGATTTCCAACTGATATGCAGGCTCTGTTCATGAGTGCACTGACAGTTGCAAAAGGTACCAGCATAATAACGGAGAACATATTTGAAAACAGGTTCAAGCATGTCCCTGAGCTGATCCGCATGGGAGCCAATATCCGGACTGAAGGAAAGATTGCAGTGGTGCAGGGCGTTCCGATCCTGAAAGGTGCCGGCGTTACTGCCGGTGATCTGCGGGGAGGGGCAGCATTGGTTATGGCGGGTCTGAAAGCAGAAGGTGAAACCTGGATAGACAACATCCGCCATATTGAACGGGGTTATGACAAGCTTGACGAATGTTTGCGCAGCATAGGAGCAGACATAGAGAGAATTGAACAGTAATTTGTAAAAATGCCGTAAAACTTTGCTGCAAGGCAGGGTTTTATGGCAGGATTTTAGTGTTTTCAAAACAAACTGATCCTTCGGAGGAAAAGCCATGAGCCGGCATGGGACAAGAAAAGGCATTCTGATGTTTATGATATTGCTGATTTGCTTTGCTGCCATAGTGTTTATAGGCACTGAGGTATTTCAGATAGAAAATATAACAGTTGTAGGTAGCGCAGCACAGGATAGTGATGTTATAATAAATCTGTCCGGTATATCATACGGCGACAATATACTAAAGATAAACAGACAGCAGGTTAAGGAACGAATAGAAGGCAGTCCGCCTTTTGCAAAAGTTCAGGGCATCACCATCAGGCTGCCCGATGAAGTAATTATTGCTGTAAAGGCAAGGAAACCGGCTGCCGCTGTACCTTATCTGAGTTCTTATGTCGTGGTTGATTCAGGCGGATTCATTATGGATATAATCAGGCAGACTGATCATCCGCTCCTGCCCCTTGTGGAGGGAATACATATAAACAAGCTGAGCAAGGGCAGTCTGCTTGATAAGGCCATGAATGACGATTATAAGCGGAAAATACTGATACGGATACTGCAGGCTCTGGAGGAACGTGGTATGGGCAGTATGATTCAAACCATCTGCCTGGATGATCCTGATGATATTACCCTGATTACTAAGGATGAAATACAGGTTATACTGGGACAAGCTGTTGAGCTGGACAGAAAGCTGGGCTGGCTGCAGTCGGAAGCCTATACAACAGTACTGGAAAACGGCGGGAAGGGCACCTTGGATGTAAGTGTACCGGGAAAGGCAGTCTTCCTTCCTCTGCCGTCTGATGAACCGGAAGATCCGGAGAATGGGGAAGAGCAGCAGGAAGAGGACAATAGGGACAATGAGGATGTGGTGACAGGTTGAAAACATTGGGCGGAAAAATTGCCGTAATGCTGGTAAGCATGATACTGGGCCTGATGCTGGCTGCTCAGTTTAAGAATGTGCAGAAAGTAGGAGGGAACGTATCCCTGCAGCGCACACAGGAGCTTACCGCTCAGATACAAAAACTGAATCAGGAAATAGAAGGTCAGCGCAGTCTGATTACTGAGCTGGAAGACCGGATAGCCGAATACGAAAGCGCCGCTCAGGATGAGGGGAAGCTGAGCGATGCCATGTACCGTGAACTGGAGCGGGCCAGAAACCTGGCCGGTCTGACCGAACTGGAGGGAGCCGGAGTTATCATTACGGTAAATCTCATATCCTACCAGGAATGGGGCGAAGTAGGCATTATAAGAAGCGTATACGACGAGGATCTGCTGATGCTGGTTAATGAGCTTAATGCAGCAGGGGCGGAGGCCATAGCCATCAATGATGAACGCATTATTTCCACCAGCGAAATCCGAAATGCCGGTGATTATATCGTAATTAATACCAACCGTTACTCAGTTCCCTTTGAAATCAAAGCCGTGGGCAATCCCGATACTCTGGAGGCTTCCCTCAAGCTTTTGGGCGGAGTAGCGGATAATCTGAGCGAGGAACTGGAAATAAAAATCCGCCGGGAGGAACGTATCCGGATTCCCAAATACAACGGTCCTCTGCAGTATGAATATGCTGTACCAGTGCAATAGAAGGGCTGGTGGTAAAATGACGGGGAAACCGGACAAAACCATATGGCTGATTACCCTGATGTGTATTTTGCTGGGTTTTTTGTCGGTAATGGCTGTGGCTGAACAAAAAAGCGAAACGGAGATCGGGGGCGTGGCATCTCTTCAGAATATAGAAAAGCTTGTAAATGAAAAAAACAGCCTGGAGAAGGAAAAAGAGGAGTTGGAGCAAATCATTGCACAGCATGAAAAAAAGCTGAAGGAATATGAAAACAGTCTGGCGGAAAAAAACCTTCAGCTTCAGCAGGTTCAGAAGGAAGTGCAGGAAACCAGGCTGACAGCCGGTCTGCTGGCAGTGAAAGGGCCGGGCATAGAGATAGTGTTGAATGACCGGAAGCCTGATAACTTTCTCTCAAGCAACCCCTATATGCTCAGCTTCTTTATCGTACACGACAGCGATATGCTGCACGTTATTAATGAACTCAGGGACGCCGGGGCCGAGGCCATTTCTGTGAATGGAACAAGAATCATGGCAAATTCCCGAATCAGCTGCGGTGGTCCTACCATCCATGTAGGGAAATACGAACGATTTGCTCCTCCTTTTGTCATCCATGCCATCGGAGATCCGGACAGCCTGACTGCCGCATTTCAAAGGGAGGACAGCATTTACCATGATCTTATTGCCTGGGGTCTGGAATTCCAGATCCGCAGGATGAATTCCGTAGAAATTCCCAGGTATATGGGTGATACAGAATATACCTATGCAAAAACAGTACAGGAGGATGAATAATATGTGGCTGCCTCTCATTGGCATTGTAATCGGCATTATACTGGGGATGACGCTGCCCTTCAATATTCCTACCGCCTATTCTTCCTATATGTCCATCGCTGTGCTGGCAGCATTGGATTCCGTTTTCGGAGGTATCCGCTCAGCCTTGGAGAACCAGTTTGAGGCCGATGTATTCATTTCCGGTTTTTTTGGCAATGCAATACTGGCAGCGGTTCTGGCCTATATCGGTGACAGACTGGACGTTCCCATCTATCTTTGCGCAATTTTTGTGTTTGGTTATCGTCTGTTCAATAACTTTGCCCTCATCCGGAGACATTTCCTGGGCATTCTCAGAAAAAAATCCTATTTGGAGGAAAGTACGGATAAATAGTGATTTAACTTTGCCGGGATTTATGATAACATATTCACATGAATAAATATACTACCAGACAAAAGAGAGGTTTCCTGCTTTGAATAATCCTGTCACGTTAATTGATCCCGGTACGACCAAATTGGCAGTACTGATATGTAGGAAAGGCTTTAACGGAGGGCTGGAACTGCTCGGTCTGGGCCGGGCCCAATACGATGGGGTGCAGAATGACGGCTGGGAATCTGAAAACATAACAGGCCAGGCTTTGGATTCCGCCTTGGGACAAGCACGGAAAATGGCCGGTATCAGGATAAGCCGGTGCATTCTGGGTATACCCAATGAGTTCTGCGGGCTTATTAGGAACGAAGCAGAGCTGTCCCTGGGCCGTCCGGTTTCCAAACAGGATGTGATGGAACTGCGCCGCCGGGCAGCCGAGTATTCGCTGCCTGCTCCCTGGGAAGTTGCAAATGTCGTGTACGGCGCTTTTTCAGTGGATGGCAGGTCTGTCGGCAATCCTCTTGGTATTTCCTGTGAAAAGCTGGAGCTGCAGGCCTCCCTCATCTGCATTGAAACGGATTTTGCCGATCAGATGACCCGGTTCCTGCGTTCCCGTCAGATTGAGGTAAGCAAGTGGGTACCTGTACCACTGGCATGCGGCGAGGCAATGCTTACACAGGAGGATCGGCATAAGGGCATCATATGGGTTGACACCGGTGGACAATCCACCGATATTGCAGTATACAAAAACGGCATCCCTGTTTTCTATGACTGGCTTCCCCTGGGAGGGGATGATATCAGCAGGGATATAGCCATAGGCATTGATATTTCAATAGACGAAGCGGAAAGACTGAAGCGGTATTGTGTCCTTGGGCTGGCTTTCGATGATGATTCCGAAGACTCGGCTATGCAAATGCCCATACGGGACGGACAGCACATTCAGAATATTCCCATGGGTTTTCTGCAGGAGATAGTGGAATCACGGATTGAAGAAATCCTGGAGCTGGTTGTTAAGAGGGTTGAAGCTGAAGGTCTGCTGGCAGACTCTCAAAGGGTTGTGCTGACCGGAGGCGGTCTCTCTCTCTTCAGGGGAATCAGGGAACTGGGCAGCCGCATACTGGGGCTGCCGGTGTATTTGGGGGTCCCGGACGTGATCGGGCTTTCCAGCCCCACGCTGTCATCGGTATATTCCATCGGCTGTTATGGAATTAAGGACAAACCATATGCAGGATGGAGCTTATCGGGTATTTGGGGAACCCTGCGCAGAAAACTGATAAGCAAAATAAAAATATAATGATATACTTATTACATAAAGGGAGGGTACGGCGTGCTGGAATTTGACATTGACATGAATTCGTTTGCACAGATAAAGGTAATAGGTGTGGGCGGAGCCGGTAACAGCGCTGTCAACCGTATGATTCAATATGGTTTGAAGGGCGTGGATTTTATCTCGATAAATACTGACAAGCAGGCTCTGTATCTGTCACAGGCGACGCAGAAAATACAGATCGGTGAGAAGATAACCAAGGGGCTGGGAGCCGGAGCCGATCCGGAAATCGGCCAGAAGGCTGCTGAGGAAAGCCGTGAGGAAATGGCTCAGTGCATAAAGGGCTCTGACATGGTTTTCATTACAGCCGGTATGGGAGGAGGCACCGGTACCGGTGCTGCACCGGTGGTGGCTGAGCTGGCCAGGGAGATGGGGATACTGACAGTCGGTGTTGTAACCAAGCCTTTTCTCTTTGAAGGCCGTAAACGCTCCCTGAATGCAGAAAAGGGTATTGCCCTCTTAAAGGATAAGGTGGATACCCTGGTTACCATACCCAATGATCGATTGCTGCAGGTGGTTGAAAAACGCACATCCATACTGGAAGCCTTCAAGATCGCGGATGATGTCCTGCGTCAGGGCGTACAGGGAATATCCGATTTAATTGCCGTACCCGGTCTGGTTAACCTGGACTTTGCAGATGTCCGCACCATTATGAAGGAAAAAGGTCTTGCTCACATGGGCATTGGCAGGGGCAACGGAGACAATCGGGCAACTGATGCAGCAAAACAGGCTATTCAGAGCCCGCTCCTTGAAACCACCATTGAAGGGGCCAGAGGTGTACTTTTGAATATTACAGGCGGCCCCAATCTGGGCCTGTATGAGGTAAATGAGGCCGCCGAGCTGGTTGCCCAGGCTGCAGATCCGGAAGCAAATATAATTTTCGGTGCAGTCATCGATGAAAACCTGGATGATGAAATCCAGATTATAGTAATCGCTACCGGTTTCAATAAGGCAATGGAAAAACAGGAACGCAAGCTGGTGGAAAAGGGACTGGAAAACATGCGGGCTGCAGCTTCACGGGATGATTCCGATGATTTGGAAATTCCCACATTCCTGAGAAGAAATCGTTTAAGGTAGGCAGCAGGCATAGACATAAACAAGAACATACAGAAGGAAAATAGCGACAATAAAGGATATTTATTGCCGCTATTTTTTTTTCTTTGCAGCGCTGTTCTACAGGATCCTCATTTGTAATAGGTTATAATAAGGACAACAAGGGTGGTACAGGTCAGAAGGATGGGATTGGGTTGAAGCAATGTTTCCTTGATGTCATCTGGCTGGATAATCTGCTGATTAATTTTATTGTTTTGCGGGTCACATGGAAGCTGTCGGGAAACACTTCTCCCATATGGAGGCTGTGGTGTTCTGCATGTATCGGAGCATGCTATGCCATACTGCTTATTCTTCCGGGATTCTCATACCTGTCCGGGCTGCCCCTGAAGCTTCTGTTGTCACTGGCAATGCTGGCAGCAGGGTTTCGTATACGCTCTTTTACGGAATTTCTGAAACTGCTGGGTTATTTTTATGGAGTAACCTTTTTGCTGGGAGGAGCAGCCTTTGGGATTTATTACTTCTTTAATGCAGGCCTGGAGATTTCAGGAGGCGTATTTATTATTCATGATTTTCCCATAAAGATCCTGGTCTTCTCCGTGGTTTTCATTATTTTCCTCTATCGCCGGCTGTGGCCTTTATTACGTTTTCGGATCAACAGACAGCAGCTTGTCTACCAGGTGGAGCTTCAGTTTGGGGATA
Source organism: Clostridiales bacterium (assembly GCA_012839095.1). GTDB lineage: Bacteria > Bacillota > Clostridia > Caldicoprobacterales > DTU083 > DUOA01. The sequence continues at coordinate 74,328 of DUOA01000086.1, forward strand.
AAAGCATTTCTATGGATGCATTTCTGGATACGGGGAATGAACTGACGGATCCCATAAGCGGGTGTCCTGTCATAGTAGTGGAATTTGAACGCATTCAATCCATTCTGCCGTATGAGATACAAAAGATTTATCTGCAGGGCAGAGAAGAACAATTGGAATACATTACAAGGGTAATGTCAGAATCGACCTGGATCAATCGATTCTGTATCGTACCCTACAGCACCCTGGATTATTCCGGCAGTATACTTCCGGCCTTTCGCCCGGACAGTGTGCGCATAAAGTCAGAGGACGGCTGGCTGGAAGCCGGAGAAACACTGATTGGCATACGCAACCGTAAACTATCAGTCAGTGATGAGTACCATGCATTGATCCAGCCCCGCATTATTCCGTAACAGGAGGTCTGATTAATGTCCCTGTATAGTAAACTTAGGATGCATTGCCTTGTGACCTGGATAAAATTCACCAGCAGGCTGAAAATTCTGAAATACCGGCTCATCTACTATATCAGCGGAAATGAAGCCCTGCCTCCTCCATTGTCCAATGAGGAGGAGACCAGCTTAATAAGCAGGCTGGGAATGGGCGATCTTTCGGTAAAGAGCATTCTAATCGAACGCAATCTACGCCTGGTTGTCTACATAGCAAGAAAATTTGAAAATACCGGAATAGGTGTAGAGGATTTGATCTCCATTGGCACTATCGGCCTTATAAAAGCAGTAAATACCTTCGATCCCTCCAAGAAAATCAAGCTGGCCACTTATGCATCCCGCTGCATAGAAAATGAAATTCTGATGTATCTGCGGCGAAACGGCAAAGTTAAGTCCGAAATTTCCTTTGACGAGCCACTGAATATAGACTGGGACGGAAACGAGCTGCTGCTGTCAGATATATTGGGTACGGAAAACGATTTGGTATACAAATACATAGAGGACGAGGTTGACAGGGAATTGCTGAATCTTGCCATGAATCTTCTTTCCCGCAGAGAAAGATGCATCATTGAACTGAGATTCGGTCTGCGGGACGGTTCAGAAAAGACACAAAAGGAGGTTGCTGACCTGCTGGGAATTTCTCAATCCTACATTTCCCGGCTGGAAAAACGCATAATCAAGCGATTGAAAAAGGAAATCAGCCGCATGTTGTGAAGAATAAATTACTCCATCCGGGGCAATACTTTCTTTAAAGAAGGACATCCTGTTTCTGCAGGATGGGGATGGAGGGAAAATGCATGCATACGAATAAGGTTGAAATTTGCGGCGTCAATACATCGCAGCTTCCTGTTCTGACCAATGAAGAGATGAAGGAACTGTTTTCACGGATGCATGCCGGAGACAACAGCGCAAGAGAGGAATTCATACAGGGCAACCTGAGGCTGGTACTTAGTGTCATCCAAAGATTCAACAACAGGGGGGAACACATCGACGATTTGTTCCAGGTTGGCTGCATCGGCCTTATAAAGGCCATAGATAATTTTGATACCAGCCACAATGTCCGCTTTTCCACCTATGCCGTGCCCATGATCATAGGAGAAATCCGCAGATATCTGCGGGATAACAACTCCATCCGGGTCAGCCGTTCACTGCGCGATATTGCATATAAGGCGCTGCAGGTGCGGGATCAGCTGATCAACAAACATTCAAAGGAACCTACGGTATCCGAGATTGCAAAGGAACTGGATATGCCCAGGGAAGAAGTGGTATTTGCACTGGATGCAATACAGGACCCTATTTCACTTTTTGAACCCATTTACCATGATGGGGGAGATGCCATTTTCGTAATGGATCAGGTAAGTGATGAAAAGAATCAGGATGATAGCTGGCTTGACGGAATCGCCCTTAAGGAGGCCATGAAGAAACTAAATGACAGGGAGAAGCTTATATTGACCCTTCGTTTCTTTGACGGCCGCACCCAGATGGAAGTGGCTGAGGAAATCGGAATCTCTCAGGCACAGGTGTCCCGTCTGGAAAAAAATGCCCTGAATCATATGAGAAAGTATATCTGATCCACCCGCTTTTTTGTCATCTTTTTTCTGTCCGCTTAATAGGATAGAAAGAGAGGACAGTGAAGGTGAGGTGGTATTTTGTGCCTAAATCATCGGATTTCCGGACCAAGGAAGTAATCAATGTCCGGGACGGCAGACGTTTGGGAAACATCATTGATATGGAATTTAACCTTCTCGAAGGCAGAATTACAGCTATAGTAGTTCCGGGGGCCAGCCGCTTCTTAGGTCTGCTGAAAGAGGAGGACGATCTGGTGATACCTTGGGAAAAGATCAAAAAGATCGGTGACGATGTCATATTGGTGGATGTGGAAACCCGATACATGGGGCTCCCCTGAAGTTATTTGTCTTAACATGGAGATCATTGGATTAATCTGTAAAGTAAGGATGGACTAAAGCCGAGAAAGATAATATAATGGGTACGAAACACCCCGGAAGGGAGGAAACCGGAGTTGAAGTGCCCATTTTGTTTTGTTACCGACAGCAAGGTGGTGGATTCCAGGCCTACGGATGAAGGCACCGTGATAAGACGCAGGCGGGAATGCACCAGCTGCGGCAAACGATTTACAACCTACGAAAAAATAGAGTACCTGCCCATTCTGGTCATCAAAAAGGATGGCCGGCGGGAGGTGTTTGACAGCAATAAGATCATGTCCGGGCTTCTCAAGGCATGCGAGAAAAGGCCCGTATCAGTCAGGGATCTGGAAACAGCTGTACAGGATATAGAGAAGCAGATTTACAATTCCCTGGAACAGGAGGTAACCAGCCAGAAAATCGGTGAGATGGTAATGGAGAAACTGCGGGAGCTGGACGAAGTGGCCTATGTCCGTTTTGCTTCAGTTTACCGGCAATTCAAAGACATCAACACCTTTATGGAGGAACTGAACAAACTGCTGAATGAATAAAGGGCAGCAGTTGTCCTTAATTGGGAAGGAGCTGATGCATTTCAATGTATGAAGCAGCAGGACGTATTTCACAAAATGTTTCAGGCACGGAAGGATTTCAGGAGCAAAAGGCCGGCGGGCTGGTATACTACACCATACCGGCATTCACACAAACCGGCCTGGTCCGGCATGGCTTCAGCTCCCGTTTGGGAGGAGTCAGCAGCGGGGAGTGCAGCAGCCTGAATCTGAGCTTTCACCGCAAAGACAGTCCTGAGAATGTGCGGGAGAATTTCAGGCTTTTTTGCAGTGCCCTGGATATCAGGCCTGAGCAGATGGTTTTTACCCATCAGGTTCACAAGAACAGGGTTATGGCAGTGGATGAGACACATGAGGGCATGGGCTGGGACAAGGCTTCCGAAATTCGAGAAACAGACGGGCTTGTAACAAATCGGTCAGGGCTGGCCCTGGTTACATTTTATGCCGATTGTGTTCCGCTCTTCTTTCTGGACCCCGTACGCCATGTTATCGGATTAAGCCAAGCGGGCTGGCGGGGTACAGCATCCAATATCGCCAGGCAGACACTGGAAGCCATGGGGGAACATTACGGTACCCAGCCAGGGGACTGTCTGGCTGCAATCGGGCCTTCCATAGGCTCCTGCTGTTTTGAAGTGGATGGTCCGGTGGCTGAGGCATTTGCTGCAGCCTGTCCCGACAGGAAGGAAGAAATAATCAGGCCGCGCGGTAAGGACAAGTATGATATTGATCTGTGGGCGGTAAACCGATATCAATTGCAGGAATGCGGAGTGCCCGGGGAGAACATAACCCTGGCAGCTCTTTGCACCGGCTGCAATGTGGATGTTTTCTTCAGCCATCGCAGGGAAAAGGGGCGTACCGGCAGTCTTGCCGCCCTACTGATGCTCATATAGCCAATGGGCTTTTTTTAGGCAGCATAGTAACAGAGTTTAACCTGCTGTCTCAGCATAAATGAATTAACGGTGAAAACCGGTCTGATAGCTGATATCAGAACCGGTTTTTTTATATGTTCAATTTTTGGCAGGCCTGTGAAAAAGCATACATCTTCTTATCGCAGGGAATGATAATTTTGAGTCCAATTCGAAAACAATGAGGTGATGGATAATGCCTTTGGGATTAACGCTGTTGGTTGTTGCAGGCATACTGGTTCTGTTTGGAGTAGGGCATCAGGTGCTGGACAGATTGAGGCTGAACGATAAAACGGCGCTGCTCTTTATGGCGGCTATATTTGTCGGAGGCTTGCTGCCGGATATTTCGCTGGGAGACCGCTTCTCCATCAATCTGGGAGGAGCAGTGCTGCCCTTTGCTCTGGCTGTGTACCTGTTTGCAAAAGCCGGAACGGCCAGGGAAAAAGTCAGATCGGTATTAGCTTCGCTGATAGCCGGAGCTGCTATATATGCAGCCGGCAGGCTTCTTCCCCATGAGCCGGAAACTATGATGTTCGATCCGAATTATATCTATGGAATCGTAGCTGGAATCACGGCATACTTATTTGGCAGATCAAGAAGAGCTTCCTTTATTGCAGGTATCATGGGAGTGATTCTGGCCGACCTTGCCCAGGGAATAGAAAATATCATCAGGGGCATAGCGGCCCCTATCCGGCTTGGTACGGCAGGGGCGGTGGATGCAGTGGTAATTTCCGGTCTCCTGGCAGTGCTGCTGGCGGAATTTGTGGGCGAGCTCCGGGAGAGACTGCAGGGGGGTACGGAAAAAAAGCATATGCGCTTTGATCATGCTGAATTTACCAGCGCCATAGGTGCGGACGGCACAGAGGGGGACAGTTCTCCGGAGGGGGACAGTTCTCAACAACCAAACGATGAGGGGGAAAAGGAGGGAAATTCATGAAAAAATTCCTGACAGCAGGGCTGCTGCTGATATTGCTGCTCATGACACTTCTTCCAGGTGCTGTATTGGCCGATGACTGGTTTGAACCCACTCCGGGCTATTATACTATTCTGGATGAGAAGGGAGAAGAATTAACCGTTATGGCCCGGGAAGTTTCGCCGGATGACGAATACATCAGCGGTGACAACAAGCATTATATTGTAACCAGAGTAGACAAGAAAAAGAGAGAGGCCTACACCAGGTATGAGGGCGAGATTACGCTTCCTGTAGTGGTTCCTTCTCATTCCATAGCCGCGTCGCAGCAGAATCAGGGCAGCATACTGCTCTATTGCACTCACAACTCGGAATCCTATGTTCCATCAGATGGTACTGAAAGCATCGAGGGCAGGGGAGGGATCAATGACGTCGCTCGTGCTTTTGAGGAAAATTTGAAAAAGAAGGGTATAAATGCCGTATTCAGCGAGGAAAAGCACGATCCTCATGATGCCGGTGCCTATCGCCGTTCCCGTCAGACCGCTGTGAAACTGATTAAGGAAAATATGCCTGTGCAGGCTGTTTTTGACATTCACAGGGATGCAGTGCCCAAAAAACATTATGTAACGGAAGTAGACGGCCAGGACATGTCCAAGGTCCGGATTGTGATAGGACGGCGCAATCAGAATCGGAAGGCCAATGAAGAACTGGCTTACAAGATCAAGTCTGTGGCAGATAAGGCCTATCCCGGCCTGATCAAGGATATATTTATAGGCAGAGGTTCCTATAACCAGGAATTGTCTCCCAGATCCCTCTTGTTTGAAATGGGCACCTTTGAAAACAGCAAGGAAGCCGCTCAGAGATCAACAGCCTATCTTGCGGATGTAGTGGTTAAGTCCATGTTCGGCGGAACCGTGAAGGACCGCTCCCGCGAGGACAGGGCCGAAAGTAAAGGGGGGCAGAAGGAGGGAGATAAGGAAAGGAGAATCACACCCATCAGCCGGGAAACCGGTGAAAACAGGGGCGGCTCCGGAAGCAGAAGCGGCATAATCTGGCTTTTTGTTCTGGCAGCAGCAGGCCTTGCAGTCTTCCTGTTTATCAGCATGGGCGGCAGGGAATTGGCGTCCAAATTCAGAGGTTCCTCAGGTGAGGAATACAGCAGCTTTCTAGGTCGCAGAAAACGGAAGAAGTAAAGCCAGAAAAGCAGAGCCGGGAGGTATCAGGTGCGAATAATCTACTACAGCTATTGGGGTACTTACGCCGCTTATACCATGGCTGCTCTGCATGCCGGTATTTATCAGGCAGACAGTCTGCCTGAAGAAGAGATGATTTTCGCTCAATATGAGCTTTGCCGCAGATACGGCCGGCAGGCAGGAAATTTAATCTATGTGGGCCTGGATAACCGTTTACGGGAAGTATACAGTCTGGGATGCAGGCAGCATGCCGGAATGGTGATCCGGGCCATTCAAAATATGGCTGAAACATTTAAAACAGGAGATACTCTGCACTTCATATCAGCTGAAGCAGAGGAAGGCAGGCTGCCGGGACTGCTGCAAAGACTCCGCTTTCAAAATCTCAGAATTGATGAAATGGTAAATGCAGGTGTAAACAAAAAGTTGTTTGCACTATGGTTTCGAAGAAGTTACGGTCCATGCCTGAAAAAGGCACAGCAGGCAGCCCGGACTGTAAAGGACGGGATAGTATAATGAAACTCTTCTATTGCTGCTACGGAGGTGCCCACACCTCCGTTACCTGTGCATCCATTCATTTGGGCTATCTGCCTGCAGAACGCCTTCCGGCGGCTTCTGAATTCCAGGCAGTGCCTTTTTATGACAAGATGGAAAACGGAAAACTGGGCACTCCTGTATTTATGGGCAGGGATGAGATGGGATGGGATATCCATATTATGGGCATGAAAAATGCGAAACAGCTGGTCATCCCAGCGATGAAGAGTTATCTTAATGTATGCGGAATTGATCAGAAGAATTATATACTGGTGAATGCTCTTGTTGATCTGCATCCCATTACATCCATCGGCGGAGTCGCCTCAAGAAAGTTTGGCATAATATCACTGGGAAGACCCATGACCGTATGGGGAATCAGGAAAACCTATCATAAGTTTGTTGAACTGGTTTTACAGGTCAAAGAAAACTTGCGAGCCATGAAGGATTTTGCTTGACTTGAAGGACATTATGACTGATAATGGTTATGTTATAGAAATTAGTATCTGGTACTAAAAACAGATAATAGTTAAATTGAAGTCAAGCAGAGGTGGACCGATGAAAAGAGACGGCCATAAGGTTGTGGGCGTGGAAGAACACTCCATAGCGGAGGAAATTAAGATGGAAAAAGGGGATGTTCTCCTTAAGATAAATGGAACCGAAGTTGTGGATGTAATAGATTATATAGAATGGATGGAGAATGATACACTGGAACTCCTCATCCAAAAAGCTGATGGTGAGGAATGGGAAATCCTGATAGAAAAAGAGCCGGGAGAGGATTTAGGGCTGAAATTCGAGCATGATCTGATGGATGAGGAACGATACTGCAGGAACAAGTGCATCTTCTGCTTTGTGGATCAGCTTCCCGGGGGAATGCGGGACAGCCTTTACTACAAAGATGATGACTGGCGTCTGTCCTTTCTTACAGGAAACTATATCACCCTGACCAATCTGTCCGAATGTGATCTGGAACGCATTGTAAGCAAGCGTATCAGCCCCCTGTATGTTTCCGTACATACCACCAATCCCGAACTGCGAGTGAAAATGCTGAATAACCGGTTTGCAGGGGATGTACTCAAATACCTTTATCGGATGGCAGATGCAGGCATTCAGCTTCACACACAAATTGTACTATGTCCGGGCTGGAATGACGGTGAAGAGCTGGATCGGACTGTTTCCGACTTGTGGGAACTCAGGCATTCCATAAGATCCCTTGCCGTAGTGCCGGTCGGCCTGACAGGTCACCGGGACCGCCTTACGGATATCAGGCCTTTCACCCGGGAACTGGCAGCAGAGGTTATCAGGCAGGTGGATAAATGGCAGAGCATCTTTCGCACTAAATGGGATACCGGCTTTGTATATGCAGCGGATGAGTTTTATACTAAAGCCGGTGTTGAATTTCCCGGCAGCTATTACTATGATGATTTCCCACAGGTGGAAAACGGGGTTGGCCTTACGGTTCAATTTCAGACAGAATTTGAAGAGGAAATGGCAGAAGAACTGAGCCGGAGAAGAGACGGAAATACAGATGTAAAACCGGTGCAGCAGACCGTTGTTACCGGCAAATCTGCATTTTACATCCTGTCGGACATGGTGAACAGGGCAAACAGCAGACTGCATACCAATTCTCAGGTACTGGCGGTGGAAAACCGCTTCTTCGGCCCCAGCGTAACAGTAGCCGGACTGACAACAGGCAGTGATATTATAATGGGAATTCAGGGAAAGAGTTTGGGTGACGCGCTTCTGATTCCCGAATCCATGCTTCGCAAGGGACAGGATGTATTTCTGGATGATGTTACGGTATCTGAATTAAGCGAGAAAGCCGGCATACCTGTAATACCTGTTCCCGTGAGGGGAGACCTTTTCCTCCGTGCCTTGCTTGGAGAGGATTTCAGGGAGGTGACATAAATGGCAAAACCACTTGTAGCTATAGTAGGCAGACCCAATGTGGGTAAATCCACCCTGTTCAACCAATTGGCGGGAAAGCGGATTTCCATAGTGGACGACACACCCGGTGTCACAAGAGATCGGATTTATGCAGATACAGAATGGCTGAACTATCAGTTTACAATGATCGATACAGGTGGTATTGAGCCGGGCAGTCAGGATCAATTGATGCAGCAGATGAGGAATCAGGCGGAAATTGCCATAGATACAGCCGATGTCATAGTTTTTCTGGTAGACGGCCGGGAGGGACTGACTGCTACTGACCGGAATGTGGCTGATATGCTGCGTAAATCCAATAAGCCCCTGGTACTGGCAGTTAACAAAATTGATACACAGGCGGATGAACCCCTGTTATTTGAGTTCTACAACCTGGCAATGGGAGACCCCATATCCATTTCCGCTTCCCACAAGAGGGGACTCGGTGATTTGCTGGATGAGATAGTTAAACACTTTGACAGGGAAAGCATCGAAGATGAAGACGATGATGTTATCCGTATTGCTGTAGTCGGCAAGCCCAATGCGGGCAAGTCTTCCATTGTAAACCGGATCCTGGGTGAGGAAAGAGCCATTGTAAGTGATATTCCGGGTACTACCCGGGATGCCATTGATACACCTATTGAGATTAACGGCCAGAAATATATTATCATTGATACAGCGGGAATTCGCAGAAAAAGCCGGATCAGCGATTCCCTTGAGCGTTACAGCGTGATAAGGGCCCTAAGTGCCATCCGGCGTTGTGATGTGGCTTTGATAATTATTGATGCAACCCAGGAGGTAACGGAACAGGATACCAAAATTGCCGGACTGGTGCACGAAGAAGGTAAGGGTTCCATTCTGGTCATGAACAAATGGGATGCAATTGAGAAAGAGACCAATACCATGAACCAGTATCGTAAGAGGCTGATGAATTCCCTGAGCTATATGACCTATGCACCCAGCGTCTTTGTTTCTGCCAAGACCGGCCAGCGGATAGAGCGTATTATGGAACTGGTAAATTATGTTTATAATCAGTGTACCTTCAGAATTTCCACAGGTGTTCTCAACGATTGCCTGGCTGACGCCATTGCAGTAAACGAGCCGCCTTCGGACAAGGGAAGACGGCTGAAAATACTGTATGGAACCCAGGTTTCAGTCAAACCGCCTACCTTTGTACTTTTTGTCAATGATCCGGAACTGATGCATTATTCCTATAAACGGTACCTGGAAAACTATTTCAGGAAAACCTTTGGTCTGGAGGGAACACCCATTCATATTATTGTACGCGAGAAGTCAAGATAGGGGGATACTACCATGGTACAGCTGATTAAATACTTGCTGGCCTGTCTGATAGGCTATTTTACAGGAAGCATTGCTCCTTCCTATTTCGTAGGGAAAGCGATGATGAATATTGACATACGGGAACATGGCAGCGGAAACGCAGGTACAACCAATACCTTGCGGGTATTGGGGGTAAAGGCCGGTGTAATTGTATTTGTCTGCGACATCCTGAAAGGCGCATTGGCAGCCTGGATTGGACTTAAGCTGACAAACAGCCTGCTGGGAGGCATGCTGGCAGGCAGCCTGGCAGTTGCCGGTCATAATTGGCCTGTTTTCCTTAATTTTAAGGGAGGCAAGGGAATTGCCAGCTCCTTTGGCCTTTTGCTGGTACTGTTCCCTAAAATTGCCCTGATTTTATTTCTGGTTGAAATCGCTGTAATTTACTTTACAAGGTATGTATCCCTTGGTTCAATTATAGCTTCTTCCCTGCTGCCATTCCTGCTGATTATATTCCGGGAACCCTGGGAGCTGGTCCTTCTGGGTACCATCCTGGCGCTGATTGCTGTTATAAGGCACAGGGACAATATCAGCAGACTGCTTAAGGGTGAGGAAAACAAGATGGGACGTTCAGGAAAAAGAGGCAGGTGAACAGACATTAATAACACAATAGCTGTAATAGGCGCAGGCAGCTGGGGAACTGCATTGGCGGTTCTTCTTGCCCGTAAGAATTACAGGGTAAATCTGTGGGTTTATTTAAAAGAACAATACGAAGACATGATTAGGAAAGGGGAAAACCGGACCTATCTGCCGGGAGTCGGTATTCCATCAAATATAAACCTGTTTCTGGATCTTAAGGATGCCGTGGCAGGGCAGCAAGTAATCCTGCTGGCTGTACCTTCCCAGGCGGTTCGGGAGACTGCCCGGAAGATATCGCCTTATACAGATAAAAATGCCGTAGTCATAAATGCGGCAAAGGGCCTTGAAGAAAATACCAATAAGCGCCTTTCCCAGGTAATTGCAGAAGAAATTCCCCATTCCAGGGTGGCCGTATTGTCCGGCCCCAGCCATGCCGAGGAGGTTGGCAGCAGGATACCCACAACGGTGGTATGCAGCTCGGAGGATCAGGAGACAGCAGAGCTGGTTCAGGACATTTTTATGAGTCCGGACTTCCGCGTATACACCAATCCCGACCTTATCGGTGTGGAAATCGGCGGTGCACTAAAGAATATCATAGCCCTGGCAGCAGGCATAAGCGACGGCCTGGGCTATGGCGACAATACCAAGGCAGCTCTTATGACCAGAGGCGCTTTCGAGATAGCCAGGCTGGGTCAGGCCATGGGCGGTTCGATTCTCACCTTTGCAGGCCTGGCCGGCATAGGAGACCTGATTGTAACCTGCACAAGCATGCACAGCCGGAACAGAAGAACCGGAATTCTCATAGGTCAGGGCAAGCCTTTGGAGGAGGCCCTGCAGGAAGTGAATATGGTGGTGGAGGGTGTCACTACCTGTAAAGCCGCCTATGAGCTTGCCCGTTCACTGAAGGTGGAAATGCCCATCACCGTACAGCTTCATCAGGTCTTGTTTGAGGGAAAGGATCCATCCCTGACAGTGCGTGAACTGATGCTCAGGGACAAGACCCAGGAGAGCGAATTCCTGGCTGACGATCTGCATAATCAATGGCTTTAGACAATTTTAGATGATAACTTGTCATATTCCCCCCGCCTTATCCATATACATGAAGTATGATAAAGCGCAAAAATCGAATTCCTGGAAGGGGGAGGAATATTGATGGAGAAGTTTGACCTGTACCGGGATATAGCCGAACGCACCGACGGAGACATATACATAGGTGTAGTGGGACCGGTTCGGACGGGAAAATCCACATTGATAAAAAGAATCATGGATCTGCTGGTTCTTCCCAATATGGAAAATGAATTCAAGAGGGAACGGTCCCGGGATGAGATGCCTCAGAGCGGCGCCGGCCGCACCATAATGACCACACAGCCAAAGTTTGTTCCAAATGAAGCGGTACAGATATCCCTAAGCGAGAATGCCAGCCTTAATATTCGGATGGTGGACTGTGTAGGCTATATGGTAAAGGGAGCCATGGGGCATTTGGAAGGAGATGCCCCCAGGATGGTGCGGACGCCCTGGTTTGATTATGACATACCTTTTGAGGAAGCTGCAGAAATAGGCACCCGCAAGGTAATAGAGGATCATTCCACCATAGGCCTGGTGGTTACTACCGATGGCAGCATAACGGAGATACCGCGTTCCAACTATATCGAAGCCGAGGAGAGGGTTATCAGGGAACTGAAGGAGCTTGGCAAGCCCTTTATTATGATCCTGAATACCAAACATCCGGATGACGAGGATACGGTCAAGCTGAGGAGCACACTGGAGGAAAAGTATGATGTTCCCGTGCTGATAATGGATGTGCTGAATCTGACTGAGGACGATATACACAGCATCTTAAGCCACGTCTTGTTTGAGTTTCCCATTACCGAAATCAGGATGGATGTGCCCAAATGGGTTCTCAGTCTGGAGGACGATCATTGGCTGATCCAGCATGTACTGAATGCAGCCAGGCAGGCATCCGGAGAAGTATCACGTATCCGTGACATGGATTTCTTTGGTAAATGCCTTGATGATTCTGAGTTCATGGAACATCCTAAAATAGATAATATTGACCTGGGAACCGGAAATGTGCGTATCAGGATGGATGTTAAAAACGGCCTCTTCTACAGGATATTGGGGGAAGAGTGCGGATATGAAATAGCAGGGGACTACCAGATGATCAGCCTTATGAAGGAACTGGCCCGGGCCAAACGGGAATATGACCGGGTGGCAGAGGCACTTCATGAAGTCAGGGAAGTCGGATATGGACTGGTGCCGCCTGTAATGGATGAGCTCTCGCTGGAGGAGCCTGAAATCATAAAGCAGGGCGGTCGTTTCGGAGTCCGCCTGAGGGCAAGCGCTCCTTCTCTGCACTTTATACGTGCAGATATTGAAACCGAGATTTCTCCCATTGTGGGTACGGAAAAGCAAAGCGAGGAGCTGGTCAGATATCTTCTGGATGAATTTGAAAGTGATCCATCCAAGCTCTGGGCTTCAAATATCTTTGGGAAATCCCTGCATGAGCTGGTTACAGAAGGTTTGTCCAACAAGCTGGCCAGGATGCCGGAGGATGCTCAGTTCAAAATTCAGGAAACTCTGCAGAGAATCATAAATGAAGGCAGCGGCGGCCTCATATGCATTATTTTGTAGGACATAAATAGTTAACAACTGAAGAGCGGGAAAACCAAGGCCTTGGATTTAATTGTTATCCGGGGTCTTTTTTCTTGAATAGCCTGACAGCTTTGGATATAATCAAATTGTTACGGAAATGTTGAGCGTGGATATGCTTAGCAGTGAACTTGTAAAAAGGAAAAAGAAATAGTAAGATTAATAGGTACGGTAGAAAAAATAGAAATACAGGAGGATAAATGAAGTATGAACAAGATTGACCAGTTATCGATTAACACCATACGCGTTCTGTCCGCAGAAGGTGTTGAAAAAGCAAAATCCGGTCATCCCGGCATGCCGATGGGAGCCGCACCAATGGCCTATACCCTGTGGGCAAGGGTTATGAAGCACAACCCGGCAAACCCGGAATGGGCAGACAGGGATCGCTTTATTTTGTCCGCAGGTCATGGTTCCATGCTTATCTACTCCCTGCTTCACCTTTTTGGTTACGGTCTGAGCATGGAGGAACTGATGAATTTCAGACAATGGGGCAGCAAAACTCCCGGTCATCCGGAATACGGGCATACTGTCGGGGTGGAAGTTACCACCGGTCCCCTGGGACAGGGAATTTCAAATGCTGTGGGCATGGCTATGGCTGAAGCTCATTTGGCAGCCAAATTCAACAGACCGGGGCATGAAATAGTCAACCACTATACATATGCGCTTTGCGGCGACGGCTGCCTGATGGAGGGCATTGCCAGTGAAGCCGCTTCCCTGGCAGGGACTTTGAAATTGGGAAAGCTAATTGTGCTTTATGATTCCAACTCCATTACCATTGAAGGAAGCACGGACATAGCCTTTACCGAAAATGTCGGAAAGCGTTTTGAGGCCTATGGCTGGCATGTGCTGAAGGTAGAGGACGGCAATGATGTGGATGCAATAGAGGCTGCTATCCTTGAAGCAAAAAAGGAAACCGGCAGACCCAGCCTGATCGAAATTATCACCGAGATTGGGTATGGTTCACCGGCAAAACAAGGCAAGGCTTCCGCTCACGGCGAACCTCTTGGCACAGACAATCTGCTGGAAGCCAAGAAATTCCTGAATTACAATACCGAAGAAGATTTCCATGTACCCCGGGAAGTTCGTGAACACATGAAAGCCCTTCAGGAGCGGGGAAAGAAAGCTCAGGAAGAATGGGACAGGCTGTGGGCATCCTATCAGGAGAAATATCCGGAACTGGCTGAAGAATGGGAAGACTGGCAAAATACCGGGCTTAAGGCTGACCTTTTAAACGACGAATCCTACTGGCATTTTGAGGGCAATGCAGCCACCCGAGCTGCATCCGGTGAAGTGTTGAATCGCCTTGCAGAGCTGCTTCCCAACCTCATAGGAGGCTCAGCCGATCTGGCACCTTCCAATAAGTCGGATATGAAGAAAAGAGGCACATTTACTGCAGAGGATTATTCCGGATCCAATATACATTTTGGTGTCCGTGAGCATGCTATGGCAGCCATAGCCAACGGCATGAGCGTTCATGGAGGGCTTAAGCCCTATGTGGCTACCTTCCTGGTCTTCAGCGACTACATGAAGGGAGCCATGCGCTTATCTGCCCTGATGAAACAGCCTGTGATCTACATTCTGACTCATGACAGCATAGGTGTAGGGGAAGACGGGCCCACTCACCAGCCCATCGAGCATCTGGCTTCCCTCAGAAGTATTCCCAACTTTACGGTTATTCGTCCTGCCGATTCCAGGGAAACTGCTGCTGCATACCTGTCGGCACTGACCAGAACAGACAGCCCCACAGCCTTTATTCTGACCAGGCAGAATCTGCCTCTGCTTGACGGGACAGGCCCGGATGCACTGAAGGGTGCCTATATCCTGTCCGACTCGGATAAGGAAGTGCCAGACATCATCCTGATGGCAACCGGTTCAGAAGTGCATTTGATCGTAGAGGCACAGAAGGTCCTTAAGGAGCAGGGAATCGATGCAAGGGTGGTCAGCATGCCATCCTGGGAAATCTTTGATGAGCAGACAGAGGAATACAAGGAAAAGGTACTGCCGAAGAGCGTAACCGCCAGGCTGGGAGTGGAGGCAGCTTCTTCCTTTGGTTGGCACAAATATGTAGGACTGGACGGAGATACGGTTACCATGGACAGTTTCGGTGCATCTGCTCCGGCCGGCATTCTGTTTAAGGAGTTTGGCTTTACAGTAGAAAATGTTGTCAGTAGAGCATTGAAGCTGCTTGGAAGATAAGTCTGGATACACTTTAGCGCAATCAGAAGAACATGGATGATTAGGTGTAAAGTACCGGAAATAAATTGGCTTTAGTCACTTTAAAAGTGAACAGCATCAGGGGGTATCAGCCGCAAACAGGCATGATGCTCCCTTTTTTCTTAATTCACTAACAATATCTATACTTCTAAAGATGTAATCGTAAATATTTCATATCTTAGCAATCCATAATACGAACATATGTTTGACATGGCTGTCTTCTTGTGTTATATTCTTATCAGGAAAAGCAAACTCGGAATTTACATAAAGTCGTGAGAAAGGACATTCACTCATGGAGCTGAAAAACAAGGTCGGAATCTTAGCAGATGCAGCCAAATATGATGTGTCCTGTTCTTCCAGCGGCAGCAGCAGGGAAGGTGAAAAAGGCAGTCTGGGACATGCCGTTCCGGCAGGGATCTGCCACAGCTGGTCAGATGACGGCCGCTGCATCTCCCTGCTTAAGATCCTGATGACCAATAACTGCATCTATGACTGCAAGTATTGTGTGAACCGGGTATCCAATGACGTCCCCAGGGTAATGCTGACACCGGATGAACTGGTGTATCTGACTATCAATTTCTACAGGCGTAACTATATTGAAGGGTTGTTTCTCAGCTCAGGTGTGTTTCGAAGCCCCGACTATACCATGGAGCTGATGATAGAAGCGATAAAGAAACTACGATATGAATACAATTTCCAGGGATATATTCATTTGAAGGCCATACCCGGATGCGACAGGCGATTGCTTACAGAAGCCGGCATGCTGGCGGATCGTATGAGTGTAAACATAGAAACGCCTACCAGCGACAGCCTGAAGCTTCTGGCTCCTCAGAAGAATAAGGAAGCTCTTGTGGGGCCCATGTATTTTATTAAGGAACGTATACTGGAAGAGAGGGAAAACCGCCGCATTTTTAAAGCTTCTCCGAAATTCATACCTGCAGGTCAGAGCACCCAGTTGATAGTGGGGGCCACACCCGAAAGTGATTTGAGGATCCTTACCCTGTCCCAGGGATTGTACAGAAGGCTGCAGATGAAAAGAGTCTATTATTCCGCCTATATGCCGGTGGTTTTCCATCCTATGCTGCCGGCAGTGGAAAAGCCGCCGCTTTTAAGAGAGCACAGGCTGTACCAGGCAGACTGGCTGCTGCGATTTTATGGCTTTTCTGCCGAAGAGCTGTTGGATTACGATAATCCTAATCTTGACTCCTTAATTGATCCTAAATCCGATTGGGCAGTCAGGAACTACCACTTGTTCCCGGTGGAGATTAATAAGGCAGAGTATGAGATGCTGCTTCGCGTGCCCGGAATTGGTGTGAAATCAGCAGAGAAAATTCTGCGGGCCAGGCGGATAAGAGCTTTGGATTATGACAATCTGAAGAAGATCGGGGTGGTGCTGAAACGGGCCAGACACTTCATAACCTGCAAGGGCAAATTTTACGGGAGTACCTTCAGGGAAGAGTATCAGCTGAGGCAGCAGCTGATGCCCTATCAGGCTGCTAAAAAGATTCGGATAGAGGATGGGGAGCAATTGAGCTTTTTCAGCCAAATCCTGCCCCGGTCCGAAGAACAGAGCCGCTTTCTTGTCAGGGCAGGTGAGGTATAAATGCTTCGTTATATATTCGACGGTACCTTTGAAGGCCTGTTAACCTGCATCTACGAGGCCTTCTACCGCCGACAGTCACCTGACAGCATTTGCTGCTGGTATCAGCTTCAGGAGGATTTAATAAGCTGCTGCACCGAGATCCGGACTGACCAGGAGAAAGCCGACAGGGTCCTTAAGTCAATCCGCAGCAAGATATCAGCCAAAGCTCTGGATCATGCTTTCCATGCATATCTATCAGAAATCGATGATATTGGCGTTTGGATATACCGTTATCTGAAGCTGGGCTGGAAGATTGGCCCCTCTGTGGACAGCTGCCTCTGGGAGGACGAGGTCCAGATGGTTCAAAAGGCTGCCCGAAAGACAGAGGGGGAGTGCCACAGGATGTTGGGCCTGCTTCGCTTCCGGGAGCTCCAGAGCGGCATATTCTATGCTCCCATGGGTCCGGATCACAATATAGTCAGCCTGCTGGCACCACATTTTGCCAAACGTTTATCCGACCAGCCTTGGATGATTCATGATGTGAAAAGAGACATCGCTGCCATTTATGACAGGAAGGACTGGACCATTGCCCTTATCCGGCAGAAAAAAGCCCTGCCCCTTCACGGCGATGAATTGGAGTTCCAGCGTATGTGGAAGCAGTATTTTAAAAGCGTGGCTATAAGCAGCAGGCGCAATCTCAGGCTGCAGAAGCATTTCATGCCCAGCCGTTACTGGCGGTATCTGGTTGAGAAGAACTGATACGTCAATGCTGCAGCTTTCTTCTATAAAGCTCAGTGTATGTAAGCTTACCATTTATCCGATCCGATCTCATCAGACTTATGGCATCCAGATTGGTTTCAAAAGGCTCGCCCATCAGACTGTCAGGGCTTACCTGACGTCGCAGGACAACTCTTCTGGCCAATGTTATATGGGGAGAAAAGGTTCTTTTCTCCAGTATAAAACCTTCATGAGTCAGCTTATCACACAGGCTGCGCTGAATCCGCTCCAAGTCGGTGTTTTTCCTAAGACCAACCCACCAGATATCCCCACCCCGGCGCCTAAAGGATCCTGTATGGTCAAAGGTCAGCCTAGTTGATTCACCTTTGGTAGTGTCTACAGCCTTTTTGACTGCAGGGATTCGGTTTTGCTCTGTTTCACCCAAAAAGACCAATGTTAGATGCAGATTATCCGGGCGGGTAAAAGTGCCTGAGGCGGCAGCTCGTAAACGATCCTGAACAGCCATAAGCCTGTTTCTTGTTTCCATGTCGAAATTGACGGCAATGAACAACCGCATAGCATGCCTCCTGTGCATATATTCCATATACAGTTTATATCCTTATAAACTCAGGCTTCATCTCCGAAAAAGCTGCAACATAATCAAATCCTGCATACTTCAGGCATTCCACAGCCCGCTTGTATTCGTAACCTATAAAGGCAGCATTATGGGCATCGGAGCCGATGGTTACAATTTCACCGCCCAGCTCCCTGAACCATTTCAGAACCTCCGGATGCGGATGGGGCTGGTTGGATGAGTGACGAAAGCCTGCTGTGTTAAGTTCAATGCCCTTGCCCTTCTGAACCAGTAATCTGAGAATGGCTTCCGTCAAATCCAGTCCGATCCTGTAATCCTGGGGCTTGTATTCATAGGGTGAATACCTTCTGAAATAATCCAAATGTCCCAGTACATTGAAGTTGTCGTAGTCTTTAAGCAAATCCAAAATAGTATGGTAGTAATCAGTATAGCTTTTAATCTTATCACGGGTATGAAAATAAGTTCTGAAATAGGGATCTTCTCCGTTTACCAGATGGACTGAGGCAATGACAAAGTCAAAGGGATATTTCACAGTAAGATCAGCTGCCATTTCCAGGGTCCAATCCTGCAGGCCGATCTCAATCCCTTTTTTCACCTTAAGACGACCCTTAAAATCTTCCCTTATGCGCTCAAGTTCGCTTATATACTGATTCATGTCCTTTATCTGGAAAGCCTTTTCATTGTCGGGCAGATCTATATCCATGTGATCAGTAACAGCTATTTCTTTCAATTCCAGCGAGACAGCCTGCCTGCATGCTTCCTCCATGGTCATTTCACCATCAGGAGAGAAGGTAGAGTGCACGTGATAGTCAAGCATTATATACTCCTTTATCAAATTCTGTACCCAGCCGAATACTTAACTGATTCAACAGTCGGATACAACTACAGTACAAAGGTATTGTAATATTGCTATCCTGATAAGTCAACTGAAGCAGTCTCAAACATTATTCTTGATGGTTTCACCGGAAAATTGAAATTCCTGTTGACAGAAGGAGGCAGTAAGAGTATAATAATTTCAATACTTTACCACGATAAACTGATAAAGCAACAAAGTACTGTCGTGCGATTATATGTAAAAAGAAAAGCGGTGAGCAGGTTGAGCAGTCCCTTCAACAAATGGATGCAGCAGATTCCGGAAGGCGTACAGGACTCTTTGCCGGAGGAGCGCTACAATGCAAGAATAGCGGAAGACAAGCTGCGCAGAAAATTTCATCTGAGCGGCTACGATGAAGTTGACACTCCCTTGTTTGAGTATCTGGATATATTCGAAGGAAAAACTGCCTCCATTGAGCAGGAGCAGATGTACAAGTTCTTCGAGCCCGGCAGCCGCATCATGGTGCTGCGGCCTGACATTACCATGCCCATAGCCCGCATAGCCGCCACAAAAATGAAGAACCGGCCCCTGCCCTTACGTTTGTCCTACTTCGGAAATGTTTATCGATATGAGGGGCAGAGGCAGAACGGACAGAGAGAGTTTGCACAGGCAGGCATTGAACTGCTGGGTTCGCGAAAACCCGAGGCCGATGCAGAGATAATCTCCCTTGCAGTGGAATCCCTGCTGGAACTTGGCCTGACAGAGTTTCAGATAGACATAGGCCAGGTGGAATTTTTCAAAGGTTTGGTGGAGGAAGCGGGCTTGAATGAAGTCCAATCCGAAAACCTGAGGCATCTGACCGACCAAAAGAACAAGCTGGCGCTGGAGATGCAGCTTAAGGAGCTGTCCATACCCGCTGAGACAAAAAACAATCTTCTTAAGATACCCATGATGTTCGGCGGAGAAGAGGTGCTGAAGTCTGCCATGGTGCTTGCAGAAACAGAACGCTGCATGAAAGCACTGGAAAACCTGGACGTGATATACAGAATGCTTAAGAACTTCGGCCTGTCAAGGTACATTGCCATTGATTTAGGCATGGTTCACAGCCTGAATTATTATACAGGCATGATATTCCGGGGAATGATCAGGGATATGGGATATCCTGTCTGCGGCGGCGGCCGATATGACTCCCTGGTTTCAGAATTTGGAAAGGATCTGCCCGCCACGGGGTTTGCTCTGGACATGAGGCGCATCCTTATGGCACTGGAAAGACAAAAGGGGCTGGCACCGCTGCCGGTTGCCGATATCCTGTTTGTTTATGATTCTTCTGTGAATAAGGAGTGCTACAGGAAGATTCAGAGTCTCAGATCCGAAGGGCTGCGGGTGGAAATATTTTTGCCCGCTGAGAATGGCATGACGGCTGAGGCATATGCCAGGGAAAAGGGAATCCCCAGGCTTCTTCAGTTCAGCTCCGGAAGATTTCAGGAACGGATGGTATAAAGGAGTGGTTACTTTTGATAACAATTGCCCTGGCCAAGGGACGCCTGGCTGAGAAAACCCTGGATTTGCTGGAGCAACTGGGCATAAGCTGCAGTGAAATCAGAACCGGGTCCAGAAAGCTCATCTTTACAACCGATGATGGTACCATAAGAATTATTATGGTCAAACCCAGTGATGTGCCGGCCTATGTCGAATACGGAACAGCGGATATTGGCATCGCAGGAAAAGACACTCTGATGGAGGAAGGGAGATCCCTATATGAGATGCTGGACCTGAAATTTGGAGGCTGCAGACTGGTGGTAGCGGGGTTTCCGGATAAAAAGCATTCCGGCATTACCCAATCCCATATACGGGTAGCGACCAAGTACCCCAATATTACCCGCAGCTACTTTTCAGGCAAGGGGGAGACTGTTGAGATCATCAAGCTGAACGGCTCGGTGGAGCTGGGTCCTCTGACCGGTTTGTCCGATGTGATAGTGGACATTGTCGAAAGCGGCAGAACTTTGGCTGAAAACGGCCTGGAGGTATTGGAGGAGATCTGTCCCGTCTCTGCAAGGCTGGTTGTCAATCAGGTAAGTCTCAAAACCAGGAATGATGAAATCAAAAGAATCATTGACGGATTAAGAGAGCTGTTGGAGGGAAAAGAATCATGATTCGGACAATTGATGGGAGAGGGAAAAACACTGGCTGGATAGTAAACAGCTTAAACAGGCCTTCCCAGCTGGAGGCACATAAGGAACGGGAGGTAGTGCTTTCCGTTTTGAAGTCAGTGCGGGAGGAAGGCGACGCTGCCCTGCTAAGATACACCAGGGAGTTTGACAGAGCGGAATTGGCCGGACCGGAAGACTTATGTGTTTCAAAGGAAGAAATTGAAGATGCATATAAAAAAATGAATTCCAGACAGCTGGATATCCTGGAAAAGGCAGCCCGGCGCATTCGGCGTTTTCATGAAAAACAGAAGCAGGAGAGCTGGATTTCCTTTGAGGAGAAGGGCGTATTGCTGGGACAGAAGGTTACCCCTATGGAGCGGGTAGGCGTATATGTACCAGGGGGAAAAGCCGCATATCCATCATCTGTGCTCATGAACGTCATACCCGCCCTGGTTGCAGGAGTGGAAGAAATTATTATGGTTACCCCGCCCGGGGCGGATGGCACCATCAATCCCTCAATCCTTGCTGCAGCCAGAGCGGCAGGTGCGCATAGGATATACAGGGCAGGCGGGGCGCAGGCCATAGCGGCATTGGCTTATGGAACGGAAACCATTCCCAAGGTGGATAAAATTGTAGGTCCTGGAAATATCTATGTGGCACTGGCAAAAAGAGAGGTCTACGGTCATGTGGATATTGATATGATAGCCGGCCCCAGCGAGATTGTGGTAATCGCCGACTCTTCCGCCAGGCCGTCCTATGTGGCAGCGGATCTGATGTCCCAGGCAGAACACGATACCATGGCTTCTGCCATTCTGATAACTGATTCTGTAGAAATAATTTCCGAAGTTAAGCAGGAACTGGCAATGCAAATAGAGAAGCTACCATTAAAAGACACAATTCGTACTTCTTTGCACCATTATGGTGCCTGCATCCTGGTAGATACCACAGAAGAAGCAATCAGGCTGTCCAATGCCCTGGCTCCGGAGCATCTTGAACTGGCAATAGCCAATCCCCTTGATCGATTGGCGGATATCAGGCATGCAGGAGCAGTTTTCTTAGGGCATCATTCTCCTGAACCTGTGGGTGATTATATGGCCGGGCCCAATCATGTCCTGCCTACCAGCGGTACAGCCCGCTTCTTCTCTCCCCTGGGCACTGAGGACTTTGTCAAAAAGTCCAGCATTCTCTTTTATGACAAGGAAGCCCTGAGGCAAATTCATCAGGATGCAGCTGATTTTGCGCGGATGGAAGGCTTAACCGCTCATGCAAATGCCATGGAAGTGAGGTTTTCAGATGATGAAGAAGGAATATCTCCGTAGGGATCTGAGAAGCATCAAGCCCTATCAGGCAGGAAAATATGCTTATAACCTTAAGCTGGATGCCAATGAAAGCCCCTGGCCGTTACCTTTGGAAATAAGGGCACAACTGGCTTCCGAACTGCTAAACGGCAATGATTATCAGCTTTATCCTGATTCTGACGCAGACCGGCTAAGGCAGGCACTGGCAGAGAAGCTGAAGGTAAAGCCGCACAATATCCTGATAGGAAATGGTTCAGATGAGCTTCTGCACATAGTAACAACGGCTTTTGCCGGCTGGGGCGACAAGGTTTTGTGCCCCTCTCCCGGATTCAGCATGGTATTATGGTATGCCCGGCTGACAGGGGCCATACCTGTAACATACCGGCTAAATGAAAAGCTTCAATATTCCGCAGCTGATATAAAGCTTGCTCTTGAGGCTCATTCACCTAAAATTCTCCACATATGCACGCCCAACAATCCAACCGGCAGCGTCCTGCCTGTGTCCGATATTTATGAGATTGCTATGAGTTTTGACGGAGTGGTTGTTGTGGACGAAGCCTATTATGAGTTTTACGGCGAATCGGCTCTTTCTCTTGTGGACAAGTGTCCCAATCTTGTTGTGCTCCGCACTTTCTCAAAGGCCATGGGAATGGCAGGGCTGCGTATAGGATATCTGATCGGCAATCAGGAACTGACAGCTGAGATATACAAGGTTAAGCCCCCCTATAACGTCAACAGCTTTTCTCAAAGGGCAGCTGAGCTGCTGCTGGCTTATCCGGAGATAATGGAAGATAGGGTCAGTAAAACGATAAGAGCCAGAGAATGGTTGTATAATGCTCTGGTTGGCCTGCGCGGAGTAGAACCTTATCCATCCCGGGCGAATTTTATTCTCTTCAGGGTAAAAAATGGTCTCGCAGTATTTCGGGGGCTCCTGAAGAAGGGAATTCTGGTCAGGCATTTCGGGAACGATCCTGTGCTTCATAATCATCTGCGAATTACCATAGGCCGGGAAGAGGACAATAAATTCATTATTCAAAGTCTGGCAGAGGTTCTGGCAGATGAGGAGGGTTGGTCATGAATCGAACCGGCAGTGTACAGAGGACAAGCAGAGAGACTCATGCAGCCGTCACCATTAATTTGGACGGGAAGGGCGCAGCAGACTGCAGTACCGGGATCGGTTTCTTTGATCACATGCTTGCTCTTTTTGCTGCTCATGGCGGCTTTGATCTGCGGATAGAGGCAAAGGGTGATCTGGAGGTAGACGGTCATCATACCGTGGAGGATGTGGGCATTGTTCTGGGCAAAGCCTTACAAGAGGCACTCGGCGACAAAAAGGACATACAAAGATACGGAACTGCCTTTGTTCCGATGGATGAAGCGCTGGCCATGGTCAGCCTGGACATCAGCGGACGGCCATATCTCCATATGGAATTACCTGCTTTGGCACCCATGGCGGGAGATTTTGACACCCAGCTGCTGGAGGAGTTTTTCCGGGCATTTTCGGTACATAGCGGGACTACCCTGCATATTCGGGTTTTATACGGCAGGAATACCCATCATATGATTGAGGCCGTATTCAAAGCTCTGGGCAGAAGCTTCCGGCAGGCAGTGGACAGAAACGGCCAATGGAAGGGTATACCTTCCACAAAAGGATTGCTGGATTAGGATAAGGGCTGTTGCGATCAGCAGAATGACTGATGTAATACTGCTGATGTTTTGCATGATATAGCTGCGGCATTATCTGACAGAAGGGATGAGAAAATGATAATCTTTCCTGCAATTGATATAAAGGGCGGCAGGTGCGTCCGATTGGTGCAGGGCCGGGCAGAGGATGAAACAGTGTACGGAACCGATCCGGTTAAAATGGCATCAGAATGGGAAGAACAGGGGGCCCGATACCTCCATGTAGTTGACTTGGACGGGGCCTTTGAAGGTCTTTCTCCCAATGAGAATATAATTAAAGACATGGCAAAGGCCGTCTCCATTCCAATCCAACTGGGAGGCGGCATCCGCTCCATGGAAAAAATCAGGCGCATGCTGGAACTGTATGGAATCCAAAGAGTTATTCTGGGCACTGCTGCAGTCGAGGATGAAGACCTGCTTCAACAGGCAGCAGATAGGTATGGCAGCAGGATTGTTGTGGGAATCGATGCAGTGAAAGGCAAAGCAGCCACCAGGGGCTGGGTTGAAAAGACGGAGATTTCTGCAGTTGAACTGGGACGCAGGATTAAGGGGATGGGAATTAATACCGTTATTTATACTGACATTGCCAAGGATGGAATGCTGAGCGGTCCCAACCTGGCAGAGACAAGAGAAATGATAGAAAAGACCGGACTGAATATAGTTGCCTCCGGAGGGATCAGCTGTTTGGAGGATCTGCGGCAGATAAAAGATACCGGAGCGGTTGGTGCAATAGTGGGCAAGGCCTTGTATACCGGTGCAATTAAGCTGGCAGATACGCTCAGAATATAGGGGAGGAAACAGGATGAAACCGATAAGGGTAATACCCTGTCTGGACATAGCCGGAGGACGCGTGGTAAAAGGCGTCAACTTTGTAAACATAAAGGATGCGGGCGATCCGGTGGAAATAGCTGCTGCATACAGCAGATCCGGGGCTGATGAGCTTGTTTTTCTTGATATTTTAGCAACCCGGGAGAACAGGGGAACTATGCTGGACCTGGTAAAGCGAACTGCAAGGCAGGTTTCGATTCCGTTCACAGTGGGGGGAGGCATACGGGATCTTGCAGACATGGAAGCTGTTTTGGATGCAGGTGCCTGTAAAGTTTCAATTAATTCATCCGCCCTGAGACAGCCCGGGTTAATTTCCAAGGCAGCAGAAAGGTTCGGCAGCGAATGCCTTGTAGTGGCTATCGATGCAAAGAGCCGGGGAGACGGCGGCTATGATGTATATGTAAGCGGAGGAAAGGAGAATACCGGTAGAGATGCTGTTGAATGGGCAATAGAAGCAGAAGCGCTGGGAGCCGGAGAAATCCTTCTGACCAGCATGAACACAGACGGCACAAAGGACGGCTATGATATTCCTCTTACCAGAGCGGTAGCACAGGCAGTCAAAATTCCCGTGATTGCATCAGGAGGAGCAGGAAGCTTGGAACACTTTGCCAAGGCTGTTACAGAAGGCGGTGCCAGTGCTGTTTTGGCGGCCTCCCTCTTTCATTATGGGGAGCTTACGGTAATGGATGTCAAACAATATTTACGGGACAGGGGAATACCTGTTGAAATGGAGAGCTGAGAATTGAGCATACCATGGGAACAAATAAAATTTGATGACAATGGATTGATACCTGCCATCATACAGGATGCAGAAACCGGTAAGGTACTGATGCTGGGCTATATGAACAGGGAAGCGGTGGAAAAGAGCCTTCAGACAGGCAGAATTCATTTCTGGAGCAGGAGCAGAAGCAAGCTTTGGATGAAGGGCGAAACTTCCGGGCATATCCAGTCGATTCAGGAGGCGTACTTTGACTGCGACAAGGATGCGCTGCTGCTTAAGGTAAAGCAGACCGTTGCTGCCTGCCATACCGGTCATTTCTCCTGTTTCCATAATAAAATTGATGATCATTGTGGTATAATGGAGGAAGGCGGGACAGTTTTCCAGCCGGACGAGGTCTATCAGGGCAATGTAACTATACTGAAAGAACTCTATCAGGTAGTAATGGATCGAAAAAACAATCCCAGGGAAGGTTCATATACCAATTATCTTTTTGAAAAGGGTCTGGACAAGATTCTGAAAAAGGTTGGAGAGGAATCAGCCGAGGTTATTATTGCCTCCAAAAACCGTTCCCGGGGTGAGGTAATTTATGAAGTTTCGGACTTGCTGTATCACCTGATTGTATTGCTGGCAGACCAGGGAATAACCCTGGAAGAAATATATGGTGAGCTGCGAAAAAGGAGATAGCAAGGCAAAGCAGAATAGTTAACAATTGCCCGGCAAAAATATATTTTGCAGGAAACAAACGGTTGACTTTCTGCAAAAGCTGTACTATAATCTTATTTGTCGCTGAAAATCAGCAACGAATGTGGGAGCATAGCTCAGCTGGGAGAGCACCTGCCTTACAAGCAGGGGGTCATTGGTTCGAGCCCAATTGTTCCCACCATTGTGGCCCGGTAGTTCAGATGGTTAGAATGCCAGCCTGTCACGCTGGAGGTCGAGGGTTCGAGCCCCTTCCGGGTCGCCATTTGGTTTTCGCCTCGGTAGCTCAGTCGGTAGAGCAGTAGACTGAAAATCTACGTGTCGGTGGTTCGATTCCGCCCCGAGGCACCAAATCAGATGTTAGAAGTCAGAAGTTATCAGTCGGATTTGAGTGATGCCGACGTAGGCCCGGCTTATATCTGACGTCTGTATCCGATTTCTGATATCCATCATTAAGTAAGCGGGAGTGGCTCAGTGGTAGAGCGTCGCCTTGCCAAGGCGAATGTCGCGGGTTCGAATCCCGTCTTCCGCTCCATTCTGAGGCGGCATAGCCAAGTGGTAAGGCAGAGGACTGCAAATCCTTTACCCCCAGTTCAAATCTGGGTGCCGCCTCCATTTTATTTATGAGACTATAGTGTCCGAAGTTAAATATATATATATGCCGAAGTGGCGGAACAGGCAGACGCACAGGACTTAAAATCCTGCGATTCGAAAGAATCGTACCGGTTCGATTCCGGTCTTCGGCACCAATACCAAGGGTTTCAGCGTTCGGTCGAAATCCTTGTTTTTATTTGTACAGTTATTTGTACACCTTGCTTGATTACTTTCCAAACCCTGACTATCTTATCAGCAAACGGAAAATTCGAATAAAAAAAGGGATTTCTGGAGTTTTCTCGAATAATAAAAATTGGTTATTTCTTAATCTTTGCTTACTGCATCTGAAAATGTGATGCAGTTTGTAGTTTTAATAATTGCTGAGGTGAATACATGAGAATATTGAACTTTGGATCGTTGAATATCGACTATGTTTATTCAGTAGATAGCATAGTCAAACCCGGAGAAACCCTGCGTGCTAAAGACAGACAGGTGTTTTGCGGCGGCAAAGGCCTGAATCAGTCTATTGCCTTAGCTCATGCAGAAGCTGAAGTGTACCATGCCGGTATAATAGGTCAGGATGGAACCATGCTTCTGGACGCTCTGCGTGGTGCAGGTGTAAATACCGATCTGATTAAAATGGTGGAAGGTGACTCCTCTCACACTGTTATACAGGTTGATAGCAGCGGACAAAATTCAATTTTGTTCTTCGCAGATGACAACCTTGATGTTACTGGGGACTTTATACAGGAAGTGATTGGTCAATTTAATCAGGGCGAATACCTGCTATTACAAAATGAAGTTGCCAACACCTCTTTAATTATGGAAAAGGCACATAAGCAAGGTATGAAGATAGTATTCAATCCCTCGCCCATTCAGGAAGAAGTTAAGCATTATCCTTTACATCTGGTAGATGTATTTTTAGTAAACGAAATTGAAGGCAGCATGTTGAGTGATCTATCAGAACCGGATGAAATCCTTTCCGCATTAATGGAGAAATACCAGAATGCTCATATCGTACTTACCCTGGGAGAACAGGGAGCACTCTACGGCCATCGGGGTGAGAGAATATTCCAACCGGCTTATCCGGCGAAAGCAGTGGATACCACTGCCGCAGGGGATACCTTTACCGGCTTCTTCCTGGCAGCTTATTTAAAGGGAAGTGCTGTAAAGGATGCCCTGGAACTTGCAGCAAAGGCTTCTGCAATCTCGGTTTCCCGTAAAGGAGCTGCTCCGTCTATTCCCAAGTTGTCTGAAATAGTTTAGATTCTGTAAGGACAACGATTGGACTTATGCAATAAATTGGAAGCAGAGCTAAACAAGTATCAATTCTGGCCAAATCTTTTTTACTGTTAAATGTAAAAGATTGAGCCAGTTTTTTTGGGCATACTAATTCCGGGTGAAATCAACTTGAAACTCTTTGTCTTATTCATGACCGATTACATCTTAACCTACCTGGGTATACCTGCCGGCGTCATAGAGGAGGCCAATCCTCTTATGGTTTGGCTTTTTGAACTGCCTTTTATTGCAGGGCTGGCTATTCGAATGTTGATGGCAGCCCTTGTTATATGCCTGCCTGTCCGTATAATTAAATCCGGAAAAATCAGCCCCGTACTTGCAGCTGCCTATTACGGAGCTGCCTATTTGGCTTATGCTTTGATAATCGTTGTTCATTTATATTGGATTATTAAATATGCTCTGATGAATTAGGGAAAAACAAAACAATAACTAAAATCATCCCATTTGACTTTTTCTTGACAAGCAAATAAAGGATGCCTATAATTGGAGTCACATAACAACCGGAACTTATGAGTTCCTGAACCTACATCCTCATAGCTTTTGTTTCAAATTGGATAACGAATCAGAAATAAATGACAAAACCAAAGGAAAGGGGCAGTCTTATCGTGTTGGAAATCAGAAAGGCCAGACCTGATGAACTGAATGAGATCATTAATTTATCGAATTATGTGTTCAGAGTCATACAGGGACATGAACCGACTATGGGATGGCAGTTTCCGACTATGTTCAGCGGGGAAAATACAGATGCAATTTATACAGCCATAAGTGACGGGAAAATAGTCTCCATTATATGCACGAAGCTCAATGAGGCCATAATATATGGTCATAAGATCAGCATGGCCAGCATGGGTTCTGTTTGCACTCATCCCGAGTATCAGGGAAGAGGCATAGCTTCAAAACTGCTGAATTATACTTTCAATGATCTGAACGAAAAAAAGTTTGGCATCGTAACAATATCGGGCAATCGTGGATTATACAAAAGAAACAAGGCGGTGCCTCAGGGATATGT
>DUOA01000009.1 GCA_012839095.1 Clostridiales bacterium
ATATTATTGTTTAACGATAATTAAAGTATAGCAGACAATTATCGTTTGTCAATAATTATTTTGCTTTCTTTACTAATTAAAGGTCCGGCCAACTGACAAGCTTCCTGTATTTAAGGATACTATTATGGATTTGAAAGAATTGTTAAATATAAATCAGCGGCCCGGTGATCATTCCAGGCCGCTAATTTTTTTTATGAAATTTGGTATTCAGTTAATCTTTCGCTATATTCTTGTTTGAAATACGCTTTACAAAGAGCAGAAGAAACATGCCCACCACAAGGAAGGCAACGATGGATCCGATTGCCCAGAGAAGCCCGTATTGCTCCGCCAGTGTTGATTCTATACCACGATTGGTATACCAGTTGTGCATACGATAGGAAACAAAGCTGAATACCAGTGGTCCGACAAAAGTCGAGGTTCTTCCGGCAACTGACAGGAATCCGTGAAACTCGGCCACCTGTTCCGCCGGTGCAAGCTGATTGACCATGGAACGGCTGACTGCCTGTACACCGGACAGGGAGAAACCGGCAAAAAACCCTATTACAAAAAACCAGACGATATCCTTGATAAAAAACAGTCCTGTAACGGAGACTATTAAGATTGCCAGGGATATGAGAACAGCTTCCTTGCTGCTCCTTTTATCGGCAACCTTGCCAAACAAAAGTGCTCCAAAGGCCCCCGATAAATGGATAAGAATAACGAACAATATAAGTGCTGTCTGTTCCATTCCAAATAGCGTAGCCCCGATAATGGCGGCAAAATCCATCAGCATCATGATACCATCGTTATAGACCAGGAAGGATATTGCATATTTGATGAATTCCTTGTGCTGCTTCACAGAACGGAAGGTATGAGCCAGTTTTTCAAAGGCAATGACAGCAACATTCCTGTCTTCCGGAATCTGCTCAGGCTCACGCTTTTCCTTAACCCAAATGAAGGTTGGAACAGCAGCCAGCAGGAATACGATGGCAGTAATTAAAAATGCATAGGGAATCATCTGATCTCCAATCAGCTGAATGGGCAGAAGGACGATAAGCAAGGCTGCAATGCCGCCAAACATCCCCAGGGCCCAGCCATTGCCGGAAACCGTGCCAATGGATTCAGGTGTGGAAACATCAGACAAAAGAGCATCATAAAATACCTGAGCACCCCGATAGCCAATCTCTGCCAAAATGAAGAACAGCATGCCGGTGAATACATGACCTTCTCTTACAAAGAACAACAAGGCGGTAAATACAATTGATATCATGGTGAAGATCAGCAGCAGCTTCTTTTTCGATTTGGTAAAATCGGCAATCGTGCCGAATACCGGAGACATGAAGGCTACCAGGATGGCAGCAATGCCGACTGAAATACCCCATAGACGTGTACCTTCTGCGCCGCCTACTACAACGTTCTTAAAGTATGTTGAATATACTGCGAGCAGAATAATGGCAGCATAGGCAGAATTGCCGAAGTCATACAGATACCATGAATAACGAGCTCTTCTGTCAGTTTTCTGAATCAGTTTTTCCATAAGCATACTCCCATCTTAAGTAGTAAGGGCTGTCTCTGGTCATTAAAGCTGTCTCACATTATGACTTCAATATACCATAATAAGTATATACATTTAAAGAGAAAACAGAAATTTCAGCCATAATTCTTCAATTTCTATAGTTTTTCGCCTGAGCCTCAAACAAATCACGGTAAAGATTATGGCCCTTCATCAGATTGTCATGGCTGTCATAGGCAGCAATTTTTCCGTCCTGAAGCAGAAGAATCCTGTCACAGAATATGGAGGAGCTCATACGATGAGAAATA
>DUOA01000087.1 GCA_012839095.1 Clostridiales bacterium
CCTCATCGATATGTTTCCGTGTACGTATTTTGGCCCTTTATGTTAAGTAGACAACTTGGATGTAATTCCGGAAACCCGCTAAATAAATGCTTACAGCTTTGTTATCAATACTACGCACTCAACATGTCTGGAGTGTATAGGTATTGGTTAGGCGAATTATTCAGGCGCTGACAGCGCTGCTATATAACATTCATCTGAAGGGCTTCGTTACTGGGCGCATATATCAAGGCAAACTGAAAAAAGTATGTGTACCGGGCCTAAATTGCTATTCGTGTCCTGGTGCGGTGGGTTCTTGCCCCATCGGCTCACTGCAGTCCTCCATCGGTGCAGTGAAATATAAAATAAGCCTTTATGTCGCAGGCTTATTGATATTCGTTGGCGCTCTTTTCGGACGGTTTATCTGCGGCTGGATGTGCCCGTTCGGACTTGTGCAGGAGATGCTGCAAAAAGTTCCCTCTCCAAAGCTGCGCAAAAAACCAGTGTTTGGTGTGCTTAAATATGGCAAATACATGATACTTGCCGTATTTGTGCTGCTTCTCCCCGCCCTGTCTTCCCTGCAAAAAGGCGTGACGATACCTGCGTTCTGCAAATACATATGCCCCGCGGGCACACTGGAGGCGGGCATACCACTTGTTGCATTGAATGAATCGCTGCAGCATTCTATTGGCTGGCTCTACTACTGGAAGATGATATTGCTCGCTTTTGTGATTATGTCAGCAGTGATAATCTATCGTCCCTTCTGCCGTTTTCTATGCCCGCTAGGTGCCATATACGCACTGTTCAACAGGATCTCCCTTATCGGACTGAGGGTGGATTCAAGCAAATGTACACGCTGCGGCATATGCACAAGTGCCTGCAAGGTGGATATCCATCCTTTCGACACGCCTAACAACCCGGAATGCGTTCGCTGCGGCGACTGCATAAAAGCATGTCCCCATAGAGCACTTAAGTTCAGCAGCATCTACAAAGACACACCATTTTAAACTGTTAGCCGATGCGTTTACAGGAGGTATGGCAATTTTCCTCTGTTTTACTTAGGTTTGCTGGGCCTCCATTCCGTTGTTGCATGAACAGCCATAACAAATGACCGCTTCCCAGATCGGGCGTAAAGCCGCCTCCCCATGCTGGCGAAGTGCTTAAAATTAAACAAAAAATTTTTTACGAAGCGACTCCCTTAATGGGCGATTAATTGCAATAATTATTAGTGCAACACCTATTATAAAAAAGGCAGCGAAAGGATAAATCGACCAAATCAACCGGAACGGCTCACGAATTTCAAAGGTATAGTTGATGAGGTATTCTGTCAGCAGCATGAATATTCCGCTTACAATTAAACCACCGCCAAGTATATACAAAATGCCATGCCTTACATAGCGAATCAGCACAATCATCGTGATGACCAAAATGGCATTCAATCCGACAACAGGTAGAGCGAAGGTTAAAAACCATGTGCCACCAGTTAAATAGCAGATAAACCAAAGGTATAATGTAAGGGCTGCGTAGTCCGTTGCAACAAAAATAACCGGATTTGGTCTGCGAAACCAGATGGGGAGCACTACAATGATATATAGCATGACAATGCCGCTCCAGACATAATGTGACCAGGTTAAACCGCCATTTATACTGAAATTACTGAGAAGGGTTACCACAACTGCTATTATGCACAAGGTAGTTAAAATAAACAGAGTACCACTTTTATTCATTGGAGTTTCAGAAAAAACTTCAGTCGGAGGATAGAGCGGCTTTGGCTGAGCTCTTTTTATATCAGGGTGGAAAACAATTGTGTTGCATAAGGGACAACTTTCCTCAGTGTCCGATAACTCAACTCCGCATTTGATGCAGAAAGCCATAACACTTCACCTCGTTTCGTGCAATAACGAATTAACTATCTTTTTGATCTACTGTTGCTTTCAACTGCGACATGCAGTCCCATGGATCGCAATTTTGTGAAGAAAATTCGCTCTAAGGTTGACTCTTTGATATTACGCGTAAAATTGATATACATTTTATCGCCGTAGGAGAGAACACCACAGTTGTTTGGCCTGGTTGCCTGCGTACCCAAAATGAAATCCATTCTCTTGATATATGGAATCATCTCATCGGGCAGCTTAATGGCACCGAGATTGGATAAGGTAAGACAGGATTTGGTTTCACCGATTGCGTTGTACACCAGTTTCATGGCTATGTTCTTCAAGAAAAGAGGGGTGAAGCGCAACACGGGATTCAGTTCATCCGCCACATTTTTTGCGATTTTCATCTTCATTTGCTTATCGGTAAGTTCAACCCCCATTTGGTGATGGATTGACTGCATGATCTCCTCAAGTGTAAATGTGCCGAGTTTAGGGTTGACACCGGGAGTGACATACAGCACAAAATTACGCAGTGATTCACTGGCATAGATACGCCTTAGATCAACAGGAATAAGAATTTTGACAGGTTTTCTTTTTTTTATGTCAGGCACTGCAGCTTCCTGCATCTCTATGATAGATTGAATCAATACTGCCGACAAGAACACAGTAAGGCTGACTTTATAGGACTTTGCCATCGCCAGGATTTCTCTTACATCAAGCATCCCGGTAATAACATTAATATATCCGTCAGGTTCCCGCATGCCGCGCAGTCTATAGGCACTCACGTCACGTCGGCTCTGTTTGACATCTCCCGCATGAACAAGGAAGCTGTCCTCCAGTTCTTCCTCCCGCGGATCTTCTTCACAATCGAGCACACCATAGCCTGGGGTGACGGCAATGTTGTACTTTGCTTTAAGGTATTCCGAAAGAAGGGTTTTTAAAAATACCATTGCACCGTTTCCATCGGTTAGTGCATGAAATAATTCAATAGCAATCCGGTTTTCATAGTAAAGTACCCTGAATGCGCATTTGCGTATCATATGAAAAGGCATAGGAGCTAAAGGGTGGCAGGCTTCCATTTGTATTCGCGGTGCCTTCGGCAGTTCTTCGAGATAATACCAGAACATACCGCGGCGGATGCGGGCAGAAATGGATGGAAAACGTTTGACCACATTATCCAACACATTTTGCAGCACGTAAGGGTCAACAGTTTCTGTCAGTGTCGCAGAAAGCCTGAACACATTACTCCAATTGCGCCGTTTTGCAGCAGGATATATTTTAGCTGCGTTATCTAATTTCATCCAGCGTAGTTTGGTCTTTTTCATATAGTACCTTCTCTATAAAACGTGTAATCTTCTCAGCATCTGATTTTTTTTCCTTTAATCCATAGAGTATATATACATGCCACATTTCCGGTGAAACTACAAGTTCCGACTGGTTTCCGGCGTCACACAGCTTTTGATGCATTGCGACTGCATCATCGAGCATTATCTCGTCTCCGCCCGCAAAAATAAGCACGGGAGGGAATCCTGTCAAATCTCCGAACAGCGGTGATGCCAAAGGATTTTTAACATCATCTGTGTAGCAGGACACATAATATTGCAGACGCTCTATCGTCATTGACGGATCGCATTCCCGGTTTTTCTCATATGACCGGCCGGATAAAGTAAGGTCTGTCCAAGGTGAAATGGCCACAATGCCGCATGGAGGCGGAATACCCGCGGCCTTGCACTGCAGGCAAAGCGAAAACACAAGGCCTCCTCCGGCACTCTCACCGCACAGGACAATCTGTGAGCTTCGATATCCTTGATCTAACAGATATCTGTATGCTGTCATGGCATCATCAAGTGCCGCGGGAAATGGATGTTCTGGAGCAAGTCTGTATGCCGGGCAGAATACGGCTATGCCATTCTGTGCTGCCAGCACAGAGCCGTATCCTTTGGCATAGTCTATGCCTCCTGCGACATAGCCACCTCCATGCAGATAAAGAATTACTTGATTTGCCCTTTGCTTTTTTGTAGTTATCCATGCGGCACGAAATCCGCCTAATTCCAGAATCTCTACAGTTACTTTTCGCCTGAATCTTTTTGCCGCCAGCGCACCCAGAGCATTTTGGCCGAGACGCACGGCTTGCAAAGAGGTGCCAGTGATGACGGGCTTGAGAATTTCAAGCTGCCCCCGGACAAACTTTTCTGAGAGTGGCATGGCAACCTCCTATATAAACAAATTTAGTCTCAAATAGCATTAGTCATATTTTATTATAACAATATTTGGATGTGGTTTCAATCATTTGAGTTCATTGTGAAATTTAAGTCCGGTTTGACAGTTGTTGTAAATGAATAAGATTGAAAGCAAAAGAAGCACTCTACTGAATTATTGCGTGCCTTTAATCTATGTCTTTGATTTATTAGTTATATATTC
>DUOA01000088.1 GCA_012839095.1 Clostridiales bacterium
ACACTTAGAAAAAGTGTCTGTGCGATTTCCTGATTGCTTTTCCCCTGCATCAGCAGATGAATGATATCCTGTTCCCGCTGGGTAAAGTCCGAAAGGGATGCTTCAGGCCTTCTTTTTATGCTGATATGTTTTGTGATCTTTGCGGCGATGTTCCCCGGTAAAATGACCATGCCCCGCACGGCATCACGAATGGCTTCAGACAGTTTCGCCCCGCTGATGTCTTTGAGCAGATACCCCGAGGCACCATGGGTGATGGCACCAAGAATGGATTCATCGTCATCAAAGGTTGTTAATATCAAAATCGCCGTTTCGGGGAAATCCTGCTTTATCAGGCGCGTTGCCTCCACACCTCCCATATTGGGCATACGAATATCCATGAGAACCACCTGCGGGTGATGGATGCTGGTTTGTTCATAAGCCTCAATACCGTTCCTTGCTTCGGCAACCACGCAAATATCAGGATTTGCATCAAGGAGGGCGCGCAGTCCGTCCCGGATGATGGTTTGGTCATCCGCCAATAGAACAGTGATCTTATTCATTCGGCATCCTTCTTTCCTTGTACAACGGGGATCATAAGGCTGATGGTGAATCCTTCCCCCGGCGCACTTTCTAATTCCAGGGTCCCGCCCACGCTTTGTATACGCTCCTGCATGATGGACAGCCCTGAACCGGATTTTATGGCATCAGTTCCAAAGCCGTTATCGGTAAAGGCAAACCGCAGCTGACCGTTATGCTCGCCGATAAGGATATCCGCTCCGGTTGCATGCCCATGCCTGATCGCATTGGTTGCACACTCCTTCACCACTGAAAGCAGAATGCCTGCTTGGAGCGGAGGTAAGGCAATCTCTGATTCCATAACTATATGAATATCGAGTCCGGTATCAGAACGGATTTCCTGTACAAGCTGACTGAGGGCAGCGGCAAAATCTGTTTCGCTTCCCGCCCGGACCAGTCTGACGGAAGCGCGAAGCTCCGAAAGTCCGCGCCGTACCTGTTCCTTTCCCTGATGCAGTTTTTGCGCTGCCTGCGGCTCCGATACAAGCCCCTCTGCCGCTTCCAATGCCAGTACAGCAGCGGTCAGCGTATGGCCCACTGTATCGTGCATCTCGGCAGCGATGCGGTTTCGTTCTTCGACTACGGCTAAACCTTTCAGTTTTTCGGATTGCTCATGGACCGTGCGAATGGCGGATTCCAATCTAACGCTTGTAATCATCTGTTTTTTTAATGTGTAAAAGGCCAGCAGGGCAAGAAGGACCACAATCGTGTTGACGAAGAAATAGCGAACAAGATCGCTCATATCTGCGCTTTGGGATAAAGACACTGTTCTTGCTGTACTGCCCAGAAGATAAGCACCCAGGGCACCGATTCCATATACCCTGGCCCGGGGCAGCGATGCGTGATTGATTGCGCTGAAGCCTGCAATGATGGAAAGAAACAGGTTGTCCCCCGATACATCCAGATATTGAATAGGAATACACAAGATAAGCTGCAGCATGGGCAGAATGGGTTCGCTTATGAGCCGCTTTGTTTCGGGAAGCAGATTGTAGAGGAGCATAATAAGAAAAGAGATGGTCAGCAGCCAGAGCAAAGGGTTATACACTGGAGTGCCGGCATTCTCCGCCAGCATATGCAGTCCCATCACTTGATAGGCAATCAGAAGAAGAAAGAAAATGCCCTTGATTGTGAGGTGGTTAGCCCTTTCCACTTCAGCATCAGTGGTATCCCTGGGCGGCGTTTTTTCAGCACGGAGCAGATAAAATGCAATGGCGGCCAGGCCGAAAAAGGCAATGGATAAGATATACAGGATGCGATGCAAGGTATTTCGTTTATCTTTTCTCACGCTCTCCACAATGCATAGGATTTGCATCAATAACTGAAGCAAGAGCCCCGGAAGCAAGAACGGCCAAATTTCCCCAATTCGCATACCCCTACCCCGCCTTCCCGATGGACTGCCTTTCGTACCACTTATCACTGAACACAAGCAATTTATGTGACAGCACCTTCATATGATAAAATATACTTGGCAGTAATTGATAAATATTATTTTACACTATTTTCAATAATATGTAAATCAAGTCTATTCTAAGGAAACTCTATAAACCCCTTCTCATCCCTTTGATAACCAGAGGTGAAAATGATACGGTGCTTAATAACTATATGCTGCGGACCAAGGTTCAAAACTTTACAAAATCTCTCAAGTTTTTCAACTAATTTGTTGTGATTGTATTATAATATAGTCAGACACACCATGCGCCGGTTGCTTTGATGCCTAGCCTAAAAATGTTGTAAAACCAAATGAATTGATATATCATAATGATTATATTGACTCTGCGTTATACTTAGCACAAAAGCGAGTGAAGTACCGAATGATAAGAAACTCCATAAAAAAGGTCTGGAGAAACCAAATTTGGATAGTTTTTAATATTGCACTTTTGTCCTGCGTGATTGGAACGGGTTTTTTAAATGGTGATGAACTCACTGCCAGGCAAGAGGAAATTACTGCTGAAAAAACTTCGGAAATGCCGCAAGAATCTGATTCACAAGCAGGTACTGGGTCATGTGCAATGCTCTCAGATATGCGGGATCCTATTACGGCGGAGATAGCAGAGCTCGGACATAGGGGAAATATACCTCAGACCTTTATTGGAGGTTTGAGCATGCAATGGGAACCGGAAGAAGACGCTGTTTCCAATGAATCGGCTGAATATGAAAACATGGAATACAGTGAGGAAAATGTAAACATAGAAAATATTGAGGAGAGCATACCGGATAACAGCAATAAGCCGAAGGTAAACACTGCTGAAGAAAATCCTGAAGCTATAGATGTTTTGGTTAACAGAATCCACGTGTTGCCGGCTTCTTATGCACCATCTAATCTTGTTGTGCCTGATGTTCCTTTTTCGCCCAGGGCCAATTACAGATTATTAAGGGAAGAAGCAGCTGCTGCTTTGGAAGAAATGTTCAGGCATGCTTTGAAGGCTGGACATAAATTGTATGTCCAGTCCGGCTACAGGAGTTATAATGATCAAAAGGCTATATTCCAGAGTAATGTCAGAAAACGGGGAAGTGTTAAAAAGGCTTCCCGGATAAGTGCCAATGCAGGGGAAAGCGAGCATCAGACCGGCCTGGCTGTGGATATAACATCAAAAAGCGTAAAATATAAACTGACAACATCCTTCGGCCGGACGGCTGAAGGGAAATGGGCAGCGGAAAATGCCCACAAATACGGCTTCATAATACGGTTTCCCAAAGGAAAGGAAGATATAACCGGTTTTATGTATGAGCCATGGCATTTAAGGTATTTGGGCGTAGAATTAGCCACTGAGGTATACAAGAGCGGATTAACATATGAAGAGTTTTTGGATCAGTCAATGGATCAGTAAAAAAGCGCTGCAAATGGATACTGTTCATCTGCGGGCTTGCGGCAGATGATTACCCCTGCAAAACCATGCAGGGTGATTTTTTGGAAACATAATATTGTACAGCCATATAATAATTGGGTATAATTAGAGTAGTTTACAAGATTTTAATGAAAGGGTGAAGGGTGGTGATGGTTTTGGACTCCGGTCCTGTGCCTGGACAAAGTAGTAATAATACAATTCAATACAGTAAAGGAGCCCGGACTGTCACTTCGTGCAGCAGGTGCTCCTTATAAGGAGGGCTTGACATGAACGACATGATCTCTTTCGTTGAAACATGCATCCAGGAGGGAAAGTTTTCAAGGATACGAGAGGAAATCATTGAGCTTAACGTTGTCGATATTGCACAGCTTCTGGATGAATTGGAGGAGGAAAAAACCCTTATTGTATTCCGCTTGCTGCCAAAGGAGATCTCCGTTGAAGTGTTCTCCTATATGTCCACCGAGCAGCAGCAATACATCATTGAGTCCATTACGGACAAGGAAATCCAGAATATAATCAGCAACATGTTTATGGATGACACGGTGGATATCCTGGAGGAAATGCCGGCTAATGTAGTAAAGAAAATTCTCAGAAATGTCAGTGAGGACAGAAGAAAGCTTATTAACCAGTTTCTGAGATACCCGGACTACTCGGCCGGCAGCCTGATGACAATTGAATATGTGGATCTGAAAAAGGAAATGACGGTGGAGCAGGCCATACAGCGTATCAGAAGTATCGGCCTGGACAAGGAAACCATTAATATCTGCTATGTGATGGATCAAAACAGGAAGCTGGAAGGGGTAATTCCCATTCGGCAGCTGCTGCTGAATGACGGCTCTACAAGAATAGGAGATATTATGGAGACCAACTTCATCTCCATAGATACCCATACGGATCAGGAAGAGATTTCCAACCTGTTCAGAAAGTATGATCTGCTTGCCATGCCGGTGGTGGATCACGAAAACAGGCTGGTGGGCATCATAACAATTGACGATATCGTTGATATTATTGAGCAGGAAAACACAGAGGACTTTCAGGTGATGGCAGCCATTCAGCCCTCTGAAGAAGAATATCTGAAAACCAGGGTTACCAGACTGGCTAAAAACAGAATTGTCTGGCTGCTGATTCTGATGATTTCAGCAACCTTTACGGGAACCATTATTAAACATTACGAGGAAGTGCTGTCCTCAGTCGTTGTTCTGGCGGCTTTTATACCTATGCTGATGGACTCTGCAGGAAATGCAGGTTCCCAGTCTGCAACCATGATCATCCGCGGTCTGGCATTGGAAGAGATTCATATACGGAATATCGGAATGGTGATTTGGAAGGAGCTCAGGGTTGGTCTGATGGTGGGCATTATCCTTTCAGCGGTTAACTTTTTAAGGGTGTATTGGTTTGAGAAAACGGATATTGCAGTTGCCATAACAATCAGTATCAGCTTGTTTCTGACTATTGTACTGGCTAAGGTTGTGGGCAGTTCACTGCCTATCCTGGCGAAGAAAATTAAACTGGATCCGGCTATCATGGCTGCTCCCATGATTACAACCATTGTTGACGCCTTGTCATTGCTTGCCTATTTCAGAATAGCCACATGGCTTATTTTTAAGTAATAATGATGTGATAATTATGCAGCATTTCAGGTGCAAAGGTGGTAATGGTGAGAGATATCAGTGCTGAGCATCCATCCGGGAAACTTGAGGGTTCCGGAACCTCCGCAAGTTCAGAGGCCTCCGCAGGTTCGGGGGCCTTATTTTCCAGGATTCCCCTGATAAATAAAATACGGGCGAGTCAGAAAGAAATGCGGTATGGGCTGATATGGGAGGATAAAACGGAGGAATTCGAGCTGCTTACAGCTGAGAAGCTGCCTGTACTTAAGCATATACCGGAGTATGACATTGTATCTTCAGATGATTCTGAAGACAGCGAGGACCGGTGCAACATCCTGATCGAAGGGGATAATTATCACGCGCTGGTATGCCTTAATCAAACTTATCCAAATCAAATTGATCTTATTTATATTGATCCGCCGTACAATACCGGCAGTCGGGACTTTATATACAAAGACCGGTATGTCGAAAAGGAAGATGAATACAGCCACTCCAGGTGGCTTTCCTTTATGTATAAGCGGCTGATGGCCTGCCGGGAGCTGCTTAAGTCCGACGGCGTTATCTTCATATCAATTAACGAAGAGGAACTCTCCCAGCTGAAACTCCTGTGTGACGAGGTATTCGGACCGGAGAATTACATGACCATGTTTACTGTTAAGGTCAGGCATGAAGAGCGCATACTGAAGATGGATAAGGATTTTCACGAAGTTGTGGAATATCTGCTGATGTATCGCAAAAGCGATCAGCACAAGACAGTAAAGAGAAAACGGGACAACACATCCAACGATTTATATGTATATGAAATAGAGGAGCTGGCTGCCCCATCCGTAACCATGAAATGCGGTGACAAAACCGTCCAGGTATTCAGGCCGGGTGAATACAGAATCATAAGGAGGCAGCCGGATGTGCGGCTGTTTAAGAAAATCTGCATAAGAGGAAGCATTAAAGAGGGGAACTCCAGCGGAAGGTTTTACATGCAATACCTTTCAGCCCTCCAGGAAGAAAAAAGGGGCTGTCTTATCAAGGTGCCTGATATCGGAAATGACAGTCATGGATACAGATATTTTCTGATGCCTTCATCCTCCTCCAAGGTTAACGGGGATTATTTTCAGGGGGTTCCGCTGAACAGAAAGGAAACAATAGAGCTGCCCTATCCCAATTACCTGGACTTCGTCCGGGAGTTCAATACAGCCGGCTATGAAGGAGGGGTTGATTTCCGCGGTAAAAAGCCGGTTTCCTTCCTGCTGAAGGTATTTGAACTGGGTGGCATGAACGAGAAAAAAGACGGAGTCGTGCTGGATTTCTTTGCCGGATCCGGTTCCACCGGTGAGGCTGTTTTGGAACTTAATAAGGCGGACGGCGGCAAGAGGCGGTTTATTCTTTGTACCAACAATGAAAGCAATATCTGCTATGACATTACACTGCCAAGGCTGAAAAATGTCATTCAGGGATATCCGGCCAGGGTGACTCAGGATACAATTCTGCTGGACAGGCAGCTGACTTATTCCGACCTTGCCAAAATGGACCGGATATTAGCCATAATATCCAGCATAGAGGAAGAAAACCGATGCCGCTATGAAACTGTATTGAAAACAGTGGCAGATAACAGGATAAGGGTAATTGGCAGATGCATAAAGAGCAGAAAGGAAGGATTGGGCGGCAGCCTGAAGTTCTATAAAACTGCCTTCACCGAGTAAAACCTGATGGATGAACCGGCGGAGTTAAATCTCCGCCGGTACTATTTTATTTAATATCCTTGTCTTCTTCATATCGATGATGCGCTGATTGGATGAGCCTCTGAATTTAAGCAGAAGGCTTTTTTTATCCTGCTGAAAAGGC
The DNA here is from genome assembly GCA_012839095.1 of Clostridiales bacterium. GTDB lineage: Bacteria > Bacillota > Clostridia > Caldicoprobacterales > DTU083 > DUOA01. The sequence continues at coordinate 6,848 of DUOA01000088.1, forward strand.
CCGTCTATCAGAAGGTCTGCCCCATCCAGCAGACTGCTCCAGTCAGGCCGGGCATGGATTCCATCCATGAGCTGCTCATAGGTATAGCCGGTATAGACGATTACATCCAGATTCATTTCCCTTACACGCCGGACAAGCTTGGAAAATGCAGCTGCCTGCTCAAAGGGTTCTCCGCCGCTTAAGGTGATGCCGTCCAGCAGGGGATTGCTTTTAATCTCCTGAATGATGGCGTCGATCTCAACAAGCCTGCCTCCATCAAAGGAGTGAGTGTGGGGATTATGACACCCCGGACAGCGATGCCGGCAGCCCTGGGCAAATACTACATAACGGATGCCGGGTCCGTCTACTATGGATTCCGGTTCTATGCCTGCAATCCGTATGATACCGGCTGAGCTGCCTGTCACAGCTGGTGTGCTTGTCATTAAGGTCATAGGTGGCTCACCCTGTCTCTTACTTCAGCTTTTTTGGCGTTGTTGAAGCGATCCAGAGTGCCGGCCAGGTAACCGGTTATCCTTCGGATTCGCTCAAATTTCTCATCCTTTTCCTCCCTGCCGCAGGCCGGACAGGTATCACCTATTATTCCGGTATATCCGCAGACCGGATCCCGATCAACCGGATGGTTAATGGATCCATATCCTACTCCGGCTTCCTTCATTGCCCGGATGATCTTCTCAAATGCGCTCAGGTTATTAAGCGGATCTCCGTCCAGCTCCACATAGGTGATGTGCCCTGCGTTGGTCAGCTCATGATAAGGTGCTTCCAGTCTGATTTTATCAAAGGCGCTGAGCTTATAGTAAACCGGTATATGGAAGCTGTTGGTATAGTATTCTCTGTCTGTCACACCTTCTATGCTGCCAAATTTCGCACGGTCCATTTCAACAAACCGGCCGGCCAGACCTTCCGCCGGAGTTGCAATCAGGGTGAAATTCATCTTGTATTTCCTGCCGGCTTCATCCATTCGTCTTCGCATATGCCTGACTATGGCAAGACCAAGTTCCTGTGCCTCCCCGGACTCCCCGTGATGTTTGCCGATTAAGGCCTTCAGGCATTCTGCCAGGCCGATGAATCCCATAGTGAGGGTACCGTGCCTAAGCACTTCCCGTACCTCATCTTCAGGCCCCAGCTTTTCCGAGTCCAGCCAGACGCCCTGTCCCATGAGAAAGGGAAAATTCTTCACCTTTTTCCCTGCCTGTATCTCATAGCGCTCCCACAGCTGATTGATAACCAGATCAATGATCCTGTCCAGCTCCTGAAAAAAAGCCTCAACATTTCCGCTGCTTTTTATTCCCAGCCTGGGAAGGTTCACGGATGTAAAGCTCAGGTTTCCCCTGCCGGATACTATTTCCCTGGACGGATCGTATACATTGCCGATGACTCGTGTGCGGCAGCCCATATAGGCAATTTCCGTATCGGGATTGCCAGGGCGGTAATAGCTAAGGTTAAAGGGCGCATCCAGAAAAGAGAAATTGGGAAAAAGTCTTTTTGCGCTGACCCTGCAGGCGAGTTGGAACATATCATAGTTTGGATCTCCTGGATTATAGTTGATGCCCTCCTTGACTTTGAAAATATGTATGGGAAAAATCGGGGTTTCTCCATTGCCCAGGCCTGCCTCCGTTGCCAGCAGCAGATTTTTGCTTACCATCCTTCCTTCCGGTGAGGTATCTGTTCCATAGTTGATGGAGCTGAAGGGAATCTGTGCCCCTGCCCGGCTGTGCATGGTATTAAGGTTATGGACAAATGCTTCCATCGCCTGATAGGTACGGCGATCTGTTTCCTTTTCGGCGTTTTGTGATGCAAACCCTTGTATCCTTTCAAGCAAAGTATTATCTGCTGCAAAGCGTGAGAGCCATTCTCTTTCCGGTTTCTGATACTCAGTCATATCCGACAGGGAGGGAAAAAGATTGTACTCTGTACGGATGTATTCCGTCATTTGTTGGACAGCTTCTGATGCATTCTTTATTTCGGTCAGTAATTCCAGGGCTTTGGTCAGATTCTGCCTGTACAGACGGGCAAAGGTTTTGGCAACGCCGGGTGCCATGCCGTAATCAAAGTTGGGTATACTCTGTCCGCCGTGCTGATCGTTTTGATTGGACTGTATGGCTATGCAGGCAAGAGCAGCATAGCTGCTGATATCATTGGGTTCCCTTAAGTATCCGTGACCGGTGGAAAAACCTCCTGTAAACAGCTTCTCAATGTCAATCTGGCAGCAGGTGGTGGTAAGTGTTAAAAAATCCATATCATGAATATGAATGTCTCCATCTTTGTGCGCTGCAGAATGCTCCGGTTTCAATATGTACAGGTTGTTGAACTGCTTGGCACCTTCCGATCCGTATTTCAGCATTGTGCCCATGGCAGAATCGCCGTTGATATTGGCATTCTCCCGTTTAAGGTCGTTGTCTTTGGCATCAAGAAAGGTCAGCCCTTCATAAATCTTCATCAGTCTGGTGTTCATTTCCCTTACGCGGGTTCTTTCTGCCCGGTAGAGGATATACTTCTTGGCGGTTCTGGCATGCCCGTTTTCAATCAGAACCTTTTCCACGGCATCCTGGATTTCTTCCACAGTGGGCACCTTTCTGTCCATGACCAGTTCAATGTATTGAACAACTTTTTCTGCAAGGGACAGGGCTGTGTCATAGTCATCTCCGCCTGCAGCACCTGCTGCCTTGAATATGGCATTCGCTATCTTTTCAATATTAAAGGGCACTTCACGGCCATCACGTTTTCGAATCTTGGTAATCATAGGTGGTTTTTCCTTTCTGTATTCAACTTTTTGATTTTTCTTTTGTCTTGGGTGTCATTTTTTTGAACATCTTTCATTTGCTTCTTGAATCCGGGCTGTCATTATGAGAAAATGATACAGTCTCAGACAAGAGAATCCGCAAGTTGGAACTCCTGAAATTATGCATATGTTTCACAGCTCGCTTAACTTGCACAAAACACAATATGTAGATGAATATATGGTAGCACATACTATATATAGTGTCAATTGAAATTTGTTAATTATCAGATGCCTATAAGCTGCAATAATTAAATGAGAAATTATGGTTAAGACCTTGCATTTTACGTATAATGTTTATTAGGCATTACAGCCCTTTTGAGCTGTATATATGTAATTCCTTAATTTTTTGCTGCTATCATCATGTTTTTGAGATCGAAAGGAGAAACTCCATGATTTTCAGATACAGAAGATCTTATTTCAGTGTACTCCTGGCCCTTATTTTGTCTTTTTCAATCCTCTTGTCCTTGCCGGCCTGTGTTCCGCATACCGGCCAGGACAATAAAGAACCGGCTCCATCTCCATCAGCAGCCCCCCGGGAAACAGAGGAACCGGCAGAGGAGACTTCTGCCCCCGCAGATACCGGTGACATGGAGCCTGATCCAAGGCCTGACTCGGAAAGTGAATACAGGGAAATACTGGCTTCCATGACATTGGAGCAGAAAATCGGCCAGTTGCTGCTTGTGGGATATTCCAGCGATGAGCAGGCTGAAACCATGATAAGGGATCATAAGGTTGGAGGCATCGTATTATTTCGCAGAAACTTTGATACCTTTGAAGAACTTCATCAGATTACAGGCAGGCTAAGGGAGTATAACCAAAAAAGCCCTCTTCCCCTTTGGATTGCACTGGATGAGGAGGGAGGCACGGTGACCCGTCTTCCTTCGGGGAAAACCCCCATTCCGGATGCAAGAAAGGTGGGCAGCTTTGATGATGTCTCTCTGACCCGGGCAACCGGCTGGGTGATTGGCAGGGAAATGGCTGCAGCAGGGGCTAATCTGGATTTTGCTCCGGTAGTGGATATTGTGGATAATCCTGACAATGAGTTCATGCTGAAGAGAAGCTATGGAAGTACGGCGGATATGGTTGCCAGGCACGGCAGAGCTTTTTTTCAGGGGCTGAGGGAATCAGGAGTCCAGGGTTGTGCCAAGCATTTCCCGGGCCATGGGGGCACCGCAGTGGACTCGCATAAGAATATGCCCGTTATTGATATTTCACTGGAAGAATGGAAGCAGAAGGATGCTGTCCCCTTTATGGCCATGATAGAAGCCGGAATCGATATGATAATGGTGGGGCATCTGGCATATCCCCAAATAGATCCGTCTGCTCTGCCGGCCAGTATGTCTGTTGTGTTTATGCAGGAACTGCTCAGGGAGCAAATGGGATATAAGGGATTGATAATAACAGATGATATAGAAATGCTGGGATATCCCCAGGGCGATGACAGGAAAGATGCGGTAGTTGCCTCGTTCCTGGCAGGTGTGGATATTTTTGCGGTCGGCCATACTCTTAGGGTACAGCTGGATGTATTGGAGGCTTTGAAGGAAGGTGTTGAGACCGGCGTAATATCTGAAAAGCGCATTGATGATTCCCTGATGCGGGTGATAAAAGCAAAGCAAAGGCTTATGGACATACAGTCATACAGTCTGGAGGAGGCAAGGCAGATATTCGGAAGTGATGAGCATATGGAAGCAGTCAGGGTACTAATAGAGAACTGATATATTTTGGGCTTTTGTAAGTGCACATTGAATCATGGTGAGAATATAATATTATTAGATATGCAATGGTATATATTAGTAAATATATAAATGCATATCTAATTTCCCATGAAAGGAGCAGACAGTTATATGCCTTATGTGCGCTACAACAATTCCAAAATAGAGATTATCAACTCAGTGGACAAAAAAGCATTTTCAGGTGTCGATAAGGCAGATGGCAAGGCCAGGGTCAGGTCAGCCAGGGTGGATGTAACCAGTCTGGTTACGGACAACTGTGAGAATACACCGGTTCCAATATCTGCTTACGGCTCCGGTTCTGTCGCCAGAGTACCGGTTGTACTGGCCCAACTTACCGTGCAGGCTCACGTAAACTCGGTAGTCACTCTGCCGGAGTATGCCTATGAAATCAAGCGAATCAGAAAGCATCTCAAGATCACTCAGTGCCTGCTGATACAGGATACGAATATACTCTTTATAAAAGGCTTTATCCGCAAGAATATAGAGTACGCCACCCGTTCAACCTCCAATGCAGAGGGTTTTGCCGGCGATATCAGGCATGCCACGGTTGACATTCCCTTTAACTGCACCACACCGGTAACCTTTAACGGCCTGGCTCCGGTGCAGCCGGTGCAAAACACCTCCACCGAGTTTCAGTATCTGAAGAGAGAGGAGATTCATCATCCTGACTTCTCAGAAAAGGATGAACTTCAATCCGGGGATTTGAGAGAACACAACCAGATATCCACGGAATTCTTTAATGAGCTGCCCTTCTGCGATCTGATAAGTGCCCGCATAGTAGAATTCGATGAGCAGCTCATGCCGGAACCTCCCAGGGACAAGAATTATGTCACGCCCTTTGAGGAAAAAAGATTCCACAGAATAGAGGAAAAAATGGTGTTATTTATTACCCTGAGACTGCTGCAAAACCGCCTTGTTGCAGTTCCCGCCGTAGCAGGTGCCGCAGATGATCGGCCTCGCAGGAGGATCGACTAGGCAATTTGCTTCACTATCACTGCTGGTTGGGACCATTTAAGTAGTGGCCCTTCCGGCTTACTTAAGGAAGATTCCCGGCGCATGCCCTGTACTTCTGTTTTCTAATCTATAATAGACCGGAATGCATCTGCATATAGATTGTATAAGGTCTCCCAGCCGGAGACCATTTCAAATCAGGGATGTGTTCTAATGAAAGTCTTCTTGAAAAGACATGCCAAATTTTTATTAACAGGCATATTGATTATCACCCTGCTGCTGGCCGGCTTATCTTGCACAGGCTGGCATGAGCTTCTGTCCCGGTTTTATACCCCTTCGCTTCTGGTTCGAGCCGGCAGGGGGCTTAATCAGTATTATATTCAGGCGGAGTTTGATCCTGACGCAAAAACACTTGAATGTTATCAGAAGACGGAATATATAAATCGGTCAGAAGACCGGCTCACTCATCTTTATTTCCATCTGCACCCCAATGCATATCTTTATGAAAATAAGCCTGTATTTGAAAAGCGTAATATGAGCCTGGCATATCCCGGCGGTTTTTCCCCGGGTTCACTGGATATGATTCAAGTCAGGCTGAATGGAAAGGAAGTCCCCTTTGTCACAGGTGGATACAGCGAAAATATCCTGATGCTGCCCCTTGAGGGCAGCCTGGATCCAGGCGGAAAAACGATTATTGAAATGGAGTATATAGTAAAAATACCCTATTGCCTGGGCCGGTTCGGGCATGGTGACAAAATGTACAAGCTGGTCAACTGGTACCCTCATGCCTGTGTATATGATCAGAAGGGATGGAATCTGGATCCCTATTATGCCATAGGAGATCCTTTTTACAGTGATGCTGCCAATTATCATGTTACGATCACTGCACCGGCAGACTTTGTTATTGCCGCAACAGGTGAGGTCAGAAGGAAAAAGGGGGATGGTAGTCATGTTACCTGGGAAATTGATGCCCCGGCCGTCCGCGACTTTGCCTGGCTGGCCGGAAAGGCATATCAGACAGCATCAAGGAAGGTGGGCAGAACAAGGGTTGTTTCCTATTACTTTACACCGGAAGCCGGGCAAAAGGCACTGGACTACGCTGCAGAAGCCCTTTCATATTTTAATGATGTTTTCGGCGAATATCCTTATCCCAGGTTTTCGGTTGTGGAGGCGGATTTTTTTATCGGAGGCATGGAATATCCCAATTTGATTATGATGGACAGCAATTTGTATAAAAAAGAGGAAGGGGATTATCTTGAGCTGGTAACCGTACACGAGACCGCTCATCAATGGTGGTACGGCCTGGTAGGCAGCGATCAGATCCGGGATGCCTGGATGGATGAAGGATTGACTGAGTATTCAACTGTTCTCTACTATGGCCATCGCTATGGCAGAGAAAAAGAAGAAGAAGTATATGACAGTCTGATTGGAAAAGGAAAGTACAGATATCTGAAGGTCTATTACGAGGACGGGCAGGTGGATGAAACTATCCATCGCCCTGCCTATGAGTTTAGTGACTGGCTGCATTATGATCTTCTGGTTTACGGAAAAGGAGCCATGCTCTTTCACTCACTGCGGGAAGAAATGGGAGATGAGCTGTTTTATAAGGCTATAAGGATATATTTTCACAGACACCGGTTTCAAAATGCGGGCAAAATGGACTTAATCAGGGCCTTTAATCAGGTAACGGAACAGGACTGGCAGCCGCATTTTGATCAATGGCTGTATGATCAGGCAAAAGAATATGAATAATTTACCAAAATCGGTAAATATTAAAATAAATTAATTTTTTATTAAAGAAGGATTTTTAAATACGACGTCGAATAAATAAAATTGTAACAATTTCGTAATAATTTTAACTGGTACAAGTATAATAGAAGTGAGAAACAAAAGTCAGAGATCAAAAGGAGTATTAAGGTAATGAGTTTCTTCCGCCGTCCCGACCTGGACAAGTTCTTTAACAAAATTTTAAATTCAGGCTTTTATGCAGCCATACAAACCGTTTGGAAAAGCAGCATATCGAAAATATCGAATATTGCCCGTTCTATTGTTCATTCTCTCAAAAAATATTCTGTTTGGAAAAAAAGCATATCGAAAGCTTCGGATATTGGCCGTTCTGTTGTTAAGCATCCGGTTTGGTCCAGGGTCTTTAGGACAAGCTTTCTCAGTACAGGCATCAGGCAGCTGAGCGTTCTGCTCCTGCTGGGGCTTTTTCTGACCACGGGCATGATAGGAAATATCGAGGAAGCCACCGCGGAAACGGAAGAAACAATCGCATCCGTTGTCACGGCACACAGAGTGCTCCTGAACGGAAAGGAAGCAGGACTGGTTTCTGCTCCGGCATCGGCGCTTTGCATAATGGATGAAGTCCTGAAGGATGCAGAAACGCTTTACGGCATAGAGGTTTCTCTGAAGCACAAGCCTGTCTTCGAAAAGGTCACTGTTTCACCCGAGCAGTTGTCCACCAAGGATGAACTGGAGGAAGCCTTACGGAAATACTCAGAAATACTTGTAAAGGCATATGCCCTTTATGCTGATGATGAAGAAATAGGGATTTTTAAGACCGAGGAAGATACAGAAAAGCTGCTGGACCAGGTCAAGGCTCCTTATATGGATGATGCTGTAGATGCTGCTGTAGATGCTGCTGCGGACGATGCAGTCTCGGATGATGCAGGCTCCGTGGAAGAAGTTGGCTTTGAGGAAGAAATCAGAGTTGATACAGTATATGTACCTTTTGCCGAGATTCAGAGCGTGGAGGCTGTAATGGCCAAAGTACAGGAAGCACAGGAAACGGTGGAGGAATACACCATAAAGAAAGGGGATACCTTCTGGTCCATTGCCAAAGCTTACCAGGTAAATTATATGGAGCTTAAGGAAATGAATTCAGACCTGGATCCTGATCGCCTGCAACTGGGACAAACCATCAGGCTTTCCTATCCGAAGCACCTGCTTAATGTAGTAACCAGCGAGATAGTGGAATATGAAAAATCCATTCCCTATCAAACCGAAACCCAGAAGGACAGCTCCATGTATACCTACCAGACCAAGGTTGTAAGGCAGGGCAAGGAAGGCACAGCCATGGTAAAGGCCCGTCTTATAAAGGTAAACGGAATTCAAAAGGAAAAGGAAGTACTCTCTGAGGAAGTTATTAAGGAACCGGTCAACAAAATTGTAAAGAAGGGAACAAAGGCGGCTCCGGCTTCAGTATCCAGAGGAAGCGGCAGGCTGACCTGGCCTACAAAAGGCAGGTTGACATCCAGATTTGGAAAGCGCTGGGGCAGGCTTCATAAGGGAATCGATCTTGCCAATTCCAAGGGAACTCCAATTTATGCAGCCGAATCGGGTAAAGTGATATTCACCGGCAGGCAAGGCGGTTACGGCAACCTGATTCAAATAGACCACGGCGGCGGTATGGTAACCTATTATGCTCACCTGAGTAAAATAGCTGTTTCCAAAGGGAAATCAGTTTCCAGAGGGCAGTTGATTGGTTATATGGGAAGTACCGGAAACAGCACAGGTTCCCACCTGCACTTTGAGGTACGCATAAATGGGAATCCCAAGAACCCTCTCAGTTATCTCCCATAAAGCTTTACTATGATAGTTACCGCCTTTCTGATAACGGCAGCAATGAAGGAAAGAGCCCGCGGCGTCCGCTGCGGGCTTTACTCATCATGATGAGTGTAATGCAAATTTTACATTTGAATGCGAAAAATAAGTAGAAAAAGCCGGAATGATATACTTTCTTAATGCAAATGTAAAACAGGCATGTTATAATAACCACATAAAAACCTGCAATCTTTATTGGAATTGCAGCATAAAATGCAAAAAGCATTGGCTGACAAATGAATACAGGAGGTGAAGCCCTTAGTCACCAGGCTGGGGCACGCTTTTGGAGAAATTTCATATATCAGGTGGGAAACCGCTTGCCGGAACAGTTCATATAGGAGGGGCAAAAAACGCAGCTGTGGCAATTATGCCTGCTGTTCTTCTGGCAGATGAACCTTGTACCATCTACAACATACCCTATATAGACGATGTAATCATACTGGCAGACATACTGGAAGAGGTTGGTGCCAAGGTTTCTTTAAACAGCGGAGGCTGTGCCGTTATTGACGGTTCTTCAGTGACCTGCAATAAGGCACCATATGATATGGCGAAGAGGATGCGGGCCTCCTATTATCTGCTGGGGGTACTGCTCGGAAAATTCGGCGAGGCTGAAATCCCCCTGCCCGGAGGCTGTGAAATCGGCGCCCGGCCAATTGACCAGCACATTAAGGGTTTTGAAGCACTTGGTGCTAAGGTGGATATTGAGCATGGAGTGGTTAAGGCCAGGGCAGACAGGCTGGTTGGAAACGAGATTTATCTGGACGTTGTCAGCGTTGGCGCTACCATCAATATCATGCTTGCTGCTGTAAGGGCTGAGGGTTCCACTACCATCGTCAATGCAGCCAAGGAGCCTCATGTGGTGGATGTGGCCAACTTTCTCAATACCATGGGAGCACGTGTAAAAGGTGCAGGCACCGATACCATCCGGATCAAAGGTGTGGACAGAATGAACGGCTGCGAATACACCATCATTCCCGATCAGATTGAGGCAGGCACCTTTATGATAGCAGCTGCGGCCACCGGTGGAGACGTTGTAGTCGCCGATGTCATTCCCAAGCATCTGGAATCCACTACTGCCAAACTGCTGGAAATGGGTATGGAGGTAATTGAAGGGGACGACTATATCAGGGTTAGAGGAATCAGAAAGCCCAGAAAGGTCAACATAAAAACTCTGCCATACCCCGGATTCCCGACGGATCTGCAGCAGCCCATATCAGTTCTGTGCAGCATTGCCAAAGGTACCAGTATCATAACAGAGAGCCTTTTTGACCACCGTTTCCGCCATGTGGAGGAGCTTCGCAGAATGGGGGCCAATATCAAGGTGGAGGACAGGGTGGCCATCGTTGAGGGAGTAGACGCTCTCACAGGAGCCCTGGTGTCCGCTACGGACCTGAGAGCAGGAGCGGCGCTTATTATAGCCGGGCTGACTGCACAGGGAGTTACAGAGGTGGAAAATATTCACTATATAGATCGGGGCTACGAAAAAATAGAAAAGAAGCTGTCAGCAATCGGGGCTGATATAAGGAGATTGAAGGACGGAGAGAATCTTTTGAAGGTTATCTCATCCAATATAGCCGTAAGGTAGAATGAGTTCTTAGACTGGCATTGGTCATGCAATCGGTTATGCAATGGTTTTTTATTCATTATTTTGTGGTTAAAGGAAGCTTAAGACAGCCATTGGATTGACAACATAATACGTAAAACAGGAGAAAAGGAGAAAGAAATGAGGATTTGTTTCTTAGCCGGATAATCAAAATATCTGATTGATGCATGTGCAGTGGGCAAGCAGACTGCGGTGCGCTTAAGGCATACATAATGTATTGTATGTCTTTGTTGCGGTGCTTTTTTATTATGCGTCAATCACCAGCTAAGGGACAATTGTCATACAGTATCTAATTTTCTTCATCTGCTTTTTTATTCCTTTGAGACAGAACTGTTATTGGACATTTGTTCATTAGCAGTTCTTTTGTTTTGCAAAAACAGCTCCCGCAGAACCTGACGCTGAAGCAAGCAGTGCTGACAAAAGCGGGGTGCTGAATTGCCATGAAGGAGTGATCTTTATATGCTGCTGCTTCAATGCATAGATATAAAAAAGAATTTTGGAATAAATGAGGTACTGAAATCCGTCACCCTGGACCTGGAGGAAGGCGAAAGGACAGGGCTGGTGGGAAAAAACGGGGCAGGTAAAACCACCCTTGCAAACATAATCGCAGGAAACCTGAAGGCTGATGAGGGTGAAGTTCGCTGGCACAGAAAGGATGTGGAAATCGGATATCTGCGGCAGTCGGTTTTCTATACCGCTGAACTGCTGCATGAGCTATGCCGGGAGCAGGACGTGTTTAATCAGGCAAAGGAATTTCTTCACCTTTCCAGCGAACTGGGCACGGAAAAGGTGCATCAGTGGGCTGATGAACGCTTTGAGGCCTTGAGCGGAGGCGAAAGGACCAAGCTGGCCCTGGCCCATATCTGGTCAGCCAAGCCCGGACTCCTGATTCTGGATGAACCCACAAATCACCTGGATATTCAGGGAGTACAATGGCTCATAGATGAACTGAAGGGTTATCCGGGAACAATTCTTGTCATATCCCATGATCGCTACTTCCTGGACAAAACGGTGAATCGCATTCTTGAGATTGAAAACGGTGTGATTCATGAGTACAAGGGCAGCTATACGTTTTACCGCAATGAGAAGAAAAAACGATACGAATCCCGGCTTCACGCCTATGAAGTCCAGAAAAAACAGGAGGAAAAACTGGAACAGGAGATAAGAAGGCTTAAGGCCTGGGCGGGCAAGGCTCACAGGGAGTCGACAAAAAAGGGTGCCAAAAGCGGTAACAAAATGGGTACAAAGGAATATTTCCGGGTTAAGGCAAAGAAGATGGACAGGCAGGTTAAGTCCGCTGTGAAGCGGCTGGAGAAGATGAGAAGTGAAGGAGCAGAAAGACCCGGGGAAGAGCCTCTTATTTCCTTTGAATTCAGTCAGAAGGATGCCCATGGAAGAAGGATCCTGGAGGCCTATGAAATACGAAAAAGCTTCGGAGAAAAGGTTCTGTTTGAGGAAAGCAGCTTTTATCTGCAGCGGGGGGAAAGAATGGGCATATATGGGCCCAATGGCTGTGGTAAAACCACATTGGTAAGAGCTGTCCTCGGAATGGAAAAGGTGGAAGGCAGGCTTTTTGTGTCTCCTTCGATAAAGATAGGATATGTCAGCCAGGATGTACTTGAGCTTAAGAAGGAGAAGAGGGCCCTTGATCTGTTTGAAGTATCCGGCAGAAAGGAGCAGGGCAGAATACGGACCATGCTGGCCAACCTGGGACTGAATGAACTGCTTTTGCATCAGCCTCTTAAGAATCTGAGCATGGGGGAACGAACAAAGCTCAAGCTGGCCAATCTTCTGGTTAGTGAATATGATATGCTGATACTTGATGAGCCTACAAATCATCTGGATCTATACACAAGGGAACAATTGGAGGACGCCCTGCAGGACTATGAGGGTACCATACTGCTTGTCACCCATGACAGATATATGTTGGAGAAAATCTGCAGCAAGCTGCTGATTTTTGATGAAAGAAGAATTAAACGGGTGGAACACGGCCTGGAGGAATACTTAAAGAAACAGGAACATTTGAACAGGGCAGAAAGAGCAAAAGGACCCCAAAAGACAGAAAAGAGCCTGACTCCGGAGGAAGAACGCATGCTGCTGGAGAATCGCATATCTGCAGTGCTGAGCAGATTAAGCGAAACTGAGCCGGGAACGCCGGACTATCAGGCTCTGGATGAAGAGTTCAGAGAACTTACTGCAAAAAGGAAAAGTGCCCTCCTATAACCGGGCTACGCCGCTTTTCCGGGCAGCTTCTGCGACTGCGGATGCCACGGCAGGTGCTACCCTTTCATCAAGGGCACCGGGAAGGATATTGTTCTCATTCAGTTCATCATCGGGGATAACGGAAGCAATGGCATAAGCCGCTGCAATTTTCATTTCCTCATTTATATCGGATGCCCGTACATCAAGGGCACCCCGGAATATCCCGGGGAAAGCCAATACATTGTTTACCTGATTGGGATAGTCCGATCTGCCTGTACCCACAATCCGGGCTCCGGCCTTTTTAGCCAGTACAGGATCTATTTCGGGATCGGGATTGGCCATGGCCAGAACCAGGGAATCCTCATTCATGGAGCATATCATTTCCTCTGTTACAATATTTGGTGCGGAAACGCCGATAAAGACATCCGCGCCTCTCATTGCATCTGCCAGGCTTCCTTTTGTGCCCTCGGGATTGGTTTTAGCGGCCAGGTCTTCCTGCATAAAGTCGTTGACCGGGTTGCCGGGATATAAAATTCCATGCCTGTCGCAAAGAACCATGCGTTTTACACCCAGATGCAGAAGCAGCCTGGCTATGGCAGAACCGGCAGAGCCTATTCCGTTTATGACAACCTTGATATCCTCTATATTCTTCTTAAGAATCTTCATTCCGTTTATTACAGCTGCGCTGCATACCACAGCCGTGCCGTGCTGATCATCATGAAATACGGGAATATCCAGGCGCTTTTTCAGCTCCTCCTCTATCTTATAGCAGCGGGGGGCGGCAATATCTTCCAAATTTATGCCACCGAAAGAAGGAGCCAGAATCTCCACTGTACGCACTATCTCGTCCACATCCTTGGTGTCCAGGCAGACGGGAAAGGCATCCACATTGGCAAAGCTTTTGAATAAAACGGCCTTTCCCTCCATAACCGGCATGGCTGCCAGCGGGCCGATATCGCCCAGGCCCAAAACCGCCGTACCATCGGATACCACGGCTACCATATTGCCGCGGGAGGTATATCTGTACACATCCTCCGGGTTCTTGTGGATCTGCCTGCAGGGTTCTGCTACACCGGGGGTGTAGGCGGTGCTCAGATCGTCTCTGTTATTTACCGGCACCTTTGATCGCACTTCAATTTTACCTTTCGCTTTCTCATGCAGGGCTAATGCTTTTTGACCGTAATTCATAATTGTCCTCCTTAGGCATTCACTACTTTTTTGATATGTTTTGATAACCGACTGTGATATTCTCAACCTACACGGTTCATTATACCATTATATGATAATTTTGTAACAGACTGCTTTGATGAAATTTTTACATCTTGTGCATCTTTTATTTTTTATGTTTAGAATGCAATGTTTTTCAGACAAGTGGAATATTACAGGTTTATATATTATAATAAAATGGATATTGAAAAGCATCGTGATGGGTAATAAACAGACATCATGCGGCAGATAAAAGAAATTTAGTATAATAGAATTAACATGTTACAGTATGTTACAGAATGTTATAGAGAATCCGGGGGACGACAATGAACTTTAAGGTATGCTCGCTCTTCAGCGGGAGCAGCGGGAATTCAACTTATATAGGAACAGAAAAAACGCATATACTGGTAGATGCCGGACTGCCCGGCAAAAGTATTATCTCTGCCCTTAGACATATAGGCATAGACAGCAGGGAGCTGAAGGGTATCCTGATAACCCACGAGCATTCTGATCATATTAAAGGAGCAGGGGTTTTGTCCAGAATGCTGAACATTCCCATATACGCCAATGAAGAAACCTGGAATGCCATGCAGGATAAAATCGGCCGGGTGGCTCCTTACAATAGAAGAATATTTTATAACAACATGGACTTTTATATTGATGATGTCAATATTCAGCCCTATAAGATTCCCCATGATGCAGCCGATCCCGTTGGCTTCAGCCTCTATTACCAAAACAGAAAAGTAAGTATAATCACTGATTTGGGGCACACTAACAACAAACTTATTAAAACCGTTATGGACTCGGATCTGGTTATTTTGGAAGCCAATCACGATACGGATATGCTGATGGCCGGGCCCTATCCCATGCATTTAAAGAAAAGGATTCAGGGCAGAAAGGGTCATCTTTCAAATAAGGACTCGGGTCTGGCATTGCTGGAAATGATTAAGGGCAGGGTCACCCATGTTCTGCTTGCCCATCTGAGCCGGGAAAACAACTACCCTCAGCTGGCATATCAGACCGTTACCGATATTCTGGTGAGCAATGGAGTGCAGCCGGGCAAGGATATTCAAGTGGATATGACCTACCGGGATCGCGCCAGCAATCTGTATCATATCGGATAAAGGGCTGACCGGAGCAGGCCATGACGGGAATCGACTGGAGGGAATGGCTTGCACCATAACCTATTTAAAATCATTTTTAAAATCATTGCTATTGCTGCAGTGGTTTTTTTGTCTTCCTGCAGCATGTTTGAACCTTCCGGTGACGGTAAAGAGTACCGGTACCGGGAAACCCCATACCCACGGCACTCTGTTGAGCCTCAGTCTGTAAGAGAGCCTGTGCAATCAGGCACCATAGCCTGGGCTGTGCAAAAGGTCAGTCCTTCCGTAGTGGGAATTTCCACTACCCATGTCCGAAAGGGAAGCTATGAGTTCGGGACGGAATCGCTGGTGGAAGGGATTGGTTCCGGCTTTATCGTCAGTTCGGAAGGCTATGTGCTGACCAATGACCATGTAGCGGTTTCAACGGAGGCAGAGATTGTTGTGATTCTGCACAATGGGGATGAGGTTAAGGGAAGGGTGCTTTGGACCGACCCCACTCTGGATCTGGCCATGATTAAAATAAAGGCTGCTGATCTGCCTGCTGCTGAACTGGGGGACAGTTCTCAACTTATTGTGGGTGATCCTGTTATTGCAATCGGCACCCCGCTGGGGCTTCAGTTTCAGCACACTACTACTGCAGGGATTATAAGTGCCCTGGATCGTACCGTGGAAGTAGGGACCGAAAGAGGCCTGAACTTCATGGAAGATTTGATACAGACCGATGCCTCCATCAATCCTGGCAACAGCGGCGGGCCGCTGGTGAACCTGGCCGGACAGATTATCGGAATAAACACCGTAAAGGTGGTTTCGGCAGAGGGAATAGGCTTTGCCATCCCCATCAATGCAGCCAAACCCATTATACAGCACTTTCTGGAGGATGGAGGATTTGAAACTCCTTACATTGGCATAGTGGGTTACGACAAATCCATTGCCCATTACTATAAACAGACCGACGGCTTGATTGACGGTGTTTATGTTGTCAATATGGATCCCCGGGGCCCGGCATATCAAAGCGGCATCAGGGTGGACGATATTGTCATCAGGGTGGCCGGCCGGCCTGTAACAAAGATGCTGGAGCTTAGAACAGCTGTTTACTCGCATCATGTGGGGGATACGGTACCGGTTGTCGTCATTAGGGACGGAGAGGAAATGGAGTTCAGCGTAAAGCTGGAGCGCAGTCCGGTGCCATTGGCCGATTGAACAACAGAAATCCCCCTTTCAATGGGGGATTTTTTTATCAGCTTTATTACCTGCTGCCGTCAACAGTTCTTTATTCTGCGCTTCCTATTTACGAAATATAATTAATAAGATATGATAATCGGGAAGGGAGGAATGACTATGGAGGATATAATGGTACAATCATTTGAAGAAGAGGTACAGAAAAAGCCGAATACTCCCACACCTGCAGCCGGCGGCATTCTGTATCTGGCAGTTCTTTTGCTTATGCTGCTGTCTTCATTTTTGACACAGTATATCAGCATGGAAGGCGATCGCTATTATATCTATATGTTTTTGATTCAGCTGATAACCATAGGCCTGCCGCCTGCGGTCTACCTGATTTGGTTCAGAAAAGACATCAAGTACACTCTCAGGCTTCAGAAGATCAGTCTGGCTGAGATTCTGCTGTCCATGGGAATGGCGGTTTTTGGATACTTTGTAATCGTTTTTATTAACCTGCTGTGGCTTATATTCCTCAGTCGATTCGGCACACCGCAGCAAACGGCCATCCCGCCTATAGAAAGCGGGAGGCATTACCTGATGGCTATAGGTGTTATCGCGGTTATGCCTGCTGTTTTGGAGGAAATACTCTTTCGAGGGGTTATACAAAGGGGATATGAAAGGTATGGAAGGCTCACATCTATTCTGCTGACCGGTGTCCTCTTTGCATTTCTGCATGTGAGCATTGTATCCATTCCTGCCATCATTTTATTGGGAATCCTGCTTTGTTATGTGGCCTACCGGGCGAATTCCATATGGGTAAGCATGATATTCCACTTTACAAACAATGCCATCGCTGTTACCTTTGCCTTCCTTTCCAATATGCTGTTCAAATTGTTCCCTGTTGATTTGGAAGGCATGCCCGCTTCATTTACCGATATACCCCGTGATGAGCTTATCATGATGGTCATTGCATGGGCAATCACCGGATTTTTTGCTTTGCTGCTGTTTGGTGCCTGTTTTGCAGGCTTCCATATCGTTACCAGGGGAAGAGGAAGAGAACTGGCAGCAGGCACTGCTGTTAAGGAGAAGGGCAACCGGCTGATGGTTGTATTACCGGTAGTGCTGGCAATTTTAGTTATTATTGTTCTTCTTGTACTCGAAGTAATCCAGATGATCCATCCCATACCGATTTAGCAGACAGATGCCTGTTAAGGCAGCAGAAACGAGAGAGACAATGAATATAAGGCTTATATGTGCAGGTAAGATAAAGGAAAAATATCTGATTCAGGGTATTTCGGAATACATGAAACGCCTCAGCCGATATGCGAGAATAGAGATTATCGAGGTGGAGGACGAGAAGGCTCCCGATAACTTGTCCCAGGCTGAAGAGGCCATTATAAAGGAAAAAGAGGCTGCCCGGATCAGCAGGCATTTTCGTGACGGTGCCGTAAAAGTCATATTGGACATAGAGGGTAAATCCTATAGTTCTGAGGAGTTTTCAGCTGTACTTCAGGATTATGGTCTCGCCGGCCGCAGTCAACTGGATTTTGTGATAGGCGGTTCCCTTGGTTTGGATCAGGGGATCATCCGGCAGGCTGATCTGCTATTGTCCTTCTCCAGACTCACCTTTCCCCATCAGTTGATGAGGCTGATACTGCTGGAGCAGATTTACCGGGCATTTCGTATTGCCAGGGGAGAACCGTATCACAAATAACCGGCAGCTTGCCGGCAGCACTTTACAATACAGGACAATGGAAGAGGGTAAATGAAAAATACGGAACAGGATATGAATAGTAAAAATAATTTAACGCAGGGAAGTATACCAAAGGCATTGTTCAGATTGGCCATCCCAATTATGGGGACATCCTTTGTCCAAATGGCATATAATCTGACAGACATGCTATGGGTGGGCAGACTCGGGTCCAGGGCGGTTGCTTCAGTCGGGGCAGCCGGATTTTATGTCTGGCTGGCGGCTGCCTTTATACTGATACCCAAAATCGGGGCGGAAGTGGGAGTTGCACAATCGACAGGCAGGAAGGATGCTGAGGGAACAAGGAAATATATCAGACACTGCATTCAGCTTGTAATTTTCCTGGCTGTCCTCTATTCATCGACTCTCATTATTTTCAGAAAATACCTGATTGGTTTTTTCAACCTTAAAGAAGCGGATATTGTCAATGATTCAATCACTTACCTGGTGATTATATCCTCCGGTCTTATATTCTATTTTATAAACCCCATATTCTCCGCAATATTTAATGGGTACGGTGAAAGCAGAACACCCTTTATGATTAATTCTATAGGGCTGATCATGAATATAATTCTGGATCCACTGCTGATATTTGGTATAGGCCCCTTTCCCAGACTGGAGGTGGCAGGTGCTGCAACTGCAACAATATTGGCACAGGCAGTGGTTACCTTAACCTTCATAATTACCGCCGCAAAGAGAAAGGAGCTTTTTTCGGATTTACATCTTTTAAAACTTCCCGATTTGTCTCATATCCGGCATATCGTAAAACTGGGGCTGCCCGCTGCCCTCCAAAGCGGATTGTTCACCGGATTTGCAATGGTGATAACGCGGATTATTTCCCAGTGGGGGCCGATTCCCATAGCGGTACAGAAGGTAGGTTCGCAGATAGAGTCCCTGTCCTGGATGACGGCAGGCGGTTTTCAGACTGCTATGGCCGCCTTTGTGGGGCAAAACTATGGCTCAGGAAAGTGGGACAGGGTGGTAAAAGGTTATTTTGCCGGGATGTCGATCATGTCGGTAATCGGAATAATAGCCACTGTACTTTTGATCTTCGCTGCCAGGCCCTTGTTTTCCGCCTTCATATCGGAAGAGGAGACCATAAAGTACGGGATTGTCTATCTTAGAATACTGGGGCTGTCCCAATTATTCATGTGCATTGAATCAACATCTGCAGGCGCTTTCAATGGATTGGGGAAAACCATCCCTCCTTCCGTAGTGGGAATCACCCTGAATGGCCTGAGAATCCCGGCAGCACTGCTTTTGTCATCCACCAGTCTGGGATTGAACGGAGTATGGTGGGCGATCAGCATATCCAGTATATGCAAAGGCACTGTGCTTACAGCCTGGTATCTGATAATGCTTGGAAGAAACCCGAATACGCGGGAACTGGGTATAATGCCCGGGAAATATGATGCTGTCAAAATCGAAACGGAACTAGAGCAACAGTAGTATGCATATAAAAGATTCTATGAACGAGGAAAATATTAAGATTTATTGATAATATAGAGATATTCAAAAAAAGATATATGGTAAACAGAAGGAGGAAGATTACCAATGAAATCCTACAGAAAAGAATTGTATTTCAGTACAAGAACCAGGAGAGCCTTTATTAATATTACGCCCCAGGTTGAAGAATGCTTAAGGGAAAGCGGCATTAAGGAAGGGCTTCTGTTATGCAACGCCATGCATATTACTTCCAGTGTTTTCATCAATGATGATGAATCCGGTCTGCACAGCGATTTTGAAAGATTCCTGGAAAAGCTGGCACCGGAGAAACCCTATGACCAATATGCCCATAATGGATATGAAGATAATGCCGATGCCCATCTGAAGAGAACTATTATGGGAAGAGAAGTTGTTGTTGCGGTCACTAATGGAAGGTTAGACTTCGGCCCCTGGGAACAGATCTTCTACGGTGAATTCGATGGAAAAAGATCGAAAAGGGTATTGGTCAAAATTATAGGTGAGTAGGATGTAACTACGGATGAAATGGACGATATAATTGATTTTAAGTATCATTGATTTTATGTAAAAAGTGGGTAGTTGAGCTGCCCTCTTTTTGATTTCTCCTCTGTTATACTTGAGCCATACTAAGTCAGCCAAAATTCAACTTAGTAATAATATCATTCAGAGGAGGAGATTTAACATGATGAAAAGCCTGATGAACAAAGTTGAGCCTAACCGCAAATCCTTTCAAAACTTTAACAAGCTGATGGAGTTGTGCCGGCAACTACTACTTACTATATCGTCAGGGAGAAAAGAACGCTTATAGACAGGATAGTAAATATATGATGACTCAGGTCCGATGACTCAAATATGATATGATTAATCAAGTGGTAAATCCCTTTATACGGGTATCTATATATTAACAATTAAGTATTGAGGAGAGTTTTTATTGTACGAACCAAAAATGAAGGAAAATGATGCCAGTGTTATAGAGTTCATAGAGAATGTAGAGCAGCCCAAGAAAAGGGAAGATGCCTATAAACTCTTGGAAGTATTTGAAGAAGCAACTGGGTATAAAGCAAAGATGTGGGGAACAAGCATCATTGGATTCGGTTCATTCCATTATAGATATAAGAGTGGACATGAAGGTGATGCTCCATATGTCGGCTTTTCACCAAGAAAAGCTAAGATAAGCTTATACTTGGCTCCGGAAGATTCTGATACCAGGCAATTATTAAAGGATTTCGGAAAACACACAACAGGAAAATCCTGTGTCTATATAAACAAACTAGATGATGTTAATATTGATATACTAAGAAAGATGATAAAGCGAGCAGTAATATATACAAATGAATTATATCCACAGGAGCATGGCATATAGAACTCAGGATGGTGAATCATGAAGGAAATAAAAGCGTTTGTAGAAGAATTGGCAGCGATGGAAGTCACACCTAATGTGTGCAACCAATATTCATATGAACAAGCGGAGAATGCAATAAGAAGGAGCAATCTTTATATTTATCTGCAACAGATGAAAAGGATATCTCCTGAGATCCTGCTGGTGGGAGAGGCACCCGGCTACAGAGGCTGCCGCCTTACCGGCGTCCCCTTTACCAGCGAGCATCTGCTGATGAACAATATGAAAGGGCTCAATCTGTTCGGCAGGCAAAACGGTTACAGGTTGGCTGCCGAAAAAGACAGGCTGATGAAGGAAGCAACAGCAACAATCATATGGGAGACCTTGATACAACTAGATATTATGGTGTTGTCCTGGAATTCATTTCCCTTTCACCCGCATAAGAAGGAAAATGAATTAAGCAACCGACCGCCGCTAAAAAAGGAACTACTGTTAGGCGAGAAGCCGCTCCTCCAAATATTAGAGTTATTCAATATTAATAAGGTGGTTGCCATTGGCAACAAAGCGGCTGAAAGCCTCAACAGGCTGGGTATTCAGCACGAAAAGGTACGACATCCGGCTCAAGGAGGCAAGAATGATTTTGTGCGCGGCATGTTAGAGTTGAAAGCGAGACTGAAAACCCGACAAATTTCTTGAGGAGGAAGAAGCACCTGCTTATATGCCTATGATTTATGCAGGATGTTTCGTTTCTGTGTTAGTATGAAAACTGCTTTATGCCGAATAATAGATGTAACGTCTAGTTATTGGAGGTATAGAGGGTTGTCAGAGGGCTTAGTAGTTATTGTAAGAGGTATAATTGGATTTTTTACGCTTCTTATCTTTGCCAGACTGTTTGGAAAAGAACAGATCAGTCAGCTGACATTCTTCGACTATGTGCTGGGCATTACAATCGGTTCTATCGCATCTGAACTAACTGTCGATTTGTCAAGCAGAGCCTGGCCGCATTGGGTAGGACTTGCTACTTGGGCTGGTTTAGGTTTCTTACTTCAACTCATTACACTAAAATGGAGATATGCGGCAAAATATATTGAAGGTGAGCCTACCATAGTAATCATGAATGGCAAGATAATGGAAAGTGCCCTTAAGAAAATGCAGCTTAGGGTTTCCGATATACTGGAACTGCTAAGAAATAAAGATGTTTTCGATTTACAGCAGGTGGATTTTGCCATCCTGGAGCCCAACGGCCAACTGTCGGTATTAAAAAAACCCGAGCATCAATACTTAACCCCAAAGGATATGAATATAGCAGTTGAAGCAACCGGCATTAGTACCGAATTAGTATACGATGGGATAATAATTGAGGAAAATTTAAGGCAGCTTAACAAGGATAGAAAGTGGCTGGCAGATGAGCTGAAAAAGCATGGATTAAAGGATCCGTCTGAAGCCTTTCTCGTAACTTTAAACCCCGCAGGCAGCCTCTACGTTGACAAATATGAAGATCATATAAAGAAAATTACCGATATCGGAGATTACAAGGGACCCTACTAGGAGATGGTATTTTGAAAAGATTTTTGGTTATGGCAATCCCTGTCGTAACATTGATTATTTTCATTATGGTCATGTTTAGCGGAGACTATTTAAAACAACCATTGGGGACAGACGATAACATCCCTCAAACAATTGAAGCTATAATAAAAAGTATAGAAGCCGAAAATTGGGAATCAGTTGAAACAGAGACGCTAAATCTGGAGGCTGCATGGAAGAAAGTTGTACGCAGAGTTCAATTTAGTGTAGAACGGGATGAAATCAACTACTTTACTACCAGCCTGGCTCGTCTGCAGGGTGCTGTATTAACAAAGGATAAATCCAGTGCTCTTATAGAGCTTAAGGAAGCATACAGCCATTGGGAAAACTTAGGCAGGTGATCCTAACTGTACTTTCTTAAGGATGGCTCCACATCGAACAAGGCTTCCAGAGAACGGTAATAATTCTCTTTCCAGTTAAAATCCCCTTTCAAAACGCACCACATAAATTCATAGCCGGTGAACATGTAGGCAGCTGCTTCATACAGCTGCTTTGCATTATTCTTATTACGAATCTGGTTCTTTTCCTGTGCCATTTCTATAATTTTTATTGCCAGTTCTTCCAGATCCCTTCTCAGATCAAAGGTTCTCTGATTTTCCTGGAGGTTTATGATGAGCAGCTGACTGTTGATATCGCTGCCTAATTCCATTATATTCCCTACCAGGTTGTCAAAGAGCAGAAGAATCTGCTCCCAATGACTGGAAGTATCCAGCATCTGAATCAAAACCGGTGTAAGATTCTCAATAACATGATCGTAATAATGCAGAATGATATCCTGCTTTGACTTAAAATGATAGTAGAAAGTTGGTTTAGTTATTTCGCAGGCATCACATATATCATTTATTGTGACATTATTGTATCCCTTTTCTATGAACAGTCCTACTGCTGTGCTAAAAACCTTGTCTTTGGTGGCCATATGAGCAATTCCGCCCTTCCATGAACTTGTCTTCTTATCATAGCAACAAAAACATCAATTTTCAAGAATAAGAAAAAGAGCCGAGACCGGGGCCTTGTATCGGAGATAACCAGTGTATTTTAAAAAACTAAAAAATATTTGGAAAAAAGATTGACAATTATTTAACTATGTGTTATCCTTACCGTAGTAAGAAAATTTATTACCTAGGTAAAGGTTTTTCAACAAGCAGAAAACAAGCAGAATTTCAAATATATAAAAGGAGGAAACAACTCTATGAAAATTTTAGAACATTCCCAGATAGGCAAAATGAAACTGCGGAACAGAATTTACATGGCTCCCATGGGTACATCCACGGATCCGGACGGTTCCTTTTCGGATCGCTCTATTCGCTATTATGAAGAACGGGCAAAGGGCGGCTTTGGACTTATTATTACCGGTGCAAACCAGGTAACCACCAAGTATGAAGCCAAGGCATGCAATATCCTGGAAACTGCAAAATCCTTTGAGCAGTTGAACTTCCTGGCCCGAAGAATTCACAATCAGGGAGCAAAGCTCTGCATTCAGCTGACACCGGGTTTGGGCCGGATGCAGTTTACCACTGCGGATGTAAGGCCTTATGCTGCCAGCGAAGTAGATTCTTTTTGGTTTCCTGAACTTAAGTGCAAGGAGCTGAGCAAGGAAGACATCCAGTTCCTTGTTAAAAAAATGGCAGAAGGCGCGGCTATTGCCAAGCGTGCAGAGGTGGATGCTGTTGAGCTCCATGGTTATGGCGGCTATCTGATGGATCAATTCCAGTCCGAGTTATGGAACAAGAGAACAGATGAATATGGCGGCAGCCTTGAGAACAGAATGCGTTTTTCAGTGGAATGCGTAAAAGCAATACGGGAAGCAGTAGGTCCTGATTTCCCCATATTATTTAAGTTTACGCCTTATCATGGCGTGCCCGGCGGCCGGGAAATGGATGAAGGTATTGCAATGGCCAAAATACTGGAGGAGGCCGGGGTGGATGCTCTCCACGTAGACGTTGGCTGTTATGAAGCATGGTACAAGGCAATCAATACTGTATATGAGCCTCCACAGGTTCAATTGGATGTAGCTTATGAAATTAAGAAGAATGTAAATATACCTGTTATGTCTCAGGGTAAAATGCAAAATCCCCAACATGCGGAAGCAGCGCTTAGAGAAGGCAAGGCTGATTATATCGGACTTGGTCACATGGCAATAAGTGATCCCCATTGGGTAAACAAGGTTCAAAGAAATGAAACCTATGACATCGTTCCATGCATAGGCTGTAATGAATGCCTGTATGCAGGCTTCAGCGGCAAAATACTTCAATGTGCAGTTAACCCCCATGCCTTTGCAGAAGACTATTATCCTGTTGAGCCCGGGGATCCAAACAAACGTGTTTTAGTAGTAGGAAGCGGACCGGCCGGTATCATGGCAGCTGTTACAGCAGCTGAAAGAGGTATGCAGGTAGAACTCTGGGAAAAGAAAAACGAACTGGGCGGATTGCTGCTGGCAGCAGGAGGACCCAGATTTAAGAAAGATGTTATGGATTATGTGAACTACCTGGTCAATAAGCTGCATCGCAGCAGGGTAAAGGTATCCCTCATGAAGGAAGCAACTCCTGAAAATGTGCTTGCCGGCAACTTTGACAAGGTTATTGTTGCTACAGGTTCAAGCCCCATAATGCCTCCCATCAAGGGTATTGATGAGCCGTTTGTTGTCGGTGCAAATGATTTGTTAACCAACAGTAAGAGTTATGGCAAGAAGGTTGTTGTACTGGGCGGCGGGCTTGTCGGTTGTGAAACAGCATGCCACTGTGCCGAAAAGGCTGATGAGGTTACTATTATAGAAATGCTTCCGGAAGTACTGATGACCGTACAGCACAGCAAAAACAATGATCAGTCCCTGCGTCAGTTGATGAAGGATTGTAATGTCAAAGCCATCACCAATGCGAAGGTGACCGAATTTAAGGATAACAAGGTCTACTATGAGCAGGACGGAAAGCAGGAAGTAATCGAAGCAGATACTGTAGCCATAGCAGCAGGATATCGTTCCAACACTTCATTGTATGAAGCCATTAACGGTAAGGTGGAATGTGCCATTGTAGGAGACGCAGAAGTGCCGGATAACATCCTGAAGGCAGTTCATCATGGGTTTAACTCCGTACGCTGCATCTGATACGTTTCATGCGGTTATTAAGTATAGCAAAGTTTGGTTATGATATGGAGAACAGGGAAAGTCAAAGGCATCCCTGTTCTCCTTTTTTCTCTTTAGGCAGTATTGAGGTATATATCGTAATGACGCAGTTTAACCTTCGCTTGACCTGCCCTATAGCAGGGTATATTATAGGAAAAACACCGGAACAGCTGATTAGTCAGTGTACAATCAGCTGCTTTGGCATTGACAAGGAAGATTGGAAGAATGAATTATTTGGCCCATATATATCTGGCAGACCACGGCAGCGAAAAGCTGCTTCTTGGTAATTTCCTGGGCGACTTTGTCAGAAAGTCGGAAGAACCTGCTTATGAGGATACCATCAGACAGGGAATACATATGCATAGAAAGATCGACTCCTTTACGGATTCGCATCCGATATTTTTAATAAGCAGAAGAAGAGTTTCTGACTTGAACCGACGCTATGCAGGAGTTTTAGTGGATATGTTCTATGATCACTTTTTGGCTAAAAACTGGCAAGGATATTCTGGAATACATTTAGAAAAATATGTGCACAGTTTTTATGAAGTTTTGAACAGGAATATAACCATCCTTCCGGGCAAGCTGAAAAGAATAATGCCCTATCTTACAGAAGAAAATTGGCTTCTGAATTACCGGGAAATATCGGGCATAGAGCAGGCGGTGAACAATATTGCCAGGCGGTTTGCACATTCGAGGCGTCCCATGAATCAGCCGATAATGGAACTTATAAACAATTATGAAGGGCTGGAGAACGACTTTCGAGCCTTTTTCCCTCAGGCTGTAGATTATGCAAATCAGCTTATACAAATGATAGAAGACGAGGAAATTTACAGATGAACAGGTGTTGCAGTTATTCAGCAGGCGTCGTAAAATATTTTCAAACCGCTGTATCAAATATGTGTACATGACAACTCACTCAATTAAGTTCTATGAATGTATTAACCTATGTCATAGGAGTGAATAGATATTGTTTGAGAAAATACAACTATTATTGTTTTTGATAAAGTTTTGTATTTGCCGGTAATATGTTGTAAAATAAATCCAGACCCCATATCAAGAATGCTTAAACAGGAACGTAATTAGAACCATATATTGTTATTGATACTGCTCGTTACTATTGGCAGGATAACAAGTGCAGCAGAACTTCTCGTGAAGTTATGACAATACGAAAGAATAATACAAAATTAACATTATTTGCAGAATGCAGGTGAAAAAGATGAACAAAACTGATAAGGAACAATGCAGGCATACCTATGCAGCAGGTTATTCCTTCCGAATGCCTCAGCCATTTTTTCGCAGCTTGTTATGTGACAACTGCGGCCGCCAAATTAAGTTAAGTTTGCCTTGGCGCCTTGTTTTTTGGTTAGCAGAGATTGGCGGCCTTATAATTGCTGCAGAAGCGGCAAAATCTGTTCATATAGAAGTACTTGGAAGTATATTTTATGTTCAGCTTATTGCTTTTATATTGGTGGTATGGGCTATACAGTTAATTGCCAGGTTTATCTTAAAATATGGCAAATGGATTGAAGCAAAAAAAGAATAGCCGGTCATCAAACAGAGTATTCGGGTTTCATTTATAAGGGATTCCATGGTGGATACCATTTTTACTTATCCATTGATATTTTGCCTGAAAGATGTTTGGCTGATGGAGGATGCTATGGTCGAACTAAAAGAAATCAATGAAGATAATTTTGAAGAATGCATTGCTTTAAAATTAAATAAGGAACAAAGCAAGTTTATTGCTTCTAATCTTTTTAGCTTAGCTGAGGCATATGCAATTAAAAACAGCGGAATGAACACCCCCATCACTTATGGTGTCTATAATGATAATATCATGGTAGGGTTCATAATGGCAGTTTATCAGCCGATAGATAAAAATGATCCTGAGGATTTTGAAAATGTATTTTACTTAGCAAGGATGATGATTGACAGTAAATATCAGGGAAAAGGCTATGGAAAACAGGCAATGATAAAAATGATAGAAATAATGAAAGAATATCCCTATGGAGCTGCTGATGCGGTGGTTTTATCATGCAGCAGGGATAATACTATAGCAAATAAACTGTATACTTCATTAGGTTTCATAGATACCGGCGAAACAGATGAAGACGGGGATGTATATTTAAGGCTGGATCTGCGGTAAGGCTGATAAGCCCGCAGTTTATGACGGATTTGCAAGCAAATAGGCTATAAGCAATTAATGAATCAATATGGGGGATGAAAATGGAACAAGCTAAATTTATTATAAATACAACTATGACAAGGAAAGACTATAGGAAGTTTTTGTATTTTGCGACCTTTAGGAGAAACAAGCTTATCATACCTTTCTTGATATTAATTTCCCTGGTTGGAAGCATAATAGTCAGCCTGGATAGCGGCGGCATTAATTTTATTATGCTGATTATAAGCTGGATTCTGCTTTTTGCACTGGCTGTTATTGTTGTTATACTAAAAATCGAAAAAAGAAATTCTCAAAGGATAAAGACCGACAAAACAGGTGCCTTCGACAGCATTAATACTCTAAAGTTTTTTGACGACAGAATTGTAATGGAGAATAAGGCACTTAAGTCAACAGGTGAGTTAAAGTACAGCCAATTTTATCGCCTGATGGAAAGTAAAGACTATTTTATTTTTTACATAACAGCCAACCAAGCATCATTGGTAAGAAAAAAAGATGTGGATGATCCTGATGCTTTCAGGAAGTTTATCGTTGAGAAATTTAAAACAATCTAATGTTACATTAAGGGAACTTGTTAGCCTTTTATGATAAATACAAATTTATGGGAGGTTGCTATGAAAGAAGAAAAAGCAGAAAACAGTATTATTCAAAGGATAGGCAATATCTATCAGCTAAGCGCAATAAAGCGTTCTGTAATTATATGGCTGGTATTTCAATGCATATTATGGCTTGCCTTTGGTATCAGCTATATAATTAATAAAGATGCCTGGTCCAATGTTATTGAGGTAGAATCGGCTGCAGCTGCGGTAGGAGGTTGGTGGTCAACTTTCCTATTTATTATTGTCAGCAATTTATTTATATGCATACTGATAATTCTGGGTAATGTATTTGTAAGGTTCAATATAATTACGCCTGGGTTAATAATCTTAGTTGTTCAGGGCATAATGATTGGATGGCTTGCAGGTTCAAATGGATTTGAGATACCATTTGCCAGCGTTAAGGCAGCGAATCTTCAATATCTTAGAATAGGGATATGGGAAACAACGGCATATGCCTTAACTTGTGCAGTGACATTGCCAAAATCTCTTCTTATTGCTGATACATTTCCGGCAAAGAAATGGTCGCAAATACGTAAATTTAAAGATATTAAAACCAGCATTACAGAAACGATTATACTATCCCTGTGCGTGGTATTGCTTATAGCCGCAGCGATTATAGAAACGTTTGCGATAATTGGCTAAAGAACCAAGTAACAATACTTATTGAGGTACTTCACTAAGATTAAGGTCACTACTTCCTATAACAAGGTATTCCCACTATGGTACAAGAAGAGAGTCTCTGTAATGCAATTAGGATGAAACCATATATATAGATAGTTAAGGGGAGTCCATAATGAATATAATCAGAAAAATAATTGTTCCAGTATTGATGGTTTTAGTCATCCTTTTTATTTATATCGGTTATTCTACAACAAGAATAAACGAAGCATATTACAGAGAATTAGCTTGGGAAACTGTTGGAAAGGACAGTACAATCATAGATTGGGCAAGCGCCGATGTTGAGCTAGTTAAGCTGAATACTGAATCTTATCATAAATCTCCTGACTTAAGCGGAAGAATCAGCCATGGCCTCATTTTTCTAAATGGAGGGTATGCAGTACGTGTTCATTTTAGAACAGTGCAGGATGGACTCTTAGGTCCCATTGTTCTCTACTTCAACCCATTTACAAAACAATGTATTGGAGCAGGATTAAGGTACTAGTGTTGCTTCATTAGTTGTAGGTTGTTAACAGGGTTGTAATAATGAAGTGCCAAGGTAATTTTATCAGAAAATACACAGGACTTGCCCGAGCGGAGTTTCCCCGTAGATATACACCTTCGAATAATAAATAACTGCTTAGGTTACTGCATTTGTTCAGGATATGGCAAGGTATATATAAGCAGGTATTAATTCAGCGGATAATCATAATGAAAAATATAATACTGATTTTGTGAGTAAACTATGGAGGTTTGTTAATGAAAAAGATGATTAATATCAGGAATGAAAAAGAAACAGATTACAGAAGAGTGGAAGAAATTACGAGGAAGGCTTTCTGGAACTTATATGTGCCGGGGTGCGTTGAGCATTACTTGGTTCATATTATGCGATCCCACGATGATTATATTCCGGAGCTGGATTTTGTGATTGAGGTTGATAATGAAGTCATCGGGAATATCATGTATACTAAAGCAAAACTAATCGATGAATCCGGGAAAGAAAAAGATATTCTGACTTTCGGCCCGGTTTGCATCCTGCCGGAATATCAGAGAAAGGGATATGGGAAAAAGCTGATTGAGTATTCCTTTGAAAAGGCAGCAGAACTCGGTTATGATGTGATTGTAATATTCGGAAACCCCGGTAATTATGTTAGTCTGGGTTTTAAGAGCTGTATCAAGTATAATGTATGTCTTGATAACGGGGCATATCCGACAGCAATGCTGGTAAAAGAATTAAAACCCGGTGCCTTGGATGGAAGGAAATGGGTATATCATCAAAGTTCTGTATTAGATATAAACGAACAGGAAGCCCAGCGATTTGACGAGGATTTTGAACCCCTGGAGAAAAAATACCGGCCAAGCCAGGAAGAGTTCTACATTTACAGTCATTCTGTTATACGTGATTCTGCTTTATAGGTAAGGCAGGCAAATATTCCGGAAGAATGTTATTTAACAAGGGCTTAATGTGAGGTGAGGTTAACCTTTTTTGGAGAGGTTGAACCGAAATTGGAGTCATTAATACAGAGCGGCGGAAGTCAGCCTGCACATTAGGCAGCATCTGAAAAACGGAGGAGGAAATGCAGGAGTGGATAAGGAAAATATTTTAACTATGCTGGCTAAGTTAAGGGAGTTTCAATCTGGTGTACAAAATGTTCACCAATTATTTAGTTTCTCTTATCCTATCACCATAGTAAAAGATGATTTGTTTCACATCTATGATGTTACTCTAAATGGCAATGAATATAAGTTAATAAAAACTGAACCTTGTCATTTTCCTATTCCCCATGGTGTGCGGGCAGCGTTTCCGTTGGAACGCTATGGAGATAAAATATCTGCTATAATCACTGAGGAGGTATTTGACACACTGGACGGCTTTATAACAATTCTTCATGAGTTTGTTCACTGTGCCCAGTACAATCAGTGTGAAATGGAGTTAAGAAAGCAGCTTGCCATATCCGAATATTACCGGAAAGAGAATAATTACATGTGGGAGATAACCCATCCATTTCCGTACGATGATCAGACCTTTATCGGCTTATTTGAACAATACATCAGCGCACTGGATGATTTTGATATAAGCAGGGCAGAAATGATTCGGACAAGGCTGAGCACTGAATTAAAAAAGGCAGATTTTGAGTATCTTGCATGGCAGGAATGGAAAGAGGGCTTTGCCAGATTTATTGAGAACAAGATAAAAGCCCGGTTGAACGTTGAAACAAATCACAAGGGCAGAGAAAAACCATACAACAGGATTTCTTTTTATGAGAGCGGCAGCAAGTATATTTCACTGATTGATAGGGAGAACGAGGACATAATAGCTGATATTAAGGGTCTTTTCTTTGAAATGAATAAAGATGTATTGACGCTTGATATAAAATGCGGCTATTCGATTAAATAGGGCAGTGAAGAGGAGGTGAACAATATGAAAGAAGAATTAAAAAATATACTTACTAAGTTTGCGGAGTCCGGCTGGGATTTGATTGATAAGCCTGCAATGGATTATCTGTCGGGGGTTGGGGACAAGGCAACATTGGTTAAGGCAATAGAACAAGCTGATGAACAGTGTGGCAGCTGCGGTTGTGAATTCGATCCCCTCTACAAAAGAGCTTTGGAGCTATTACAGATCCAGTGCACATAACCCAGCTTTGAGGAAACACAAAATTTTAAGCCCGGTTCAGCGGTGTAAGTAAAGCATAAACGATAGCTGAAATGAACCAATAAGGGGTGATTGATCTGAAGAATAGCTTTATGGTGTTAACAGATGAGTACCAATCAAAGTGGGCAGATATGCAATTCTTTGATAAATCTATTCTAAGTCGTATAGATCCCGGAGTCAAACTTCACACAGAGCTCGCTCATGTCAGAAGCAGTGCAGCATCCTGTATTAATGTGCTGGGCAATTTAGGAAAAGAAGAAAATAAAAGCGACCTTATTAAGTTTTTAAATCATTTTGGACTCAATGTCGAAGAAATCATTCCATTCCCATCGGGGGTTGATGTTAATGGTGAATGCTATTACGATGAGGGGAATGTAATTTTTGAATGGGTAGGCCCGCTTAAGTCACCAATTAATGAAGCCGGGGGTAAAAGAGGGCAACATCGGACAAGCGTTGATGCGTATATTTTGGCCAAAGCAGAGGGAAAGGTTACTCAGCTGTTAATTGAGTGGAAATTCACTGAAACATATCATGGCAGGACATATACGCATAAGTTTGGCGGTCTTAGGGGAAATGAACGTTTACGAAGATACTCGACTGTTTTGGCAAATCTGAGAAAGGCAAAGGATTTTCCATTTGATATGCGGTCAGAGGACACATTCGGGCTGGCCGATCTTGGTTATGAACCTCTCTATCAGCTGTTGCGGATGACTTTATTAGCAAAAACAACAACGCCGATGTATTTGACTTCGGATATCCTGGTAGAAGATTATCGGATTGTCCATTTATCACATTCCCAGAATGCAGGACTCAATTATCTGTCAGAGAAACATCTGATCTTTTCCCCGGGACTGCGAAATATGGCTGGAAAGTCTTTGCATGAAAGCTGGAGAACAATAATTACAGAGTCAGAAAACTGTAAGTTTTTCGGCGGATACTGGGATGAGGCTATAGAAGTTATCTCTGATACTCCACTGAAAAAGTACTTAAAAGAACGATTCTGCGGAGCAGGTCATATGGGCTGACAGGATATACGCGCAAGTGACACAGCAGAATATATTTATGTGGAATTGCCGAATGAAAGAAAAAATAAGTATAGAACGCAGACTGGCTGCCTATTTAAGTGTACATTCTTAATAAATAACTTAGAAGGAGAGTTGGAGAATGGAAAAGGTAATATGGGTCAGAAGTCATGGAAAAATGTTGGGTTCA
>DUOA01000089.1 GCA_012839095.1 Clostridiales bacterium
CATAATAGTATCCTTAAATACAGGAAGCTTGTCAGTTGGCCGGACCTTTAATTAGTAAAGAAAGCAAAATAATTATTGACAAACGATAATTGTCTGCTATACTTTAATTATCGTTAAACAATAATATGGGGGAGAATAGTCATGAAACGATCCCGCCTGCTTTTAGTACTCGCGTTTGAAGCCCTTATCTGTATAGCCTTCAGCATATGGAGTGGAGGGCAGAAAGATTTACTCTTTTCTGTTATGGCCTTCCCATTTGTGCAGATTGGAGCAATCCTTCGCAAAATATCACTTTCCGGCACAACCGGCAATATTATTTCCATAGTACTGTATTCTGTTTTTTGTCTCCTGCCGTCAGTATATGTGATGATTCGGGTCAGGAGAAAGGCGGCCCGCAGGGAAGACGGACTACTTCTTCTGTTAAGCATTGTTTTATTTGCAGTTATCTACATGATGATCAATCCGGCTGATATTACCAGGCATTTTGGCTCACCGGAGCTGATTGATGTAAATAAAGCATTTTTGGGCCTGGTTATATATGGTATTATAGCCGGCTACCTTGTGCTGCGGGCCTTGTGGTTATTCTCCAATAGTGAAACCGGATACATGCTCAGATATCTGAAAATTCTGCTGCGAATTGTCTGTATTGTTCTTGTATATGGAATTTTCGGAGTCGGATTAAAGTCATTATCGGGCAGTTTCAAGGACTTTGCAGCTGCAAACACAGACAGCGGCCAGGCATTATACCTGAGCTATGTATTTATCATCCTGCAGCACCTTATAGATATCCTGCCTTATGCCTTGAATATTGTCATAATATTCAGCGGTTTAAATCTTATAGACGAATTAATAATAGATCCTTACAGTATGAAGGTCACCCTTACAGCTCAAAAAACCGGTGGAATATGCCGGATATCTGTAATAGTAATAATGCTTTCTCAGATTGCTCTTAACATCCTGCAGCTTATGCTGGGCGCTTATATTTGTTCCATTCATTACACATTCAACGTTCCCCTGCTGTCAATTGCATTTATGCTGTCAGTCATGCTGCTGACCCGGTACTTTATACAGGGAAGAGAGCTCAAGCACGATGTGGACAGCATCATATAAAGGATGAGAAAAATGGCCATACGGGTATATCTGGATGAAGTACTGAAACAGCGGGGTATGACCTCAAAGGAACTTTGCGCCTTGATAGGAATCACAGAAGCCAATCTGTCGATTCTACGGAGCGGCAAAGCTAAAGGTGTTCGCTTCTCTACCATCAACAAGATTTGTTACTACCTTGACTGTGATGTGGGCGATTTATTGAAATTTGACGGGAACCTGGAGGGGACAGAGGATGTATAAAAGACTAATATCCATGCTTTATGCTGTAATTATGCTGCTTTTACTGTGCAGCTGCCAGCTAGCCCGGGAGGATGGCGATGCAGGCCAGGCTGCTGACAGGCTGATAGGGGTATACATCACAAAAGAATATCTTGATCTGTTTGATATGGAGGGATATTTGGATGATAATATTTCTTCCATAATGAAATCAAACGGACATACTATCCAAATAGAGGATGATGCACCTTATCAACAGCGAATATTTGCCAAGCTTGAATCTGAAACCCACATCGACGAAGAGACCGGAGAAAAATATGAGACAAAGATGTATGTATTTGACGATTTGGATGGCATTTCGTTTTTTGCACCCAGGATCACTGAGCCGGATGGAAGCAATTATATCGCCATTGGCGGAAGTAATGTAATTTGTGATGCACATCACACTGTTGGTACTGATTCATCACTGGAGGGAACTGTCTATATTGAGCCTGGAAGGCTGAATACGATTTATGTCAATCCAGTCTATCAGGGCGGAGACGGCAGGGTTTATCTCAGATCCGGCCAGGGCTTCAGCTTTTCCGGAATCCAGTCGGAGGGGATATTTTTCACACAGACCATGGAAGAAAAACATACTGTAACCGAAAACGGCGAAATACAGGAAGAGAGCTTCAAAGTTATACTGAATGTAGCACTTAAGTATTCTCCGGACAGCGTAACCGTCGTCCAATTGGATACACACAGCATACCGATTTCAAGGGAGAAGTATCTTCCCGCTGAACTTCCTGGAAGTTTGGCCATTCACCCGGAAACTGCGTATGTTATTGTGGAAACACGGTCAAAATCCCCGTCCGGCGATACAGTCAGCCGGGAACTGTTTGAAGCGGGCGATGAATATTTCACCGGCTTCCATATCAGGGAAGATGGTTTTTTCGAGCCGGTACCTGTGAGTCTCCTTTGGGAATAGAAGAGCCCAAAGATGCCATTCTCCCATATCCATGCCTATTATACTAATGTAAGAGCAGACAAATCCGCTTTATTGTCATACAGAATATCTCCTATATATATTAAACCTAAGGTAATATGTGCTATAATTATTTATAGGTTTTTACAATTTCAGGATTAGAATAAAGGAAAGGGGCTTGACAATGGAGAAGATTCTGTATTACGGCATGACCGGGGAAAAAATGTGTTTTCAGCACATTCTTATGAATGCACTGGATTTGCATTCCACAGGCGCAGAAGTGAAGATTATTTTTGAAGGGGCGTCAGTGAAACTTGTGCCGCAGTTTGAAGAGGAAAATAATCCTCTGTATAGAAGAGCCAGGAATACCGGGCTTATAGCAGGTGTATGCCTTGCCTGTTCAAAGGTACTTGGGGTATATGAGCAGAATGTCAAATCAGGTCTGACCATGCTGGATGATATGTCGGGCCACGCTGGAATGAAAAACTACATTAATGACGGATACAAGGTTATAAGCATGTAGAGTATTATGATTATCCTTATGTTTCCTGACATGACTTGCCTGTTTACTTGAATTGTATCGTATTTTAATATTGAAAGGAGTAATCAAAGATGAAAAACTATGAATTCTGGTTTGTGGTTGGTTCCCAGTTTCTGTATGGTTCGGAAGTATTGGAAACAGTTGCGGCACGTGCTGCCGAGATGGCAGACAGGATGAATGCCGGAGGAAATCTGCCCTGTAAAATGATATATAAGGTTACTGTCAAAACAAGCGAGGAGATTCTGAACGTCATCCGGGAAGCCAACTATGACAACAGGTGCGCCGGTATTATCACATGGTGTCATACCTTCTCTCCCAGCAAGATGTGGCTTAACGGACTGACCTTCCTGCAAAAACCCTATTGTCACCTTGCTACCCAATACAATGTGGAGATTCCCGATGAAGAAATTGACATGGATTTCATGAATCTGAATCAGGCAGCCCACGGCGACAGAGAGCATGGATTTATTGCCGCCCGTCTGCGCATGCCCCGCAAGGTGATTGCCGGACACTGGCAGGATAACGCTTTCCAAAAACGTTTGGGTGATTGGATGCGTGCCGCTGTCGGGGTTGCAGTCAGCCGAAATTTGAAAGTCATGAGATTTGGCGACAATATGCGTGAAGTCGCAGTTACTGAAGGTGATAAGGTTGAAGCCCAGAGAAAGCTGGGCTGGCAGGTAAATACCTGGCCGGTTGGCACTTTGGTTGAATACATGAATGCAGTGACCGAAGATGAAATAGACGCTCTGATGAATACATATGAGACAGAATATGAGTTGGAAACAAGCGATATTGAAGCCGTCCGCTATCAGGCGCGTGCGGAAACAGGAATTAAGAGGATGATGGATGAAGAAGGCTGCAAGGCATTCAGCAATACCTTTCAGGATCTCTACGGTATGAGACAACTGCCCGGTCTTGCCACCCAGCATCTTATGGCACAGGGCTATGGATACGGAGGAGAAGGCGATTGGAAGGTCAGTGCCATGACAGCCGTTATAAAGGCCATGAGCCAGGGTCTGACCGGCGGAACCTCCTTCATGGAAGATTATACCTATCATCTTGAGGCGGGCAATGAATACAGCCTTGGAGCCCATATGCTGGAGGTATGCCCGTCCATAGCAGCATCCAAACCTTCAATACAGGTACACCATCTTGGAATCGGCGATCGGGAAGCTCCTGCCAGACTGGTCTTTGAAGGGCGGGCAGGAAAAGCGGTGGTTGTCAGTCTGGTGGATATGGGCGGCAGACTGCGTTTAATCTGTCAGGATATCGAGTGCATTGAGCCCACAATGAAAATGCCGAACCTGCCGGTTGCACGGGTGATGTGGAAGCCGAAGCCAAATCTTATTACAGGCATAGAATGCTGGATACAGGCAGGCGGTGCGCATCATACGGTATTATCCTATGATGTTACTGCGGAACAAATGCGGGACTGGGCCAGGATGATGGATATAGAATTTGTTCATATTAATGAAGATACCACACCGGAAAAACTGGAAGAAGAATTATTCCTGAAGGATCTTGCCTGGAAACTGAAATGAGGTGGAAATGTGCTTGATGATTTAAAAAAACAGGTTTGCGATGCAAATTTGCTCCTTCCCAGGAACGGACTGGTTACATTTACATGGGGCAATGTTTCAGCCATTCATCGCGAAAGCGGCTGTGTGGTTATCAAACCGTCCGGCGTCCCCTATGAAGGAATGACTGCCAATGATATGGTAGTTGTTGATCTGGATGGGAATGTTCTGGACGGAGATCTGAAACCCTCTTCCGATACACCTACTCATCTTGAACTTTACCGGGCTTTTCCGGATATAGGAGGTATTGTCCATACCCATTCCCGCTGGGCAACTATTTTCGCACAGGCCGGCAGGGGTATTTCTGCCATGGGTACCACTCATGGAGATTACTTCTACGGGGAAATCCCCTGTACCCGGCCGATGACACCGGAAGAAATCAGCGGTGCATATGAAAAGGAAACCGGGCTGGTGATAGTGGAAACCTTCAGCGAGACTGACCCTCTTGCCGTACCTGCGGTTCTTGTATACAGCCATGGTCCTTTCGCCTGGGGCAGAGACGCTATGGATGCGGTCCACAATGCAGTAGTCCTTGAGGAAGTGGCTTTCATGAACTGGCATGCCTTAATGCTGAACCCGGAAAAGGGCCCAATGCAGCAGGAGCTTCTTGACAGACACTACCTTCGCAAGCATGGCAAAAATGCCTACTACGGACAGTAAAAGGTCTTGTATGAAAGTAATAAATACATGAAGTGTTAATTAATAAGCCTCTGAACCCATTAAAGGATTCAGAGGCTTGCTTTTGCCTTTCCGGCTTGTTATCGTTTAAAGTTGTTCACTTTTTTAGTCTTCCGTTACTTCTGCGGGAGCATCTTCTTTGGCTTCTTTGTTTTCCAGTTTATGCAGGACATTCCCGGCAAATTCCCGTCCGCCGAGTCCAAAGGCAATAGCAAAGGCAGCCGCAGCTGCACCCAGGATTATAATAAATGCGGAATTAACAATAGAGGTAGCAATTCCAAGCTGATTCAGGGTCATAAATACTGCCAGGGCAATAATTGCTGTTTTTGCTGCATATGCCTGCAGTTTTGAATCCGTAAACTTTTTCAGAATCGCGCTCTCCACCCATGAGGCAGCAAACAGTGCGACACCCATTATAATGATGGCGCTGACAGCCAATGGCAGATAGGCAATAATTGCTTCACCTGCAAACTGCAGGACTTCCAGCTTAAGAACATTAATAGCTTCCACAACAAAAAGGAGTACAAGGATATACCGAACAATCTCACCTATTGTTTTGGAGAGTAAAAAGCCCTTCAGTTTGCCTTTATCGACCGGCATTGCCTTCTGAAGCAGTGTATCAGTACCCACTCCGGACAGAATTTCTGCAAGCAAACTGCCGGCAATTCTGGCAATAAATGCACCTATGATGACAATGGCAATGGCAGAGAAGATATTGGGCAGGAAGGAAATAATCTTGTCCAGCATGGAAATGGCCGGTTGGGAAATAGCCGATATGTTAAGTACCTGCAGGGCTGCGACAATGACCGGAATTAGAATCAGTACATATACAAGATAAGAGAGTACTGAGGAAACTGAAGTGCTTTCCGTGGAAATACCTGCTTTTTCCTGAATTTTGTCCACATGTAAACGCTTTAATACCGGGGTGACCAGCTGTCTGACCAGTCTGGCGATAAACAAGCCGGCTACCAGAATGACGATGGCTGCCAGAATATTGGGTATGTAGCCCAGGAACTGGGAGACCAGGGAAGTAATCGGTGCAGATACATTATGCATACCCAGCTTATCCAGTACTCCGGGAAGAAACAGGAGGAAAACTACCAGAAATACCAGCTTGCCGATAAACTCCACCGAGCTGCCTGTCGTTTCGTCTGCAATTCCAATTTTGTCGGTATACTTCTGTGCGTTCACCTTTTCCAAGATCTTAGTGACAACTCGCTTTGCCAGGGCAGCAAGGGCCAAAGCTAGAATCAGCAGCAGTACTGCTGAAATGACGGATGGCAGTGACTCGAAGAATGAAACCCATAATGATTGCAAATAAGCCATACGATAACCTCACTTTCTTTAAAATTTTTCGTTCCTGTTATCGGGCAGGGTGCATAGTAAAAATGTCTTTTAAGATTTTAAAAGTATGCTCATAATATAAATAAGCGGGTCCAACACAATTGAAACGGAAAAATAGATAAACCGAACATTTATTATATAACAGCTGAAAATGTTCGGCAAAATATTGACAAACCAAGTTGTTTTTGGTATAGTACTTATATAAAATACTCATATAATCCTGATAATTGGTTTGGGAGTTTCTACTGGGCGGCCGTAAACTGCCTGACTATGAGTGGATATTGCTGCTGTCTTAGTTTACCGGCACTGCTGCGGACCATGTTTTCGATGGTAATAGCCCGATCGCCGTAGTAGTGATTGGTTTTCTGTGTAAAAGAGAAGCGCATGATTCACACCTGGTCGAATCATGGGCTTTTTGTAATTTTGGAGTTATTTGCAGTCTGTTCATTACCCACCTGTCTCCACTCAATCGTATCTGCATGGAATGGAGGTTATTGCATGTCTGACAAGTTAAAGGCTGCCCTTGTTATGGGCAGTGATTCTGATTTTCCTGTTCTTAAAAGAAGTATCCGGCTGTTAAAGGCGTTTGGTGTCGAAACAGAAGTACATGTGATTTCAGCACACCGTACACCTTACCAGGCGGAGGAGTTTGCAAGTAAAGCTGAATCCGCCGGTATAGGCGTCATTATTGCTGCCGCAGGCAAAGCAGCCCACCTGGCAGGGGTTATCGCCTCTTATACAATACTGCCGGTAATTGGTCTGCCCGTAAAGTCCTCTACTATGGACGGGCTTGATTCCCTCCTGTCCATGGTACAGATGCCAAAAGGCATTCCGGTTGCCACTGTGGCTATTGACGGGGCTGAGAATGCTGCACTTTTGGCGGTACAGATCCTTTCACTCAGTTGCAAGGAACTGAAAGAAAAACTGAGGGAGTACAGAATGGACATGGCAGAAGAGGTAGTAGAAAAGGACAGGCTGATAAGGGAAGAAGCGGAAAAACTATGAACCTGAGAGAAACGAGGAATGAGCTGTGATTGGCATATACGATCAAAATGGACTGGATGTGCAGGAAATCGTATTTTTCGGGCTCTATGCCCTGCAGCACCGGGGGCAGGAAAGCGCAGGAATAGCTGTTACAGATGGTAATTCCATTTCATATCACAAAGGAATGGGACTGGTGGCAGATGTCTTTGATGATCGGTCCATGTCCGAACTGGAAGGCGGAAAGGCTGCCATCGGACATGTCAGGTATACAACGAGCAGCGATGGGATGTATGCCAATGCCCAGCCTCTTGTAACCAAATACAAAAAAGGCACCATGGCACTGGCTCATGACGGCAGACTGGTTAATGCGGATTCCCTCAGAAGGGAACTTGAGGAAACCGGCACCATTTTCCAGACCAGCCTGGATATAGAGGTTATAGCCAATCTTATAGCCAGAAATATTGACATGGGACTGGAGGAAGCCATTAAGCATACTATGGGTATGATTCGGGGGGCTTATGCCCTTCTAATTATGACAGAAGAAAAATTGGTCGCCATGAGAGATCCTCTCGGCATACGTCCTCTTGCCCTTGGCAAACTGGAAGATTCCTTCGTTGTAGCCTCCGAAACCTGTTCATTTGACACTATCGGAGCGGAATACATTCGGGATGTAAAACCCGGTGAGATTTTGGTGATTGATGCTAAGGGACTTAAGTCAATACAAACACCGGTTCCCCTGGAATCGGCATTATGTATTTTCGAGTTTGTCTACTATGCCCGCACCGACAGCACAATCGACGGCATAAGTGTCTATATGGCAAGAAAGGAAGCCGGCGCCAGGCTGGCAGCCGAGCAGCCTGTGGAAGCTGATATGGTGATTGGAGTTCCCGATTCCGGCACAACTGCCGCCATCGGCTATGCAGAGGCAGCCGGCATTCCCTTCGGGGAAGGGTTTATAAAAAACCGATATGTGGGAAGAACTTTCATACGTTCAAGTCAGCACATGCGGGAACAGGGAGTCAGAATAAAGCTGAATGCTCTCAGGCGTATGGTAAAAGGTAAACGAATTGTGGTTATCGATGATTCCATAGTCCGAGGAACTACCAGCAAAAAGATAGTGGAAATGCTGCGCCTGGCAGGAGCCAGGGAAGTGCACATGAGAATCAGTTCTCCGCCTGTCCGCTTCCCCTGCTATTATGGGCTGGATATCGATACTTCTGATCAGTTAATCGGCTATTCCCATGATGTGGATGATATATGCAAAATCATAGGGGCTGATTCGCTGGGATATCTGAGCCAGGAAGGGCTCATGAAAACATTGGAAGGCAGCGGATGCGGCTTCTGCCGCGGCTGTTTTGACGGAACATATCCGATTGAGGCAGCAGGAGACAGCCTGGAAAAAGGCGATAAGGAAAAGAAAAACCGGAAGGATTGATAAGGTATGGGAATCAACTACAGGGATGCCGGGGTGGACGTGGAGGCAGGTTATGAAGCAGTCAGGCTGATGAAGCAATATGTTAACAAAACCCATACACCTAATGTAATTGGAGGTCTGGGCGGATTTGGAGGAATGTTTCAGCTTGATACCTCCGGAGTGGAGGAACCGGTTTTGGTAGCAGCCACCGATGGAGTAGGCACCAAGCTTAAGATAGCCTTCCTCCTTGATCGCCACGATACCATAGGCATTGACTGCGTGGCTATGTGCGTCAATGACTTAATATGTCAGGGAGCCAGGCCTCTTTTCTTTCTGGATTACATTGCGACAGGCAAGCTGTTGCCAGAGCAGGCTGCCTTGATTGTAAAGGGTGTAGCTGAAGGATGTCTGCAGAGCGGCTGCGCTCTGATTGGAGGAGAAACAGCCGAAATGCCCGGTTTTTACCAGGCAGGTGAGTATGATGTAGCAGGCTTTGCCGTAGGGTTGGCCGACCGGAAAAAGCTGATAGACGGTTCAAAAATAGAAGCCGGAGACTCATTGATTGGCCTTGCATCCAGCGGAGTGCACAGTAATGGATTTTCATTGGTCAGAAAGCTGCTGGCAGAGGAAAACAACCGCCTTTCGGAATATGATGAACGGCTGGGCAGCACCATAGGAGAAGCGCTGCTCACCCCTACGCGGATATATGTCAAGGGAATACTGGAGCTTCTAAAGCATTTCACCATTAAGGGACTGTCCCATATTACCGGCGGAGGGTTTATAGAAAACATTCCAAGAATGCTTCCCGCGGGGCTGTCTGCCGAGCTGGACAGGGGCAGCTGGCCGGTGCTTCCTGTTTTTTCATTGCTTCAGGAAGCAGGGCAGATTGCAGAAATGAATATGTTCAATACCTTTAATATGGGCATAGGTATGGTGCTGGCCTGTGAACCGGCTCAGGAAGAGGACATCATCGCCGGCCTGAAGGAATCCGGCTATCCGGCTTACCCCATTGGCAGAGTTAAAGAAGGTCAGGAAGGCATGGTGTTGATATGAAGGGCATCGGGGTACTGATATCCGGGGGAGGCACCAATCTGCAGGCGGTCATGGATGCCGTAGATCAGGGCAGCATACCTGCCGGGATAAACCTGGTACTTTCAGACAGGCCTGGAGCATATGGTCTGATCCGGGCCCGGAAAAGAGGGATACCGGCATACTGCATTAACAGAAAACATTTTAAAGACTCCGGCGCCTTTAACAGAGCCCTGCTAAAAAAGCTGAAGGAATACCAAGTGGACTATATAGTTCTGGCCGGTTACCTCAGTATTTTGTCTCCTGAGCTGGTTGAGGCCTATCGAAATAAAATCATCAATGTTCATCCTTCTTTGATACCGGCTTTCTGCGGCATGGGCCGTTACGGAGACAAAGTACATAAGGCCGTTTTGGAGTATGGCGTGAAGATAACAGGAGCAACGGTTCATTTTGTTGATGAAGGGGCGGATACCGGGCCTATAATATTTCAAAAGCATGTGGAGGTACTGCCCGATGATACGGTTGAGACCCTGTCAAAGCGGGTGCTGGATGCAGAGCACGAGCTTCTGCCCAGGGCTGTCGCATTGCTGGTTCAGGACAGAATCAGGGTATGCGGGAGAAAAGTAATAATTGAGGAGAGAGGTTCGAAATGAAAAAACGTGCATTGATCAGTGTTTCAGACAAATCGGGAATCGTGGAACTGGCAAGGGAACTGGAGCAGCTTTCCTTTGAGATTCTCTCCACCGGGGGGACGGCTGAAGCCTTAAGCAAGGCGGGGATTTCCGTTATAAATGTCAGTGACATAACAGGTTTTCCCGAGTGTCTGGATGGCCGGGTAAAAACACTGCATCCTAATATTCATGCGGGTATCCTTGCCATAAGGAATAATCAGGAGCATATGGAGCAATTAAAAGAGCTTCAGATAGACACCATTGACCTGGTTGTAATCAACCTGTATCCCTTTCGTCAGACTATTCTAAAGAAGCAGGCAACACTGGCAGATGCCATAGAGAACATCGATATCGGGGGGCCTGCCATGCTACGGGCGGCGGCCAAGAACTATCAGGATGTGGCAGTGGTAGTGGATCCTGCAGATTATTCCATTGTTCTTAACGAACTCAGAGAGGGTGGAATCAAACAGGAAACCAGCTTGTATCTGGCTGCCAAAGTATTTGAGCTGACTGCCCACTATGATGCACTTATTGCCCAATACCTGAGAGAGCAATCCGCCTCCGGATCTTTTCCCAAATTGCTGACCCTGACCTTTGAAAAGCATCAGGAAATGCGGTATGGGGAAAACCCGCATCAAGAGGCGGTGTTTTACAGGGAAATACGTCCTGTGGCAGG
This sequence comes from Clostridiales bacterium, assembly GCA_012839095.1. Taxonomy (GTDB): domain Bacteria; phylum Bacillota; class Clostridia; order Caldicoprobacterales; family DTU083; genus DUOA01. Next base: position 11,205 of record DUOA01000089.1, read on the forward strand.
CAGCCTGCCAACAGCGCATCAGCTGCATGGAAAGGAACTGTCATTCAACAATATCAACGATACCAATGGAGCCCTGGACCTTTTAAAGGAGTTTGACAGGCCGACGGTTGTTGCGGTAAAGCATGCAAATCCCTGCGGAGTGGGTACGGCTGACAGCATTTCGGAGGCATACAAAAAAGCCTATGAGTCGGATCCGGTTTCTATCTTCGGAGGCATAGTGGCAGCCAACCGGGAAATTGATGAGGATACTGCCCGGGAAATCAACAAGATATTTGTAGAAATCGTAGTTGCTCCCGGTTATACGGAAAAGGCACTTGAGATCCTTAAAGAAAAAAAGAATATACGTATTCTGGCTTTGAAGGATATTCTGGCTCCTCTGCCGGATAATGCATGGGATATGAAGAAGGTGGCAGGCGGACTGCTGGTGCAGGAGCCGGACAGGAAGCTCCTGCCTGATGATGAGCACTGGAAGGTTGTTACAGACAGGCAGCCGACGGAAAGGGAGCTGGAGGATGCCTTGTTTGCCTGGAAGATTGTCAAGCATACCAAATCCAATGGAATTGCCATAGCAAAGGACAAGCAGTCGCTGGGAATCGGACCGGGACAGGTCAATCGAATCTGGGCAGTGGAACAGGCAGTTGAGCGCAGCGGAGATAAGGTGAAAGGAGCTGCCCTGGCTTCAGATGCCTTCTTCCCCTTTGATGATTGCGTGGAGGCGGCAGCTAAGGCCGGTATCTCCGTTATCATTCAGCCGGGCGGGTCTGTCAGGGATCAATTGTCCATTGATGCCTGCAATCGCCATGGCATCGCTATGATATTTACCGGAATGAGACATTTCAAGCATTGATTTAGAAAAGAGTCGGAACTTAATCCGGCGGGAGAGAAAATGAGGTAAGTGTTCATATGAAGATACTGGTTGTCGGCGGAGGGGGCAGAGAGCATGCCATAGTCTGGAAACTGAGTCAAAGCCCCCGTGTAAGCAGAATATATTGTGCTCCCGGAAATGGCGGAATTGCCTCTATGGCAGAATGCATCGAAATTGAGGCAACGGATTTGGACGGGATAACTGTTTTTGCCAGGGAGAAAGAGATAGATCTTACGGTTGTGGCTCCTGATGATCCCTTGGCCATGGGCATGGTGGACAAGCTGGAAGCAAACGGACTGCGCGCATTCGGCCCGCGAAAGGCTGCTGCCAGGCTTGAGTCCAGCAAGGTCTATGCCAAGGAGTTTATGAAAAAGTATGGAATTCCTACAGCTGAATATCAGGCCTTTGAAAGCTATGAGGATGCTCTTTCCTATCTGAAACAGGCTGATTTTCCTGTGGTAGTCAAAGCCGACGGACTTGCCCTGGGTAAGGGTGTCATTATTGCTTCCTCGAGGGAAGAAGCTGAAAACGCCTTAAGAGAGATGCTGCTGGAGGGCAGATTCGGGGACGCGGGGAAAAGGATCTTGATTGAAGAATTTATTACCGGCCCCGAGGTTTCCATTCTGGCTTTCACAGATGGCCGGACCGCCATACCAATGGTCAGCTCCCAGGATCACAAGAGAGTATATGATGGCGATAAAGGGCCGAATACGGGAGGTATGGGTGCTTTCTCTCCCAGTCCCTTTTATACGGCTGATATTGCAAAGTATGTGGAAAAAAACATAATTGAACCTACAATAAGGGGAATGGGTGAGGAAGGAAGTCCTTTCAAGGGTGTACTGTACTTCGGACTGATGCTGACAAGTGACGGTCCCAAGGTTTTGGAATACAATGCAAGGTTTGGAGATCCTGAGACCCAGGCGGTATTGCCCAGACTCAAATCCGATTTGCTGGAAATCATGGAGGCAGTTATCGATGAACGACTGGATCAGATGCAAATTGATTGGGATGACAGGGCTGCAGCCTGTGTTGTTCTGGCTTCCGGCGGATATCCGGGCTCTTATGATAAGGGAATCCCCATCGAGATAGGAGAGGTAACTGATTGTCTGCTGTTTCACGCCGGAACCGCTCAAGGGCTCCATGGACTGGTAACCAATGGAGGGCGTGTCCTGGGTGTAACGGCCTTGGGGAAGGATCTGGAGCAGTGTATCCGGAAGGTATACGGAAGTATTAACCGCATTTATTTTAAGGGAATGCATTACCGAAGGGATATCGGCAGGATAAAAGAAAGGGAGCAATAGCTCCCCGGTTATATGTGATCCCGGAATTCATTGATATCAATTTGCGGATAATCATCAAAGTCATCAATGGAAAAGCTGTCATGGTCCTCAGGTGACAGAGCATTGATGCCGTGGGAAATCTCCGGGGGAAAGATGGACATATCCAGTGCTCCGTCTATGACCAGAAAATCCTTATTATGGAGTTTGGGTATTTCAGGCCGTATATCTGCCACCTCCTTATCCCTCGAACATACCGGTGATGCATATATCTAATTGTATTCATACACGATATTAGTTTGGCATTTTCAAGGGTCTTTATGCACTGCTCCATTATATCCCGAAAAATGCAATTATCGGATCAATTTAATGACGGAACAGGAGCATGCAGCATTAGTAAACAGGACAGGAGCAGAAACAAATGAGGAAAGGTTATATTCAGGTCTACACCGGTGACGGAAAGGGCAAAACAACTGCAGCTCTGGGGCTGGGACTGCGGGCAGTCGGCCATGGGCTCAAGGTCATCCTGATTCAATTTATGAAGGGTATGCACACCGGCGAGCTGGAGTCCATAAAAAGACTTGACCCGGAATTCCGCATACTTAGGTTTGGCGAAACCAGGAAGTTTGTCTTTTTGATGAGTGATTCCGAAAGACAGGGCTTAGCCCTCAAAATACAGGAGGAAATAAAAATACTGCATGATATCCTGCAAAACAAGAGCTGCGATATTTTGATACTGGATGAAATATTGGGCTGCATACAGGCAGGATTGGTATCGGTAGAGGATTTACTGGACATAATAGATCACAAGCCTGATGAGATGGAACTGGTTCTGACTGGACGGGGGCTTCCGGAGGAAATAGCCGAAAGGGCTGATCTGATTACGGAAATGAAGGCAGTCAGGCATTATATGGACGCCGGTGTTCAGGCAAGAATCGGTATTGAAAAATAGGTGCAGCCTGTTGATTCAAAAAACAAAGCCTTTATCTGATGTATGCCCCATCGGATAAAGGCCTTTTCTGTTTATGTGTAATTGTGCTCGCGGCTTCTTGCTCATTCATTTGCTCGTCAGCCCGGAAATCTCTCTGCCGGCTGATATTATGGTTTCATCGTCCCGCCAGCACATCGGACATGGTATAGAGCCCTGCTGTCTTACCGGCCATATATTTTACTGCTTCCATAGCTCCAAGGGCAAAGAGTTTCCTTGAATGAGCGGTATGGGTGATCTCAATTATTTCATCCTGACCTGCAAAGATTACACTGTGCTCTCCTGCTATGGTGCCTCCACGGATGGCATGAATCCCAATTTCGTTTTTGGATCGCCTGTTGTTTTTGGAATGCCTTCCATAAGTAAAATTCTTGGCAGGCTGCAATACTTCATTCAGGGCATCTGCCAAAGCGTAAGCTGTACCGCTGGGTGCATCTATTTTCTGGTTATGGTGTTTTTCCACAATTTCAATGTCAAACCTGTCTCCCAGCACCAGGGCGGCTTTTTTTATAAGCTCGTACATCAGATTGATGCCAAGTGACATGTTAGCAGCCCGTAAAACAGCTGTCTTTTGAGAAAGTCTCTCTATCATATTCAGGTCTTCTGGCGACAGTCCGGTGGTGGCTATCACCAGCGGAAGAGAGGTTTTTTCAGCGTATTCCATAAGCGGAGGCAGGGCGTCGGGAACCGAAAAGTCTAAAATCACATCCGCTTCCTCCTGAATCAGGGTAAGCTGATCATATACCGGAAAAGAATTTACCCTTGACTCGGGATATCGATCCACACCTGCCGCTATTTCAATCTCCTCCTGCTCTGCAAGGGCAGATACCACAGCCTGGCCCATTTTCCCGTTGCAGCCATGCAGAATAAGTTTTATCATCAGTGGATTACACTCCAATCTTATTAATTTTTTGAAAAGGGAGACCTTATTTTTTACGCTATTAATCCATACTCCTTCATAGCCTTCTTCAGCAAGGCAAGATTGGTGTCTCCCATATCTGCCAGAGGGAGACGCAAGGGTCCCATATTAAAGCCCATAAGATTCATGGCGGTTTTAACCGGTATGGGATTAACCTCGCAGAAGAGAGCATCGATCAGAGGAAGCAGTTTTAGTTGAAGTTCCAGGCTCCTCTGTATGTTTCCTTTAAGGAACTCTTCCACCATAAGATGGGTGTCGGCAGGGGCAACATTGGCCACGACAGAAATAACCCCTTTTCCGCCCGATGCAAGCAGAGGTACAACCATATCGTCATTACCGGAGTAAATATCCAGAACATCTCCGCAGGTTCTGAATATCTCCAATACCTGTGCAATGTTCCCGCTGGCTTCCTTGACAGCACGGACGTTTTTCAGTTTTGCCAACTCCCGCAGTATTTTGGGTGTAATATTAACATTGGTTCGGCTGGGCACGTTGTAAACAATAATGGGTAAGCTTACCGCTTCGGAGATTGCACGAAAATGCGCCAGTATACCTTTCACATTACCTTTGTTGTAATAGGGATTCACGGCCAGCAGACCGTCTGCCCCCAGCTCTTCCGCTTCAATTGCAGCCCGCACCACCTCTGCGGTATTGTTTCCTCCGATTCCGGCAATAACCGGCAGTCTGCCGCCTGATTTTTCCACGGTGAACCGGATTACATCTCTTTTTTCCTGCTGTGTCATTGTTGAAGGTTCTCCTGTTGTACCGCAGGCCAGCAGAGCATCAGTGCCCTGCTCTATCTGAAAGTCAATGGATTTATCAAAGGCATCAAAGTTTACTCCCCTTTCTGTAAAAGGGGTTACCAAGGCAACACAGGAACCGGTAAAAAGACTCATAAGACTGTCACCTACCTTTCTACTTATCATTCTCCCAATTGGAAATCAAAAGCTCAGCGATCTGCACTGTATTGGTGGCTGCGCCTTTTCTGATATTATCCGCCACCACCCAAAGGTTTACACCGCTGTCTACGCTTTCATCACGCCTAATCCTGCCTACAAAGACCTCGTCCTTGTCCTGAGCTTCAATGGGCATGGGATAACGGTTGCCGGCAGGATCATCCACCAATGCTATTCCCGGTGCTTCCGCCAATACCCTTTTCAGTTCAGCCAGATCAAAGTCTTCCTTCAGCTCCACATTAATGGATTCACTGTGCCCATGGAAAACCGGCACCCGGACTGTTGTAGCTGTAATTCTCAATGTCGGATCTCCCAGGATCTTTTTAGTTTCATCGATCATTTTAACTTCTTCTTTGGTGTATCCGTTTTCCAAAAAATCATCAATATGAGGCAGGCAGTTGCCGAATATGGGATAGGGGAATTTCTCCGGAGCTTGCCCCTGTATGCCTCTTTCCAGATCCGAGTATCCCCTCATTCCCGCACCGGATACTGCCTGGTAAGTGGAATATACAATTCTTTTAATCCCATAGCGATCATACAGAGGTTTCAGGGCTACCACCGCCTGAATGGTGGAGCAATTGGGATTGGAGATAATTCCCTTGTGCTTTTCAATATCCTGGGGATTGACTTCCGGCACTATCAAAGGAACATCAGGATTCATTCTCCAGGCACTGCTGTTATCAATTACTACAATTCCTCTGGCAGCAGCAATGGGAGCATACTTCCGGCTGACTTCGCCTCCTGCTGAGAACAAAGCAATATGAATATCCCTACCGTCAAAACAGCTTTCATTAAGCTCTTCCACTGTATATTCCCTGTTCATGAAGGTAACCTTTTTTCCGGCGGAGCGTGCGGAAGCAAACAAAATATAGTTTTCCGCCGGCAGCTGTCTTTCCTCCAGCACCTGCAGAAATTTCTGGCCTACCATTCCGGTAGCTCCTACAATGGCAATATTGTACTTTTTCAATACATTTCCTCCTGTTTCTGTATTTTTGTATTTAACTCCCATAGATTAGGATATGCAGCCGGCGGCTGAAAGTATTATTAACTGCTTGAAAATAAAAGGCGGCTGTTTATACCAGCCGCCTCCGTTTCTCAAAAAAGCATGTCTTTCATAATTATGCTGTCAACGAAAGCAGTTAGCACTCCATCAAATATTTGATGACAGTCAGTGAGTTATTCACCCAAAGACCAGAAAACAGCGGGAGGGCCGCAGTTCCCTTCGGCGGCTTTTCCTTTCCTTCACCTTCATGGAACCCCTTCATTCTCCGGTGAAATACTGATAAAAGCCGCGCCTCTAAACTACCTAATCCATATTTTTTTCCATAATACCATCCAGGAACAGAATTGTCAATCAATGAAAAATCTCTTGAGCATCGTTTAGTGATTGTTTTTTGCATCCCCAGCAGGTATTATACCTATAAGGTCTATGTTGATTGTAGGAAAGACTTTGATTCCATTACTGAATAAGTTCCGCTTTCTTGTTTATCATTTGAGTTTTGGGGAAAATAAGTGTGTATTCCTAAATGGGAAAGATATCAAAAGACCAACAATACCAATGAGATACCCAAATAAAATAGAATCAATAAAAGGAAGGATAATAATGGATGCAGTTAGGTTTAGTGATTTGGACTTAAATGAGAACATACTGAAAGCAATAGATGATATGGGCTTTGAAGAGCCCTCAAGGATTCAAGCCGAAGTGATACCCGTATTGCTCCAGGGATATGATGCCATAGGTCAGGCACAGACGGGAACAGGCAAGACCCTTGCTTTTGGAGCGCCTATTTTAAACAATATGAGCAGAACAGGAGAAATAAACAGCCTGATACTGACACCTACCCGGGAATTAGCAGTGCAGGTAAATGATGAACTGGTTCGAATTGCCAAGTATACAAACGCCAGACTGCTACCGGTATATGGTGGTCAGCCTATAGAAAGGCAGATAAGAGCAATAAAAAGGGGAGTTGATATAATTGTGGGAACCCCGGGCAGAGTCCTTGATTTGATTAGAAGAAAAGTTATTGTTCTTAAATACATCAACTTTCTCATACTGGATGAGGGCGACGAGATGCTGGACATGGGCTTCATTGGTGATATTGAGGCTATAATTAAAGCCTCCAACAAAGAAAGGCAAACCATGTTCTTTTCTGCCACTATGCCTGCCCCAATAAAAAAACTGGCCAAAAGGTATATGAAGCCTGATGCCAAGCATATCTCTGTCGTTACAAATGTTATGACGGTGCCCACCGTAAGTCAGTATTATTTTGAAATCAAGCACAGGGACAGGTTTGAATCCCTATGTAGAATTCTGGATGTAGACGAACCTGCCAGTTCCATCATCTTTTGCAGAACAAAGCGTGGAGTAGATGAATTGGCGCAGGCTCTGCAAGCCAGAGGATATAATGTAGAAGGCATGCATGGTGATATGAACCAAAACCAAAGACTACAAACTCTGAAAAGGTTTAGAGATGGCAGTGTAGAGTTTCTGATAGCAACCGATGTAGCGGCCAGGGGAATCGATGTTGATGATGTTTCACATGTCATCAACTATGAACTGCCCCAGGATACAGAATCATATGTTCATAGGATAGGCCGAACCGGCCGTGCGAATAAAGAGGGTATAGCTTACACTCTGGTGACCTCCAAAGAATACCCCTTGTTAAAGCAAATAGAGAAGTCTACTAAATCTAAAATAAAAAGAAAAGAGATTCCCACCGTAGAAGATATTTTTCATTCAAAATATGATAGTATTGTCAATCGTGTAAAGGAATCCTTGGAAAATGATGATTACAAGAAATTTATCCCCCTGGTATCCCAACTGGATGATGACTATAGTTTGCTGGATATTTCTGCTGCCCTAATGAACATTGCATACGGCAAGGAAATATCCTATGACTATTCCAAAAATGATATTAGTCATTCCAACCAGTATACCAGACTATTTATCTCAGTAGGCGAGATGGATAGGTTAAAGCCAAAAGTTTTGCTTGGTTTTCTGTGCAGCAATGCTCAAATAAGCAGTGACTCCATCGGGGACATAGATATTATGAAAAAGTTTTCCTTTGTCAACGTGAACAAGGATGTTGTAGAGCCGATTTTAAGGTTTTGCTCCGGAAAGAAATTATCCGGTCGTAAAGCAACTATTCAAATATCCAAGCCAAGAAATGCATAAGGCCGGGAATTCTGAGGGTTGGACTGCGTTTAACATGGCTGGCAACCTCGGACAAAGCCCGCTGGCCAGTTTGCGACGAACGCCTGACGGATTTTCGGGAAGCTATACCCCTCTACGGTCAGGAAATTGGCGGGTAAGGCTTAAATTTGCACAGGAGTTTTCATCCTGGAAGTTGACTGTCAATGCAAAACCGGCTGCATATGAGACATTGGATGATGGACAGCTGGTATTTTACGCAGAGGGCGGGCCGGACAAACCTCTGTGCTGGGAACTCTGTAGGCCATAATTTGGAGATCTGTGACCAGTCGCTTAGTACGGTTAGGATTGAAAATGCAGCAGGAAAAGGTTATTATAGTAATAATTATGCAGATGACATGTTGCTTTATCGTAGTAAAAGATGTGATATAGTCTGCTGCATGGAATAGATGGGAAGAAGCGACAAATGTCAATATAACATGGAGGATACGGAGCCTTATGCAAATCGATGATAACATCATGCGTCTTCGGGATAATGTCATCCATCATCGCAGATGGCTGCATCGTTACCCTCAGACGGGCTTTAAAGAGGAGCTGGCAAGAGACTATATCATCAGTTTTCTTAAATCTCTGCAGTTTGATGAAGTTCACATCATGGCAGGGACGGGGGTGAAGGCTGTGATATATGGGAAAGGCGGCGGCAGAACCCTGGCTTTCCGTGCAGATATGGACGGACTGGCAGTAACCGAGAAGACCGGTCTGGAATATGCATCCGAGCTGAAGGGATACATGCATGCGTGCGGCCATGACGGCCATATGGCCATATTGCTGGGATTTGCCCAATGGCTGTCGGAAAACAAATCCGATCTGACTCATAATGTTGTTCTGCTCTTCCAGCCCTCTGAGGAAACAGCCGGAGGAGCCCTGCCCATGATTCAGGAAGGAGCACTTAATGACCCGGATGTGGATTATATTTTTGGATATCACATAATGCCTGAAATACCACAGGGAAAAATCGGGCTCAAGGCCGGTCCTCTGATGGCTTCCACCAGTGAGTTCACGATTGAGCTGCGTGGCGTCAGTGCCCACGGCGCAATGCCTCACAAAGGGGTTGACGCCATTGTGGCGGCATCACATTTTATTGTGCAGTTACAGTCTGTACTGACACGAAGAATTGATCCATTTCAGCAGGCATTGGTGACCATAGGCAGGCTGCAGGCAGGAGATGCCAGAAATATATTGGCTGCAAGTGCCCGTATGGAAGGCATACTCCGCACTTTTGATGATAAGGCTTCCATGGCTGTAAAAAATCACATTACAGAATTATTGAAGGGTATGGAAATCAGTCAGGCAATCAGCTGGGTGTTTCAGGAATTGGTTTATTATCCGCCTGTTGTTAATCATGAGGAATTAACAGAAAAGCTGCAGGCAATTATACCCCAATCCATGCAGCAAACGGTTAAACCAATGATGATAGCTGAAGATTTCTCTTATTATCAGCAGCAAATACCCGGTGTATTTCTTTATCTGGGCAGCAGGAATGAAGAAAGGGGTTATACCTGGCCCCTGCATTCAGACAGGTTTCAGTTCGATGAAGATATCATGCTGACTGGGATTCAATTATATAAGGAGATTCTTTTGCATATCTAGTTCATTGTTTTTATTGAATAATGAAAACAAGCCTGTTACAATGAAAATAATACCTGCCCTGCTGATCTAATTTGGAGAAAAGGATGGAGCGCAAATGTTTGGTGGATTTTTCAATCGAATGTACTATGGAGACCCAAGAAAGCCGGATTTGAAAAAGGAGGATTTGAAGGGCAATCGTTTCAAGCTGTTCACCACTGTTCTCTCAGTAAGATTCTGGCAGCTGATTCAATTAAACCTGCTGAATTCTATTTTTTGGATTCCGGCAGTTCTTCTGCTGCATGCTCAGGCTATTATGCTTGTTCAGGAGAATGCACAGGAGGGTTTGGCTGTATTTGATATAACCTTTTTTATCCTCTTGATACCCTGTCTTCTGTTGGCCGGGCCTGCTACCGCTGCAGCATCATATGTCATTCGTAATTGGGCAAGAGATGAGCATGCCTGGGTATGGAGTGACTTCAAGGATGCCTGGAAGGAAAACTGGAAGCAGAGTCTTGTGATAATGCTGCTCAATGGGATTGCCATAATGCTGTTCAATGTAAACATCCGATTCTATGATGGTCAGTATATAATTTCGGGGAATTTCCTGTTCGTTTATTTAAAATATCTAATGTATGTGATAATGCTGATCTATGCAATGATGAATATCTTTATGTTCCCTATGCTTGTTACCTACCGGCTGAAACTAAAGGACATCCTGCGAAATTCCTTTATCCTTACAATGGTAAAGCTGCCCTTTACATTCATTGTATTTGTGTTCGCAGCTGCATGGGTAATTCTTTCCCTTATGTATCTGGCTTCTCTGCCCTTCTTCGTAGTGGGACTGAGTATCCCGGCTCTTGTTGTTTTGTCCTATGTGAACTGGATATTTGATAAATACATCAACAGCCGGATTTCGGAGGGCACTGAGGCAGAAGCGGCAGAGGATCCGGCAGAGACCTGAGGGGTATAAATGCCGGGTTTTGTGTCATACTATTCCCAGCAGGAGGGATGGTATGAGCAAAAAGGCAAAACCCAGGAAACAGGAGAAACCGGAAGATCCGATGAAGCTGGAAATCGCAGCAGAGCTGGGCCTGCTGGAAAAGGTCAGACAGCATGGATGGAGCAGCCTGACGGCCAAGGAAACCGGCAGGATTGGCGGTCTGCTTAACCGCCGGAAGCAGCAGGAAAAGATGAAAGCATTACAGGAGCAAGACAGGAAACCTTCGTCATGAAGGTTTTTCCTTTTACAGGGGGTATGAAACATGTATCAGGAATTTGCCTATTATTATGACGCATTGATGAAAAATGTTGATTATCAGGAATGGACTAATCAGGTGGAGAGAATCTTCAATAAGTATGGGAAAAAGCCTAAAACCATTGTGGATCTGGCCTGCGGTACGGGAGGGGTAACCAATGTGCTGGCCTCCCGGGGCTATCAGGTAACAGGCATAGATATTTCAGAAGACATGCTCTTTGTAGCCAGGGAAAAGGCAAGAAAATCAGGTCTTAAGATTTCATATGTATGCCAGGATATGGCGGAGCTTACTCTTCATCGTCCGGTGGATGCTGTTTTGTGCATGTGTGACGGCTTTAACTACATATTGGATAAAGACAGGTTACAAAAAACCATGAATCGGATAGCAGGATATTTAAATAAGGGAGGAATTCTTGTTTTTGATATCAGCACATATTATAAGCTGTCCTCAATTCTGGGTAATAGTACCATGGCAGATAACAATGAACAACTCAGTTTTATCTGGTTTAATTATTTCGACAGGGAAAGCGGGCTGCTGGAGATGAACCTTACCTTCTTCGATAAGCAGGGCCGGATGTACAGGAGATCTGATGAAACCCATGTACAGCGGGCTTATACGGAGGAAGAGATAAGGGAACTGCTTCAGGCATCCGGATTTTCAGAAATTGCCGTTTTTTCCGCCAGGGATTTGAATCCTCCGGGCAAACGAAGTCACCGGGCATTTTATGCAGCCACGGTTTAGCTGCCTGTATCTGTCAGAAGCGGCCGCTTATTTTCCTGAATGATTAACAGTAAAGCAGTTTATAATAATATTGATATGTTGGAAAATATCGAATTGACAGGCCTGTTTCGATATGATACACTTATCGAGAATTATTTTTTAGGAGGATTGTTGTAAGTGGAAAAAGGCAGAGTCAAGTGGTTTAATGCAACGAAGGGCTTCGGTTTCATTGAAAGGGAAGACGGCAGTGATATTTTTGTTCACTATTCCGCTATCAGTGCAGAAGGCTTCAGGACATTAACAGAAGGACAGGAAGTCAGCTTTGACGTGGTAGAAGGCGACAAAGGTCTGCAGGCTTCCAATGTCCAGGTGGTTTAAATATACTTAATTTGAGCCAAAACTACCCCGGTGTTTAACACCGGGGTATTTCAATAAATGGAGGTATTTCTTATGGATTACATGGTCAGGGGTATTGCAGCCAACGGTAAGCTGCGGGCTTTTGCTGCAGTAACAACGGATCTGGTCGCCGAGGCAGTCAGAGTTCATGATCTTTCTCCTGTTGCAGCAGCTGCCCTGGGGCGAGTTTTAACCGCAGCCGGTATGATGGCAATGGATTCGAAAAACGATACCGATGTACTGTCAGTTATTGTCAAGGGTTCCGGTCCCTTGGGCAGTATTGTAAGTGTGGCAGCTGCAAACGGTACCTTGAAGGGTTATGTGGATCAGCCCAGGGTTGATATCCCCCTGAACGAGGACGGAAAGCTGGATGTAGGCAGGGCGGTAGGTCCGGAAGGTAAGCTGACCGTGATTAAGGATTTGGGGCTGAAGGAGCCCTATGTAGGGCAGACAAACCTGGTAACCGGGGAAATCGGGGATGACCTTGCCAATTATTTTATGATTTCCGAGCAGCAGCCTTCAGTGGTTGCATTAGGTGTTCTGATTAACCCGGACTGGTCAGTCAGGGCGGCGGGGGGATATATAATACAACCCCTTCCAGGTGCGGACGATGAAGTCATTGACAAGCTTGAGCAGAAACTGGCACAGGTACCGGCAGTCTCCAGGTTGGCAGCGGATGGCAATACTCCGGAGGAAATTCTGCATATCTTGCTGGAGGATTTCGATCCCAAGGTACTTAGTAAAACACCTATGCAGTTTAAATGCGACTGTAACCGTGAAAGACTGGAAAGGGTTGTTTTGAGCCTGGGCAGGGAAGAACTCATGGATATAATTGAAACAGAGGAAAAAACCGAGCTGGTTTGTCACTACTGCAATACCAGATATGAGTTTACAAGGGAAGAGCTGCAGACTTTGCTGGAAAAGGCGTAGACGATCGGTAAACTCCGGTTTTGCGCAATTTTTAAATCCGGGAAATCCGGTAGAGCCGCAGTTGACTTTTGTGGTATAATGCAGATATACCATAAAAAGCCGGGAGGGCATAATGTCTAAGGAATTATTTGCAGGCAGGCTGAGAAAGGTAGTACCCTTTGAACAGGACGGCTCCTTTTTCTACCGTAAGGCCAAAAAACATATAGAGAATAACAATTACATCAATGCATTAAGTTATTATCGGAAAGCTCTGGAAAAGGATCCTGACAATCTGGATTACTCTCTGGAACTGGCAGAAATTTTTGCAGAGATGGGTTATTTTCATGAATCCAACCTGATCCTTTTTTCCATCCTGCAGAAAGATCCTTCACACACCGATTGTTATTTTGCTATGGGCTGCAATTTTCTCGGTCTTCAGGAGTATTCCAAGGCAGAGAACACCCTGGAAAAATACCTGGAGCTGGATGAATATGGATTGTATTCCGAGGAGGCACAGAACCTGCTGGACGTTTTGCAGAGCCAGGAGTTCTACCTTGAATTCATCAGCGATGCAGATCCTGACAGAGAACAGGTTCTGGCCATAGCCGGCAGGGGGAAGGATCTTCTTGATAAAGGTGAGTACAGGCAGGCTGTCCGTGAATTGGAAAAGGCAGCCCGGCGCGATCCCGGCCTGATTTTTGCCAGGAATAATCTGGCCCTGGCTTACTTCTGCATCGGTAAGCTGGATAAGGCAATTGAAACATGCAGGGAAATTCTTGATAACCATCCCTTAAATGTGCATGCCAACTGTAATATTGCGCTTTTTCTGTATGAAAAGGGTGATCTGGAGGCCAGCAATGATCATATTGAAACTGTACTGCAGATGAATATTGATGATCCGGAAGACATGCATAAGATTGCGGTTACCCTGTGTGAGATGGGCAGGCATGAGCAGGTTAACCGGTTACTGAAGAAGCTTTTGCATTACAAACCGTATGACACCAAGGTATTGCATTATATGGCCGTTTCCTGTTATAACCTGAAGATGTTCAAGGTTGCCCTGGGATATTGGGAGAAGGTAGAAAAAATCAATCCCAACAATACTATCAGCAGTTTTTACAAACGCTATGTCAGGGATTTGCAGGAAGGTGACAGGGAGTTTACAGAACTGCCCTATCATTTCCAGGTGCCCTATGACGAAATTATCCGCAGGGTTAAGACCATTCACGATTTGCTCAAGCTGTCAAGTGCAGATCTGATAAAGAAATGGAAAAATGGAGACGGACTGGAATCCCTGCTCCGATGGGGACTGGATCTGAATGATGTTCTGATTAAAAAAGCCATATTGAATGTTGTGGCTTCCTTTCAGGATGAAAAGGCAGAACAATTTCTGCGTGCTTTCATACTGCGCAAGTCCGAAGAGGAGGAGCAGATTCAGGAAGCCCTCGCACTGCTTAAGGAAATGAACGCAAAAGAGCCCTATTTGGCATACCTGGATGACAATATTGTGGAAGTCAGCGTCAAATTTGGAAAAGCCGCTAAATTCCATAATTATATGCTGGAAGAGATTCCTGAAATGGTAATCCGGCGCCTGAAAACCTTCTATCTTCATGACTGTGAGAATGACATCCGTGATACCTGGGCTTTTGTTACAGCCCGATGGGATGCAACAGGCACACCCCGGATCCTGAAACCGGAAGGCTGGGCTGCTGCACTGGAGTTATTCTACCGGACCAAGGAGGAGCTGCCTGTTAAGAAGACCAGGCTTGCAGCTGACTGGCAGGTATCCTATACCACCATGATGAAGAATTACAATTTTATAAGCAAGTTGTTTGACGAATTCTGGGAGTAGATGATTTTGCAGACAAGTTCTGCATCATAACTGTCCTCTTCCCTTAATAAATTGCTAATAGTAAAGTGATTTTGGGGGAAGAGGATGAAAGGCAGCAGGAAATTTTTATCAGACGGATTCCGGATAGCCATGGCCTATGTAGGCACTGTGGCGGGGGCGGGTTTTGCAACCGGGCAGGAAATCCTGCAATTTTTTACCCGGTATGGACACCCATCATTCTGGGCAATCATTATTGCCACGATTTTATTTATTACAGCAGGCGGGTATATCCTAATGTATGGAGGCAGGCTGCAGGCAAAGTCCTATGGTGTAATAGTTGATCATATATTTGGAAGAGCTGCCCCTCTGGTTAATATCTATCTGGGGATTACCTATACCCTGATCTGCAGTGCCATGTTTGCCGGAGCCGGAGCTCTTTTTCATGAGCAATGGGGCATTCCTTATCTGGTTGGTGCATCTGTAACGGCATTTCTTACCTTACTGGTTACATTATGGGGTGTGGAAGGGGTACTGACGGTTAACACCATCATCGTTCCCTGTCTTACAGCCTTTACAGTACTGGTATTTGTTCATGTTATGCGGCAGGGTTGTCAACCTCTGGCCGGTATGAGGATTTCATTCAGGGAAACTGGTGCTCTTTTAAGAACAGGAGTGACCTATGCATCCTTTAATTTGATTTTATCCATAGGAGTGCTGGCTCCCATGGGCGGAGAGATACGTGATGTAAAATCCCTGTCTCTGGGAAGCCTGCTGGGCGGAGGGATTCTAGGGCTTTTGCTGGCAATGAGCAATTATGCATTGCTGTGTTTTATACCCGATGTGTTTCACAGAGAAATTCCTCAGATGTTGATTGTCAGTAAAATGGGAAGTTTTTTTGTACTGGTTTATGTATTGCTGATCTGGGCCGAGATATTCACAACAGCCGTGGGAAATCTGTTTTCCATCCATACCATAGCAGGGGAAAAATTTAGTGCTGCTTCAGCCCTGCCTGCCGCAGCTGCTGTGGGCATCGGGCTTTTGCTGTGTCTGCTGGGTTTTTCCAATATTGTTTCATGGTTTTATCCTGTCATGGGTATGATAGGATTTGCATTGTCTGCTGTGATACTGCTCAGAACCTTCCGAGGGCTGCGTTAATTAAAAAATTGCATTAGATAAAATAGACAGATATGAAACAGAAAGGAACAAAGAAAAAATGAAAGAGATTGTATTTGCCGGCGGATGTTTTTGGGGAGTGGAAGAATACTTCTCCCGCATCCCTGGTGTATTGGAAACCATGGTGGGGTATGCCAACGGCCATTTGGACAACCCTTCATACGAGCAGGTATGTGCAGGTAATACAGGACATGCAGAAGCCTGTTTGATCAAGTATGATCAAACTCTTCTGTCTTTGGAGGAGCTCCTAAAACGATACTGGCTGATAGTGGATCCGACGGTAAAGGATCGACAGGGACCGGATGTGGGAAATCAGTATCGAACCGGTATCTACTACCTGAATGATTCGGATTTACCCGTCATACAAGGATCATTGGATGAAGAACAGAAAAAATACAAGCAGCCCATTGTGACCGAGGTAAGTCCTTTGGACTGCTTTTATCCTGCCGAGGATTATCATCAGAAGTATTTAAAGAAGAATCCCGGCGGCTATTGCCATATAGACTTCAGCAAACTTACTCTGCCCGGGGACTGATCTCCGGGTTTTCCATTACCTGAACGCTTTCGTCATTCTTGTCGGACATGTTATATATGCCAAGGAATACGTAGGTAATTGCCAGGCCCCAGTAAATAACAAACATAAAGCCTCTCAGGGGTCCGCCTGACAGGGAATTCAACAGCTTGACCAGCATAGGAAGGGTGGAGGCATAAACAGCTACATTCCACTGATTCAGAAAGGTCAGCCTTTTCTGGAACATTGAGGTGGCTATCATAGCTATAAGGGACAGCAGCAGGATCCCGAAAAGCTTTCCTGCAAAGGCAAAGAGAAACCAGAAAGCCATTCCGATGATAAGAAGCACCTTTAATCCGGGCAGAAATTGAATTATCTGATCTTTGCTGATTTCCAGCGGCTCCATCATGGAAAACGGTGTAGTCTCTACTCTGCTCATATTAACTACACTCACTTCATCCTCAGTGATCAGGACGCCGTTTGCCACATTTTTAAAATCATCCAGGGTGGTCTGACCAGTTGTATCTATCACCATGAGAAAACCATCCTCTGAGATTTTATAAGGCATCTCACCTGCAAAGGAGAACTTGCCGTCTGCAAGTTTGAAGTCCGGTACATTTTCAGCCAGCGCAGTCTGCATATGACCGATTATGTTTCCAAACTGCGCTCCGGTATATGTACTTCCTATCACATAAATCAGTAAGAACAACAGGAATATGTAGAGAAAGCTTTTACCTCCCTTCATCCGGGAAAGAGAACGGTATGAACGGAAATTCCACAGACTGTTGGTGAATTGTTGAACGAGATTCATGTTACCCCTCCTATATTGTTTCAGCATTCCTCATTGTATTGCTAGCCTGAGAAATGCTGTCTGTTTTTAGTATATAATGACTTACAGAAAATCACAACGGCTTTTTCTTTGCTCAAAAGATCCGGTTCTCAGTCAGATGTTTCCTGCAAGGAATTATAATGCTCTTTCAACTTCATAATAAGGCAATCCCTCTGATTCAATGCGGGATTCTCCAATACCCATTCATATGCCAGATTCAAAGCTTCACCTACAATTCTGCCGTTCTCTGTTCCTATTCCAGCCTGCAGCACATCATTGCCATTGATGGCCAGTTGATGAAAGAATACAGGCTCATTGCGATCAATAACCCACTTCAGCAGTAATTCAGCTTCCTGCAGTTTGTCTGTCATATTCGGGCTTTTTCTTATCTGCTGGAGCTCTTTGTGCAATTCAAGGATCTGCCTTGTATCCTCTGCTCCCATCCTGCCGCATAGTTTTCTTATGGTAAAGGGTGTAATCTCCATGTCAGGAAAACAGAAGCAGCTTCTTAACATATTTAGAATATGGAATATGGTTTTGTTATCATATCTTAATCGAGTCAGGGTGTTTTTCCAGAAATCATAAGAAAATGGTAAAGTTGTATCCCTTTCAAAATACAAGAGGAACAAGAGGGCGGCAAAACGATATATCAAATAAGGCTGTATACTTTTTATAATCTGTGTTCTTTGCACATCCAGCCTTGCATCTTTAACCTGGAGCAGCAAGGAAAGAATACCGAGTTCATCAAGCAGCAGCAGTCCTTTATCTGGATGAGGGGAGAGGAGCAGCCTGTCCAGTTCGGTACGCAGGCGCTCTGCCGATACCTTATTCAAATCCCGGTAACAAGCCCGCATTGCCTCAAGTGTTTCCTGGTGAATTTCAAAATTCAGCTGAGCAGCTAAACGGAGTCCTCTCATAATACGCAGAGGATCCTCATTGAAACGTTCAACAGGAGAGCCGACAGCACGGATAATCCGGTTTTCCAAATCCTTTCTGCCGGAAAAGGGATCAATAAATACCTCTGCATGGTAAGGATTATAGGCCATAGCATTGATGGTGAAGTCTCTGCGGGCAAGGTCCCTGCGGATATCCGATACATAAACGACCCGATCAGGATGGCGGCTGTCGGTGTAAACCGACTCTTCCCTGAAGGTGGTGATTTCAACAGAAATATCATTTTTCATCACCGTAACAGTGCCGAAGCGTTTCCCGCTGGGCCAGGTCTTCTCGGCAGAGAAAATTTCCTGGATCCGATCCGGTGGAAAGGAGGAGGCAAGATCATAATCAGTAACCGGTTTTCCCAGAAGCCGGTCTCTGAGAGCACCGCCTACCAAATAGACCTGTCCTCCTGCATCCATTATTTTTTTCATAATGTATTCCAAAGTTTCAGGTAAATTCATCTTCCGCTCCTTCAGTCTGACAGATTATACAGCTCACTGCCGGGGTAATAATGCTTAATTATATCCTGCCATGTTTTTCCCATCAGTGTCAGCCCATAACTGCCGTATTGGCTCATTCCCACTCCGTGGCCGTAGCCGCCGCCCCTAATGGTCACCTCCTGTATATTTCCTTCGCTGTCCCGTTCAAAATCTATATATGCAAAAGCGCTGGGCAGAAGGGGAAAATTCTCTCTGCTGGTGCCATCATGGCAGTGCAGGATGACAGGACTGCCGTTCAGGTAATCCACAGGCTGCAGAATACGGCGGATATTATATTCCTTTATTATCCTGAAGGTTCCATGGGTGGTAGTTATCTCCAAATCCATCATATTGCCGCCTTCCCCCCGGCGAAGCACCTCAATGTTCAGCAAGGTGCCCATATCAGTCTGCTCGGGGATATCCCGGCTTTCATAGGTCTCTTCAGCGGTTTTGGTCAGTACAAACAGGGGCTGCTGCTGATACAGAGAGGCCAGATTACTGGATATAACGGCTTCCAGCTGCCGGCGGCTCATTCTTACAGTCCAGCGGAAATAGGGCGAAAAGCGATCGTATCCATCCGGAACATCCTGATTCAGAAAGGCACGGAAATTTTCTTCCCGGTATAAGTCAGGTAATTTTCCTGAATATTGCGGTTGCGCAATCAGGTAGGGTATTTCATCACCCGGAAATTCGTTCCGGGAATTGCTCCATACCTCGTGGTGGTTGGCTGTATAGCCGCAGGAGGAGGAGAAAAAGCGGGTATCCACAATTTCGTCATTGTAAACAGCTACAATTCCGGCGGTTTCGTTTACTGCATGGACTGCAACATCCTGTTCACTTATATTGTTGTAGACCTGACTTGCGG
This sequence comes from Clostridiales bacterium, assembly GCA_012839095.1. GTDB lineage: Bacteria > Bacillota > Clostridia > Caldicoprobacterales > DTU083 > DUOA01. Next base: position 30,898 of record DUOA01000089.1, read on the forward strand.
TGCTGTCATCCAGATGCGCTCCATATTCCCTGTAGCGGGTTGACCTGATTGCTCTTGCTGCATAGGATCTTGCAGCTACTGCCTGCACTTTAAGGGCTTCCAGACCAAATTTGATGGGCATTTCACTGGGCACAACCGTATACAGGTATTTCTCCAGCGCAACCTCATTGATTAGTACCAGGGATCCATCAGTCATAGTGACTTCCAACTTTCCTCCGTAAGGCGTTCCGCTGCCCGGATGAGCCTGACTTCTGTGTATGTTTTTGACATAAAGAGGAGCTTGGCCCTTGCTTTGAATGTGCCATCGAAAGTTTGAAGAAGACAGAAGCTCTCCGTTTCTTCTTACTTCAGTTCCTGCTTCCGAGGGCTTAAATTCAACAATGTCTCCCTCGTCAAATGAAAGATGAATTCCACTGGGCGGGGAAGATACAGTAAAACCATCAGCGCAGGTAATTTCCAGGTGTGAATGAAGCAGGCTGGTATAGCCGCTGTCCCGCAGAATTACCCTGATCAGCTCATAGTTATCAAAAGGCTGGGTCATAACTGCCATTCTGCCGGTTTGATCTTCAGTACTGTAAAGCAGAGCTTCCGTGGTCCCTATGGGCAGATAATAACTGCCGGAGAAGCTGTATTCATCCTTTTCCTTTAAAAACACAGGAAAAGGACCTTCAATATTAAAATAGCCCAGCTGCTCATCTTCCAGTGTGGTTTGGGTAAGGGAAAGCACCTTTGTAAGTTTTACCGGCTGTAATGGCTGTATTGATGCCAGCATGTCATCCAGCGCAGTAAAGCTGACAGGCTGTCCGGCTTTAATATCAGCTGAAGAAGGCACTGTCAGCTCTACACTGACGCTCCCCAGGGCAATCATCCAGCGGCTCTGATCCTTTTCTTTATCCATCTCTTTTACGGGTATTCCATGAGTCTGCTGCATCACTTCCGGCAGTCTGATAATCATCCATCGGCCGTCATATTTTACCATATCAAGGTAAAAGGGAATACGGCCTGCGGGAAAGAGGGCTGAAATCCATACTCTGCGCTGATTCCTGCTTATGGATTCCATGCCTTCCACTCGAATCTGACTGATCCCTTCCTGCTTAACAAAGGCAGGAAAAGGATGGTCTTTCAGATCAGCTGACAAATATTCGTCATAATTCTTCTGCTCCATAATATCATTGAAGAATTCATGTGTGGTCCTTTCCTGTGGAGATGGAACCATCCGGATACGGAACATGATGCCCCCGGCAGCTGCTAAGATAATAATCAAAAGGATGTAAAAAAGTTTTATCCGCAGTACTTTGGATTTCATTTACTCACCTCATTGCTGTCTATCTATTTATACCATATCTTAAGCCGGATTATAACCTGGGGTTTCCGACGGCAGCAGACAGAAAAATATTTTTCATATGGAGAAATGGAGACCAATCATGTTACAATATATTAAGAAATTAAGGGGGGATCGTATGATTTACAAAAGATGGACAAGGTGGGGACTTGCATTATTAATCATCCTTTTCGGTGCATTGAATTCAAAGGCTGCTGCTGAAGCAGTCCAGCCGGATTATTCCATAACAGCATATAGGTCGCATATTACCTTGCACCCCGACGGTTCCGTCACCTTTGATGAAGCCATAACCTATCAGTTGCTGCAGGAATCTGCTGAAATCACCAAATCGATCCCCATGGCCTACAGCTCCAAAGTGGAGGGGATGGAGGTTTTTCGCAGGGAACCGGCAGAATCGGAAGACCCGGAGGCGGAGCCGGAGCTGAAGGCCCTGGAGCAGAGCAGCCATACTTCCTCTGGAGAGACCTATACCTATGAACCTGCCAATGAAGAAGAGGATATATACCATATTATCATACCTGTTACCGGCAGTAAATGGAATGAAGTAACCTTTGTTTACAGGTACAGAATGATGGATACCATATTTCTTTATAAAGATACGGCAGCTTTTTTCTGGCGGTTTATTCAGCCTGATCCGGCAATAGGGGCGCAGGATGTGCAGATTGATGTATCAATGCAAGATGCACTGCCGACAGATGAATGGAAGGGTTATGTCAGGGGAACCGTATATGCCCATAAGGAATGGCTGGAGGACGGTGTATTCCGAATTTCAGCTGAAAGAGTTCGTCCGGGGGAATTCCTGGAGTCGGTCTTACTGCTGCCCAATGCCCTGTTTCCGGAGGGGCGAAAGATAATTGACAACCTGGCTGAGGATGAAATTGTGTCCGACATGGCCTTGTGGGAGGAAGAGGCGTCCCGGACAAGGCAGGAAGAAGAATTGAAGTTCTATGGCGGCTGGGCCTTTGCACTTCTTTCATTTATGCTGTGCCTGGGAACCGGTCTGCTTTTATATTTGAAGACTCGTACCAGAAAGAGGGGGCCGGCTGCAGTTTCAGCAAGAACAGAAAAAGTGATGCCGGACGCTTCCATTTCGCCGGCAGAGCTTGGCCTTCTGCTGAATAATGGGAAAATCGGCATGAGGGAGTTGTTGGCAACGGTTTTGTTCCTGATTCAGAGGCGTTATCTTGAATTGCATTACAATGATAATGAAGGCGGCTATCTTACCCTTCGGGAGGATATCAGCAGAGACGGACTAAAACCGCATGAAGCGTACGTGTTGCAATGGCTGACCGCCGAACAGGGTAAGGAAAACAGGCTCTCCCTTAACACCCTGGAACAGATTTTAACCGGACATGGCGGGGGCTTCAGGCATAAAACGGCCACCTGGAAATCACTTGTCCATAAGAGAACCGGCAAGTCGGAGCACCTTGAGAACATTGCCAAAATGAAAGCCTGGGCGATGGGAGCAGTGTTTATCAGTATATTGGCTGCACTCCTGGCCGGGTTTTCCATGGGTAACAAGTGGGCAGCCGTTTCGGCTGGAATTTGTGCAGCAGTACTGGCAATATACGTAATACCTCTGAAGAAGATAAGCGAAAGCGGGAAACTGTTCAAGGCCCAATGGTCAAATTACAAAGAAGAGCTTCTGGCACAATTGGACGATGAACAGAATCCTATGCCATTGCAGGCCTGGGAAGAAAAACTGGTATATGCTCTCTCCCTTGGAATAGCCGGTAAATTATTGAATAAGCTGATTTTGACTTATAAAGAGACTGCATTTGAGGACGGCAACCTTACAATATTATACAGGAGAAACCATCAATGGTTGTTTCGCGTTTTGGAGAAAGCAAAAAAATAACAGAATAGGCATTTCTATCCTGTTATGATAGTGGTTACTATATTTATCTACGGCCTTTCATATATCGCTTTTCCAGCCAGGCTACGCCCTGATACATCAGTGCAGCTGCCACAAGCATGATAATTACACTGGTCATAACCAGATCCAGCTGAAATACCTGGCCGCCGTATACTGCCAGATAACCTAAGCCTGCCTTGGAAACAAGGAATTCTCCTACAATAACTCCTACCCAGGACATTCCTACGTTAATTTTTAAAGCAGAAATGATGGTAGGGATGCTGGCAGGCAGGACAACCTTGGTCAGTATCTGCCGTTTTGTTGCGCCGAAGGTTTTCAGCAGTTTGATTTTGTCCGGGCTGACATCCAGAAAACCATTCAGCACGCCGATTACCGTAACGATAACAGAAACCAACAGAGCCATTGTAACAATGGATGCGGTTCCTGCACCCATCCATACGATGATGATGGGGCCGAGAGCTACTTTAGGCAAACTGTTCAGGACCACCAGATAGGGATCGGCCACTTTGGCCGCAAAATCTGACCACCAAAGCACAATGGCTATGGCAGTGCCGGTAATGGTGCCTAATGTAAAACCAATTATGGTTTCATACAGGGTAACGAAAACATGCCGGTAGAGCTCCCCTGTCTGATATAAATTTCGTATAGTATTCCAGATCCGTGTGGGCTGACTGGTTATAAATGAGTCAATCCATTTAAGGCTGGCAGCCAATTCCCAAAGTGCCAGGAATGCCAGCAGTATGGCAATCTGTGATACGCGGACAGCGATTTCTTTTTGTTTGATTTTATTAAGGTAAGCCAGATGCTCCGGCGAATCATTATTGTGACGCTTGTTAACTGACATGTACATCCAGCTCCTTCCATATTTTGTTGAAATAATTACGGAATTCCGGCGCTTTCCGCAGTTCCACAGGACTTCTGTTCTCACCGGTCAGGTGAATGGAATACTCACTTTTGACGGACCCCGGCCGTTTGCTCAGCACCAAAATCCGATCCGACATGCTGATGGCTTCCGAAATATCATGGGTAACCAATAGTGCAGTTTTTTCTTCCTTTCTGATGATGCCGGCTACCTCATCGGAAAGAGCCAGCCGGGTCTGGTAATCCAGCGCCGAAAAGGGTTCATCCAGAAGCAGCAAGTCCGGGTTAATGGCCAGAGTCCGGATTAATGCAACCCGTTGACGCATTCCCCCTGAAAGCTGCCAGGGATAGTGGTCTCTGAAATCAGCCAGACCATAGGTTTCCAGGAGATGAATTGCCCTTCGTTTGTTTTCTTTAGTGATTTTTCCCTGTATTTCCAGCCCTAAGAGGACATTTTGCTGTATGGTCCTCCATTCGAATAAATGATCCTGCTGCAGCATATATCCTGTTTTGCTGGAAGGACCGTCCACTTCTTTTCCTTCAATGAGAATACGTCCGGACGTGGGCCGGATTAGGCCTGCAATGAGGGACAGGATGGTAGTTTTGCCGCATCCGCTCGGCCCGACTATACTGATAAACTCTCCCTTTGAAACGCTCAGGCTAATATCCTCAAGTGCAGGGGTCTCACCTTCCGGGCTGTGATAATTCAGGTTTACGGCATCCATTATTACGATGCTTTGTTCGTTCATTATTACCATACCTCCATACATGACCCTAAATCACTCTAGTTTATCATATTCCGTATTGCAAAATATGTTCGAAGAAGATGATGCAGCAAGCCCTTTGCCAATTACAGCCTTTACGGTTTACTTGTTCCGATTTTCAATATATAATATAAAAGTCGAGCAAACATGAAAGATGGAGGTGGACGGATTGGACAGGCTTAAATATGCCGGCAGGGTTTTCATACCGGCATCATTGATTCTTTGCGTGATTATTGTTTTCACCTCCATATGTCCGTCTCATGTCCTATTTTCCCGTCAGGAATCAAGAGGTGTATCACCGGCTGATTACGGTGAAAAATTTTATCGGATTGTGCTGCCGGTAGTCCTGCCTGATAATCAGGCAGCGGCCGGTACTGTTTTTATACAGGAAAAAAGCAGCATTCAGCCCACTCACAGCAAATGGATAGCAATACTGCTGTTTGTTTGCATTCTGCTATACGGCTGCACTGTACCATTGATAACTTGTTTGAATCGCCCCATTCGTACGCTATTGGAGTACAAATCAGAAATATCCCTTCGTATGGGAGGCCATGCTCCCCCTGCTTGCATTAGAGTCTATAAATAAATGCTTTGCAGGAATTGAAAGGGGAAAGTTTAATGAAAAATCGCAGATTTGTCTTTTTTATTGTATTGGCTGTTGCCATTTTAATGTCATATGTCTCCATAAAAGGCCTGGTCATCCCTCTCGGCCGTTCACTTGAGTTGGTGATTCCGGGCATGCCTGAAATGCGCTACGGAATTGATATCAGAGGCGGCGTGGACGCTGCTTTTGAGCCTGTGGATTTGGATCGAAAACCTACCAAGCAGGAGTTGGAATCTGCGCGTTCTATAATCGAAACCCGGCTGGACAATTTAAATATTCTCGACCGTGATGTCACCATAGATGAGCAGAACGGTTATATCATAGTAAGATTTCCATGGCAGTCCACAGAAACGGATTTTGATCCGGAAAGAGCAATTGCCGAACTGGGTGAAACCGCCATGCTTACCTTCCGCAATGAAGCGGGGGAGGTATTGGTAACCGGTTCCCATGTAGTCAGTGCCTCTGTAGGCACCCACCCTCAAAAGGGCGGTTATATTGTACAGCTTGAATTTGATGACGAAGGCACCAAACTGTTCAGTGATGCTACGAAGGTGCTTGTTGGAAAGCCCATCAACATATATATGGACGAAACCTTGATCCAGTCCGCCATTGTCCAGACCCATATTCCCAGTGGTGAGGCTTTTATTGACGGAATGAAAGGAATTGATGAAGCCAAGGCCTTGTCTGATAAAATCAACGCCGGTGCTCTTCCCTTTTCGCTGACTTCCAGAAACCATTCCACCATCAGTCCTTCCCTGGGCAGCGGCGCGCTTACTACAATGGTATTGGCGGGAGTCATAGCATTCCTGATCATATGTATTTTATTGATTATCTATTATCGTCTTCCCGGTTTTGTCGCCTGCATATCTCTGATGATCCAGATTTCCGGCGTATTGCTGGCGCTTTCTGTACCTCAGATAACCCTTACTCTGACCGGTATTGCCGGTATAATTCTGTCTATCGGCATGGGTGTTGATGCCAATATTATCATATCTGAACGGATCAGCGAGGAGATTAAATCAGGCAAGAGCTTAAATTATGCCATATCTCAGGGCTTTAAGAATTCCTTCAGTTCCGTATTTGACGGAAATATAACCATGCTGCTTGTAGGCATTATTTTGATGGCTCTTGGTTCCGGGTCCCTGCTTTCCTTTGCCTATACCCTGATGACAGGTATCTTCTTTAACTTTGTGGCCGGTGTAACTGCATCCAGGCTGATGATCTTCTCACTGAGCCAGTATGAGCTTTTTAGAAAACCCAAGCTATATACCTGCTTATCAAAGCGGGTTACCATGGAAAAGTTCATAGACTTCTTTTCCAAACGCCGTGTATTTGCCGGCATATCCCTTGCCGTTATTATTATAGGGATTGTTATGAGTTTTGTTAATGGTGTGAATCTTGACATACAATTCAAAGGCGGTTCTCTTGTAAAATACAACTATACCGGTGAAGTTAATCCTGATCAGGCAGCAAGCCTGGTATCAGGCATTATAGACCGTGTTGTCAGCGCTCAGACAACTTCCAGCCTGAATACGGATGAAAAACAGTTGGTAATTAATATTGCCGGCAACTACGGCTTGGATGTTAGGGAACAGCAAGAGATGGATGAAGCGCTGAAAGCAGAGTTTCCTGATGCCGGATTAGAGTTGTCCGAGTCTTCAATGGTAGAGCCCTTTTTCGGAAAAAGATTTATGACCAACGGCATTAAGGCTATATTATTGGGTGCCCTTGCGATTCTTATTTATGTTTGGTTCCGCTTCCGCAGAATAGGCGGTCTGTCAGCGGGCTTTATGGCACTCGTAGCCATCAGCATTGACCTGTTGGTGGTTTATACTGTTTATATACTTTTCGAGTTACCCATAGGCGATTCCTTTGTCGCTGTTTTCCTGACGATTATTGGTTACTCCATCAATGATACGATTGTAGTTTATGACCGGATACGTGAAAACTTCAAACTGCACCGCGGAGAATCCATTGAAAACATAACCAATTTATCAATATCACAGACATTGGGACGTACCATAAATACCAGCGTTGCCGTATTTCTAAGCGTAGCTTTGATTTTTGTGATAGCAGTTATCAATGGTATCCAATCTGTTCAGTATTTTGCTCTGCCTATGGCTGCCGGTGTATTAAGCGGAAACTATACATCGGTTTGCATTTCAGGACCTCTCTGGGTTGCACTTAAAAAGAGAAGAGGCACGACTCACGGAATTTAGTAAAAGCTGAATCCGGCATTTATATGCCTAGTGTTGAGAGGCAGTCTCTCTTATAGACTGCTTCTTTTTTCTTCATAGTAAATCCATTAACAATGCGGTTGTGGTACTATATTCTGAATGACAATGATTTAATAATACAGGGGGGATTGAGTGGATCTGCAAAGAATAAGGGAACTGGCTTATGAACATTTGGGCAATAGGAAAGCACATCTGGAAAGAGAAAAGGGTTTCATTTATTATCATGGACAAAGGGTTGCCAGGATAGCTGTGACCCTTCGAAAAATGATATTGCCGGATGAAGATTCCAGGGATGAAATTCTGACTGTTGCAGCTTACTTTCACGATATAGCCAAGGGAATAGAGCCTCATAATGAGTACGGCGCTGTTTTAGCAAGGGAAGTATTGAAAGATTACTGTGATCCGCAGCAGCTGGAGGAAATAGCCCAACTGATACACTTGCACAAGATTTTTGATAAGAGCAGTAAACAGCCGGAATTGGCCAAGATATTACAGGATGCGGACATTCTGGATCATTTCGGCACCATTGAAATTTGGATGAATTTTCAGTATTCTGCCTTTCTTGATGAGCCTATTGAGAATTCAGTGAACTTCTATCAGAGTGAGTTTGATAGTCATGCCGGGAGAATTGGGAAACTCCTGAATTATGAACTATCAAGACAGATTTATAGAGAGAAAATTGCATTTGTGAAGAGCTTTGCCGATAGAATGAAAATAGAATCGGAAGGCGGCATTTACTGTTTTGACAGCATATGCAGGGGATAAAAAGTATTAAAAAAGGACTGAACCATGCTGGTTTCAGTCCTTAATTTCCCTCGTTTATCAGTTAACTCTCATAAAAATACCTATGGATACACTGCAGTTGCTGTAAAGTTTTATTCATTTATTACCTGATCTGCGTATTTGTTGGTAATCACGTCTTCGTAAACAGCCCTTTGATCCAGTTCGCCTGCTGTTTCCATAATATCCTGCAGCCGTTCGAAGGACTCCTTAGTCATTTTCGGATTGTCCGGCCAGGTGTCCTGATCCTTATAGCGCTTTACCACTTTAGCCAGCAATTCCGGGTCGGTATCGGGAAAAGCCGGCTTGATTACTTCAGCAATTCTTTCAGGAGTATTCTCCTTAACAAATTGCTGTCCTTTATAAATAGCCCTGGTAAAGCGAACAATAAGTTCCTCATTTTTTTCTATGAAGCTTTTCTTTGCTGCATAGGCAGTATAGGGCAGATCTCCTGCCGCTGCTCCGATAGAGGCTACCACATGGCCGCTTCCTTCCAGCTCCAGGGTAGAGCCTACCGGCTCAAATAATGCTACGTAATCACCGGTACCTCCGGTAAATGCACCTGCCATCAAATCAAACTGGATGTTGGTCAAAAACTCCAAATCCTCGTTTGGTACCAGACCATGATTACGAAGGACATATTCCAGCGCCATGGCAGGGACGCCGCCTTTGCGGCCGCCGATAATGGTTGTGCCTTTTAAATTCTCCCATTTGAAGTCGGGTTCGGGGTTTCTTCCCACCAGAAAAGAGCCGTCCTTTTGTGTCAGCTGAGCAAATACAACTGCATGATCTTCCTTACCTTCATTATACACATAGATGGATGCTTCCGGGCCCATAAAGCCTATATCAGCCTGACCGGCCAAAACTGCAGTCATAACCTTGTCGGCCCCTCCGCCGTTATAAAGCTCTATCTCTATTCCTTCTTCTTCAAAGTATCCTTCGTAAATGGCAACGTACTGCGGTGCATAGAAAATTGAATGCGTTACCTCCCATAACCTCACCTTGGAGCTCTGCTTTGAAGCATTACAGCCCGTCAAAGCAAGAATCAGTACCAGTACAAGAGAAAGGAAGAACACAATTCCCTTCCTAATGCTCATATTATCCCTCCTATAAACGTAATGTATTACTTTATAATATTCATTTGTAACCAATCTGTGAAAGCGGACGTTTATTTGTATCTATACTGGATTTACCTTGCAGAAGGCGGGATTAGGGCGTTCGAAACGCAAAATTGAAAAAAGAGATGACAGAACCGAATTTGCATGTTATAATACTTAACTGTAGCGTGTTCGTTGCCAATATAGCTCAGCCGGTAGAGCAGCAGTTTCGTAAACTGCAGGTCAGGGGTTCGAGTCCCCTTATTGGCTCCATAACCAACGGGGTGTAGCGCAGCTTGGTAGCGCGCTTCGTTCGGGACGAAGAAGTCGCAGGTTCAAATCCTGTCACCCCGACCATACCTGCGGTCGCATTTCACTGCCGCAGGTTTTTTACTATGCATTTTGGTATTAAATCTGCGCAGCATACCGGTGCTTATAAAAAACCCTTCGTTAAAATTCATAAAAATACATATATTATATTTATCTCTATGTTCTTTTTTGCACATAATCCATGATTGACAGTTTAGCACGGTAAAGATATAATGTAAAAAATAAAAAGGGGCTGTCCATAAAATGACAGGTCCCGAGCTGGCAGGAGGCTTTCAATGTCTGGTATTAATTATAACCCTTTTGAAATTGCACAGGAGCAATTTGACAAAGCAGCGTCCATCCTGGAACTGGACAGCGGCACCCGCGAGCTGCTGAGGCAGCCTATGAGGGAATTTCATTTTACTGTTCCGGTTAAAATGGATGACGGTTCTACCAAGGTTTTCAAGGCTTTTCGCATTCAGCATAATGATGCAAGAGGTCCGGCCAAGGGAGGAATTCGCTTTCATCCTCATGAAACTGCGGATACGGTACGTGCACTCTCCATGTGGATGACATGGAAATGTGCTGTGGTGGATATTCCGCTGGGGGGCGGAAAGGGAGGCGTCATCTGTGATCCCCATAATCTTTCCGCTGCTGAACAGGAGCGGCTTTGCCGGGGGTATATCCGCCAGATCTACAAACAGCTGGGCCCCAACCTGGATGTGCCTGCACCGGATGTCATGACCAACAGTCAACATATGCTGTGGATGTTGGACGAATATGAGACAATCACAGGCGGGCGTTATCCCGGCATGATTACCGGAAAACCTGTGGGTATGGGCGGTTCTCTGGGCCGTACGGAAGCCACCGGTTACGGCGTGATCTATGTATTAAAGGCATTTCTGGACCAGATAAACCAGCCGATAGATTCCACAACAGCCAGCATCCAGGGCTTTGGTAATGTAGCTGAGTATGCTGCGCGCAAATATACGGAACTGGGTGGAAGGGTTATTGCGGTATCCTGCTGGAATCAGTCGGATGCCAGGGCATACACATTCAGAAAGGAGACTGGATGTGATATCGATCAGCTGGCAGCCATCAAGGATTCATTTGGCAGCATTGACAAGGAAAAGGCTTTAGAATTGGGATACGAGCTTCTGCCGGGTGATGACTGGATAAAACAGGATGTAGACATCCTGATCCCTGCCGCGCTGGAAAATCAAATCACCCCTGCCGTCTTCCCCAATATATCGTCCAGGGTAAGCATTATTTGTGAAGCAGCCAACGGTCCTACCACCCCCGATTGTGATTCATTGATTCTGCAAAAGGGAATAGCGCTCCTGCCCGATTTTTTATGCAATGCCGGCGGCGTAACCTGCAGTTACTTTGAACAGGTTCAAAGCAATATGAATTATTTCTGGGACAAGGACGAAGTACACCAAAAACTGGAGCGCAGCATGAAGAAGGCTTTCCGGGCTGTTTATGAGCTGGCTGAGGAGAAGAACCTGTATATGAGGAATGCCGCTTATATAATAGCCATAAACAGAGTGGCGCATGCAGTCAGGCTGCGCGGCTGGGTATAATTAAAGCATAGATGCCTTTGCGGCATCTTTTTTATTTTGCCGGCTTTATGAATGTGCACTTACTCGCCTTTTTTAATGTAGAATATGGTATAGAAAAATACAATTTCAGACTAAAAGGAAGGATTTTCTTCAATACTAAGAGAATATATGATATATTCTTATTATATCTTGTTCCGATATGCTAATTTACTCAGATATGGAGGCTTTCTATGAATGTACCGAATGCTCTGACGCTGGTCCGGTTTATGCTGATAGGTTTTTATCCCTGGCTGTATTTCAATGAGGGACTGGCGTATCATAAAGTATGGGCATTTGCGGTTTTCCTTGTCGCCGGACTGACCGATGTTCTGGACGGATTTATTGCCCGGCGTTATAACCTCATTACCAAGTGGGGCAAGTTGATGGATCCATTGGCTGATAAACTGATGCTCATTACGGTTCTTCTGTGTCTGTTTATTGATGAGGTGATCCCTATCTGGGTTATTCTAATAATTGCACTAAAAGAACTGTTGATGATATTGGGTGCTGCCTTCCTGTATCGAAACCGGAAAATGGTGGTACAGGCGAACTTCTATGGAAAACTGGCTACCTTCTTATTTTACATAGCAGTTACCGCTTTGGTGTTCGAGCTTAACTATGCCCGCTACATATTGTTTGTTGCAGTATTCAGTACAATACTGGCTCTGCTGCAGTATGCCGTACGTAATTTCATGAGATTTGCACAGCCGGAGAATAAGGGTACAGGAAAAAACGATTGACAAAGCCGGCATTTTGGATATAATAAAGACAATATTCAGGCAATGAGAAAGAGGAGTACACGCCAGGCGTCCAACAGAGAAGGAAGCCCACCGGCTGAAAGGCGTCCCGGGAGACAGCAGCGTGGAAGGTCGCTTTCGAGCCTTGCTGTCGAAGATTAATTTTGGTAGGCAGCAACGGATGCTCCCGTTACAGAGCCCCGAGAGTCAATCTGCCTTTATACTGAATGGCATTTTGGAACAAAGGTGGTACCGCGAAGCAGTCTTCGTCCTTTTGGATGAAGGCTTTTTTATATTATACCAAGAATTAAGATGGAGGTTTACCCTATAATGGAGAATCGAAGCATAGCTAAAACCTATGACCCAAAGCAGGTTGAGGAAAGGCTATACCGTCAATGGGAGGAGAAGGGATATTTTCATGCCGAGGTGGATGAGGAAAAGGAGCCCTTCTGCATTGTGATCCCACCGCCGAATATTACAGGCCAGCTGCATATGGGCCATGCCCTGGACAATACCTGGCAGGATATAATTATTCGCTGGAAACGTATGCAGGGTTATTCTGCCCTTTGGCTGCCCGGTACTGATCATGCCAGTATTGCTACTGAGGTAAAGATTGTGGAAAAACTGGCAGAGGAAGGCATGACCAAGCAGGATCTTGGGCGGGAAAAATTCCTGGAAAGGGCATGGGAATGGAAGAGACAATATGGCGGAAGAATTGTAGATCAGCTGAAGAAACTGGGTTCATCCTGTGACTGGGACAGGGAGCGCTTTACCATGGATGAGGGGTGCAGCAGGGCAGTAACTGAAGTATTCGTACGGCTTTACAACAAGGGTCTGATCTATCAGGGGGATCGAATCATCAACTGGTGTCCCGACTGCAAAACTGCTCTTTCCGATGCCGAGGTTGAGTATGAAGAAAAACAGGGTTTTTTATGGCATATCGCCTATCCGGTAAAGGACAGCGATGAAAACCTTGTTGTGGCTACTACTCGTCCGGAAACCATGCTGGGCGACACGGCAGTTGCCGTTCATCCTGAAGATGAAAGATATCAGCATCTGATCGGAAAGACGGTTGTACTTCCGCTGATGAATCGGGAAATACCTGTTATTGCCGATACTTATGTCGACAGGGAGTTTGGGACAGGGGTTGTAAAGATAACACCGGCCCACGATCCCAATGACTTTGAAGTGAGCTTGCGCCATCAGCTTCAGACCATTCGTGTAATGAATGACGACGGAAGCATGAATGAGCAGGCAGGCAGATATGAGGCCATGGATCGTTATGAAGCCAGAAGGGCGATTGTAGAGGATCTACAGGGGCTGGGCCTGCTGAAAAAGACAGAAGAGCACAACCACAATGTAGGTGAGTGTTACAGATGCGCCACCACCGTAGAGCCGATAGTCTCCAAGCAATGGTTTGTTAAGATGAAACCTCTGGCAGAGCCTGCCATTGAAGCAGTACGCAAAGGTGATATCCGATTTGTTCCGGAACGCTTCAGTAAAACCTACTTCAACTGGATGGAGAATATCCGTGACTGGTGTATATCCCGTCAGCTTTGGTGGGGTCACCGGATCCCTGCCTATTATTGTGAAAAATGCAATGAAACCATAGTGGCAAGGCAGGCACCGGATAAGTGCAGCTGTGGACATGATCAATTCAGGCAGGATGAGGATGTACTGGACACCTGGTTCAGCTCAGCCTTATGGCCGCTTTCCACCCTGGGCTGGCCTGATGAGACAGAGGATTTAAACTACTTTTATCCTACCAGCGTATTGGTTACAGGTTATGACATTATATTCTTCTGGGTTGCCCGTATGATTTTCTCCGGCCTGGAGCATCGGAAGGAGATTCCCTTCAGGGATGTTCTTATACATGGCATAGTAAGGGACGCCCAGGGAAGGAAGATGAGCAAATCCCTGGGTAACGGTATCGATCCCCTGGATGTAATTGAACAATATGGTGCGGATCCTCTTAGGATGAGTCTGATTATAGGAAATTCTCCGGGAAATGATATGCGTTTCCATTTTGAAAAGGTGGAGGCCAGCCGCAACTTTGCCAACAAGCTTTGGAATGCTGCCCGTTTTATACTGCTGAATCTGGAGAACATGAAGGGCAGACAGCTGAAGCAGGATAAACCGGATACAGCCGATCAGTGGATCATCAGCCGATATAATCATCTGGTTGGGGAAGTTACGGATAATTTGAATAAGTATGAGCTCGGTCTTGCCGCGCAGAAAATATATGATTTTATATGGAGTGAATTCTGCGACTGGTATATAGAACTGGTAAAGCCGAGGCTTTACGGAGCGGATGATACTGCAAGAGGAACTGCTCTGTACACCCTGATCTATGTACTGTCCAATACCTTGAAACTTCTGCATCCCATCATGCCATTTATCACAGAAGAGATATGGCAGCATCTGCCTCATGAAGAGGAAAGCATTATGATATCATCCTGGCCGGTGATGAATGAAGCGGAACTCAATATGGAAGCTGAGGAAAAGATGAATGCGGTTATGGACGCCATCCGTGCCATTCGTAATATCCGGGCCGAAATGAATGTGCCGCCTTCCAGAAAAGCAAAGCTGATTCTGATAGCTGAGCAGGAAAACATAAGCCTGTTCCAGGATGCCGGGCTGTACTTTGAAAAGCTGGCAGGCGCATCGGAGGTAGTGATTCAAACCGGCGGGGAAGCAGCTCCGCCCTCCAATGCTGCATCAATTGTAACCGGCAAAGTACAGATTTTCATCCCCCTGGATGACTTAATCGATTTTGAAAAGGAAATGGAGCGTCTGGAAAAAGAGAAGGAACATCTGGAGAAAGAGCTGGCCAGAGTAAAGGGCAAGCTGTCCAATGAAGGTTTTGTTAAAAAGGCACCGGCATCTGTGGTACAGGAAGAAAGGGAAAAACAGCAAAAATATATGGGAATGATGGAAAAGGTATTGGAGCAAATCGAGAAAATGAAGGAAATGAAGATGCAATAAGCCAACAAGAAAGGGCATGTTGAGAAAGGAAGCAAGATGACATACGAAGAAGCATTGCAATATATTCACGATACCGTTAAGTACGGCTCGAAGCTGGGGCTGCAGAATATAACCGAGCTTTTACGGCGGCTGGGAAATCCACACCATGAATTTCCTGCGGTTCATATAGCCGGGACCAATGGGAAAGGCTCTGTGACTGCGATGACAGCCAGCATTCTTCATAAGGCGGGCTTAAGGACCGGGATGTTTATATCCCCTTACCTGGAAAGCTTCACAGAAAGGATACAGGTGAATTTTCAGCAGATTCCCGGTGAGCATCTGGCCCGGCTTACCAAGCGGGTAAAAGAGGAGGTCAGGGGAATGGTCCGGGATGGATTCAACCATCCCACAGAGTTTGAGATAGTTACCACCCTGGGTTTTCTTTGGTTCGCAGAGCAAAAGGTGGATGTCGCTGTGGTAGAAGTAGGTCTGGGCGGCAGGCTGGATTCCACCAATGTAATACAGCCCCTGGTTTCCATCATTACTTCCATCAGCTATGATCATACCCGGGTGCTGGGCAGCACCCTTTCAGAGATTGCCTATGAAAAAGGCGGAATTATCAAAGTCGGAGTGCCGGTAGTATCCTACCCCCAGGCAGAAGAGGCAGAAAGGGTACTATCGGAGCTGGCACAGGAACGGGGTTCTTCTTATTACCCTGTTTCACCGGGGCAGATAATGGAAAGAAGTTCTTCTTTCAGTGAGCAGCGTTTTGACTTTACATGGAAGGAAGAGGTATTGGAGGATTTATCTATTTCACTGCCCGGTAAGCACCAGCTCCTTAATGCAGCTTGTGCCCTGTCCGGCGCCATGATCATGAGAGAGTCGGGCTATGAGATTTCGGATGAGGCAATTTATGCCGGACTGAAGGAAGCCCGATGGCCCGGCCGGCTGGAAATGATTAAGGATCAGCCGGCTGTTCTGCTGGATGGCGCTCACAATCCTTCAGGTGCGCAGGCACTGGCCGATGCTGTCCGGCATTATTTTCCGGATAAGCGGGTTCATCTGATACTGGGCGTATTGGGGGATAAGGATGTGGAAACAGTGACCCGGATCCTGTGTTCTATAGCCGACAGAATAACACTAACGGAGCCGGACAGTCACCGGGCAGCTCCGGCGGATGAATTGGCAGCCATAGCAGGAAAATACCATACGGACATTGATGTCTGTTCTGATCTTGCACGAGCAATTGATAAAGCTATGGACTCGATACAGGCCGGCAGGGGGGACATGAGTGACAACTCAGATAAATGGATGCTGGTTATAAGTGGTTCCTTATATCTGGTCGGAGAGGCAAGAACAATCCTGCGCAGCAGGTAATAAAAAATGGAATCCTATATCAGGGATTCCATTATTTTTCTGTATACTTCAGGTGCCTTTGATTTCCAATTGGAACAGATGGTTTTTGCCTGTGTAATATTGATAACATTCACCTTAAGCTCCATTAAACTCATATCACCTTCCATAACACGCAGCACCACTTCATATTCCTGGTTGTTCAGCCGTTTGTAATCAGCCGTCAGTTGACTCTCGTTACGAAGACGATTCCGGTTCTCTTCAGCATAGCTTATTATATCCTGGCGGGACTTGGCATCGATTCGGGAATGAAAAAAATCCAATGCTTCCCAGCCCTTTTCAGTAAGGGTGTAGTAATTGCTCTGCCGGCCTTCCATATAGGCAAGATGCCGGGATTCCACCAGTTCTACCAGCAATTGCTGGAGATCAAAGTAGTTCATCATAAATTTCTTAATGAAAAACTCTGTAATCTGCTCATTGGTCAGGGGGATATTCAGAGTCTGGACAAAAAACAGTATGGACAACTTGTTGCCTGCCAGTTCGGCCATTCTCATTATTTTCACCTGCAATATTGTAATAGTCCAATTATAGCATATAACAGGAGAAAAGTAAGGAGAAAATTTCTATAATAAATCAATCCCGGTATAATTACTTGACTTTTGCCTATTGCGGTGGTAAGCTAATTTTTGTAATGTTTATCTTACATAAAAGATGATAAGTGGAGTGCTTGTTGTGATCTTATGCGGTTTTGATAATGGTTACCATAACATGATTCAATATATGTTTTATTAATGGCAGCGAGTGCTTGTAAGACTGAGTTATGCCCTGCACTTGTTTGCCGGGGATAACCACGCTTATGTCTAAGGATTTGGCAGCAGAGTCTGTACCGGCGGCAGGGTGATTAATCCCGCCGTTTTTTTGTGCAGATATCCGGCAGCAGAAGGAGATTACAGAATGAGTTTTTGCTGCCCGATCCGCTTTGAGGGGGAAACAAGGATGAAGACATACATTCCGGAATATATGCTATCTGCTTTTGCTGCTCAGGGGATTGACGTTTCCGGGCTTGTTTATGCAATACATGCAGATGCTGTAGATAAAAGCGAATATATGGATGTTTATATTGCTGTCAGCAGTGATACAATGTACATTCTCTATGGATTGGAGAAAGTTGTTAAGACTTCCGGAGCCCGCCGTATAGTTGCCGTATACGAGGCTGAGAAACTGGAAACCCGGCCTTTTTCCGAACTGGGGGAGCTTAAGAGTGAGCTTCTTTTGTCAACAGGCCGCCTGTGCAGCGAAAAGGATGGCGCTTCGAAAATACTACTGGTGTTTTCAATCGGATTTCTGGCAGATGTGGAACGGCTGCTTAAGGTGATAAAGAATATACGTAAGGGAGTTCCGGCCCTTGAAGATATCATTGTGGATGATGAGCTCTTTTGTCATAAATGCGGCACCAGATATCCGGAACCGGAACGCAAGCTGTGCCCGAAGTGCATGGACAAAATCTCAATCACCAGGCGCTTAATGGGTTTCTTTGCAGATTACCGAAGTAAAGTTATTGTTATTTTCCTGACCATGCTTGCCGGTTCTCTGTTTTCCGTCTTTTCTCCGCTGGTAGGTTCAAAGTTCTTTTTCGACGAGGTGCTTACTGAAGGCGGAAGCTATTATGGTGCTATTTTGGCAGCCATATTGCTGATATTTGCAGTAAGGGCTGTTGGTGTCGCCCTGAACATTCTCTACTCCTACGTACTGGCAAAGACAGTTCCATGGATTGTTCAGGATTTGAAGCTTAAAATCTTTGAGGCAATGCAGCGGCTGTCCGTAGGATTCTATACCTCCAAGCGCACCGGCTCCCTGATGAACAGAGTAAATCGTGATGCCAACAACATTTACTGGTTCTTTGTTGACGGTCTGCCGTATGTTGTAGTAAACCTGTTCACCTTTACCGGTATCATCACTTTAATGTGCATGCTGAGCTTTAAGCTTGCTTTGATATGTATAATAATACTTCCCGTTGCCATAGGTTTTTTCAGGATGCTTTGGAGCATTTTCAGGCGTTTTCATCATAGGAATTGGGTATACAGCTCTCAGCTGAACTCCATGGTAAGCGACTCTGTCAATGGACAGCGCGTCATTAAGGCATTTGCAAGAGAAGACACTGAGGCAGTGCGTTTTGCAGAGATAGGAGGCAAGCAGGCTGCAGTTGATATAGGCGCTTTCAACATCGGATACACAGCCTTTCCTCTTATTTATCTGTTTATGTTTTTCGGTCAGGTAGTTGTTACGGCTTTGGGCGGCAATATGGTCCTCAAGGGCGAAATATCCCTGGGAACTCTGCTGACCTTCATTGCCTACCTGTCTATGCTGTATGGGCCGCTGGAATTTATGTCGTGGGTTTCCAACTGGTGGGCCCGCTGTGTGGATTCAGCCCAGCGAGTTTTTGAAATCATTGACGCCAAGCCTGATGTCACCGAACCGGATGATCCCGTTATTCTGGATCGAATAAGAGGCGATATCGAGCTTAAGGATGTGAAATTTGAATACGATCCAGCAACTCCTGTGTTAAAAGGGCTTAACCTTTCTGTGAAAGCAGGTGAGATGCTGGGTATAGTAGGCAAGACCGGAGCAGGTAAATCCACAATGGCAAACCTTATAGCCCGTCTTTATGATGTGACGGAAGGTACCATTACTATCGATGGAATTAATGTCAGGCAATTATCGCTTACTCAGCTGCGGCAAAGTATCGGTATCGTATCTCAGGATATATATCTTTTTATTGGTACGATTGCTGACAATATCCGATATGCAAGGCCGAATGCCACCATGGAAGAAGTCATCCGGGCGGCAAAGGCTGCTTCAGCTCATGATTTTATTATGAATCTGCCGGATGCCTATGAAACAAGAGTAGGTGCAGGCGGCCAGGACCTTTCCGGAGGGGAAAAACAGCGTTTGTCCATCGCCCGCACGATTCTGCAGGATCCGGATATTCTGATTCTGGATGAGGCTACGGCTGCCATGGACACAGAGACGGAAGCCAATATACAAAAGGCACTCTTCGAACTGCAGAAGGGGCGCACTACCATAGCAATTGCTCACAGGCTTTCCACCTTGCGGGATGCGGACAGCCTTGCCGTAATAAGTGACGGCAGAGTGGTGGAAAGCGGTACTCACAGAGAATTAATGCTCCGGAAAGGAGAGTACTACAAGCTTTATAAGATTCAGCTGGAAGGTCTCAAGGTAATTAACATGGAAGGCTGAGTCAGCTGCCTGATTTGTATTCTTTAAAGTGGTTATTAAAGCAGCAGATAATCAATCGAAGAGTCAGAGTGCTGCACAACGAAGAAGAGTAGGGGGATATTAATGGAAACCGCAAGAAAGGTATCGGAATCTTCGCTGACCCTTGCGATAGATATTGGAATACTTGATCTGAAAAAGGCCGAGTTTTACGAAACACCAGGTGGATTTACAGGTTTAAGATATGAAGGAAAGGATTATGATCGTATTATACTAAGACGGGCTCTTCCTATTGGGCATCCCATGGAATATATATCAGTGGCGGACAAGGACAACAAGGAAATCGGGATAATCCGTTCTCTGGCTGAACTCAGTGAAGAGCAGTATGCTATTGTGGCTGCTGAGCTGGAAAGCCGATATTACAGCCCCACTGTCCATGAGATAAAATCGGTAAAGGATAAACTGGGCTACGTTTATATGGAGCTTGTCATCGGAAGGGATGGCGCAAAATATGCAAAGAATTGTGCCGTCAAGGACGTCAGCAGGAATATAAGGATGCTGGATGATGACAGGCTGGCTATATTCGATGTGGATGGCAACCGATATATCATTCAGTCATTGTCCGGACTGGACAAGAAGAGCCTGAAGAGACTGGAACCATACCTTTTCTAGAAATCAGCTCAATAAACGAATATTCATGCAATGCTGGAGAAAGGTAGTTTATCATGAATACACATAAGTTTTATTATGACCTTGATCTGACTATGAAGCCTGTCGATGGTGTTCTGACTTTTGATGAAAGGGGGCAGATCTGCTCCCGCATCGGCGGCAATGAACTCTTATCCATCTCAGCTGAAAACATAAATGAAGTTGCTGTTTTACCGGGAGTAGGCTGCGGTCTTTTGTTATCGAAAATGAAGGATGGCAGTGAAATTCTGCTTTGCAGGTTTACCATGTCGTACATGAGGGCAGCCGGAGAGTTCAGCAAGGTCGTCAACTTCTATGTACAGACAAAGCAATATGCGGCTCCGGATGAAGAAGAAAGACCGGTTTGCGAGAAGTGCAGCCGTCCTCTTGTGGAAGGCATGTCGGTTTGTATTTTCTGCTACAACAGAATCGGCGTGCTGAAGCGAGCGCTTCAGTTAATGCGCCCATTTGCCGGTAAAATCATACCTGCAGAACTGTTTATGACTGTGTCCTCAGTCTTGTATCTTCTGGTGCCCTTGTTCAGCAGAATTATCATAGATGAGCATCTGCGGCCTATGAAGGGGACTTTTCAGCAGCTTCTGTTGCTGGCCGGGGCCATGTTTTTGGCCAGGGCCCTGGGAGAGGTGATCTTCATCTTAAGCTCCAGAGTATTTAATGAGGCCAGCATCCAATACGCCAATCATTTAAGAAATCTGGCTTATGAAAAGATACAGAAACTGTCACTGGGATCCCTTTCCAAGCGGACACCGGGTGATTTGATCCGGCGGGTAATGGAAGATACAACAACCGTGAAGGAGTTTATATCGGACGGAGGCCGCTGGGCCGTGGAGCAGACAATTATCTTTCTGGTGGTTTTTATTATCCTCCTCTTAACGAATTACAAGCTCACCTTGTTGGTATTTCTGCCTGTACCCGTGGTAAGTATTGCCTTATCCCGTTTCTGGAGATTCATCCATATACGCTATGAGCGGCAATGGCGCAAAAACTCCAAGTGTCAGGGAATCCTTCATGATATCATCAAGGGTATCCGTACCGTCAAATCCTTTGGCAAAGAGGATATGGAAATAGAAAAGTTTGCGAAAGCCACAAGGGAACTGGCTGAAGTATCATCAGACAATGAAACCCTATGGGCCCGCCTCTTTCCTTCGCTGACCTTCTTTACCGGCATCGGCGAGTTTCTGGTATTGTATTACGGAGGATACAGAATCCTTGACGGAACCCTTAGTTTTGGTGTGCTTGTTCAGTTTACCATGTATATTACCTATATTTATGCTCCTTTGCGCTGGTTTGTTTCCTTTCCGCGCTGGCTGGCCGATGCCATGACCAGCATGGTCAAGATATTTGAGATACTGGATGAAGAGCCGGATATCAAATCCATACCGGAGCCAAAAAATGTACCCCTTGCCGGAAAGATTGCCTTTGAGGGGGTTACCTTCGGGTATAAGTCATATGAACCCGTACTGAGAGACATCAACCTGGAGATAAAACCGGGTGAAATGATTGGCATAGTAGGGCGTTCCGGTGCAGGAAAGTCTACCATGATCAACCTGTTGATGCGGCTTTATGATCCGGTTCAGGGCAGGATACGCATTAATGGAATTGATATCAGGGACATGTCTCCTGAATACCTGCATGAAAATATCGGCGTAGTCTTTCAGGATACATTTCTGTTTGCAGGAACTATTTATGATAACATTGCCTACGGCAAGCCCGGCGCCACGCCCGCTGAGGTAATTGCCGCCGCAAAGGCCGCAAATGCCCATGATTTTATAATGCAGACTGCCGACGGCTACAACACCATTATAGGAGAGAGTGGTCATTCCATATCCGGGGGCGAACGCCAGCGGCTGGCTATTGCCCGGGCAATTATAAAAAATCCTTCCATACTGATATTGGATGAGGCTACCAGTTCCCTGGATGTTGAAACGGAGTCGATCATTCAGGACAGCTTGAATCGCATAGTACAGGGCCGTACAACCATAGCCATTGCTCACAGGCTCTCCACCCTGAAAAATGCTGATCGACTTATAGTTCTGGAGAATGGCAGAATTGCAGAGTCAGGCACTCATGTGGAGCTGCTTAAAAAGAGGGGAATCTATTACCGGCTGGTCATGGCACAGCGGCAGACCAGCAGGCTGGCAGAAAGCGGTTAAGGGCTTTCTGCCTTTTTATTATGCCTGTTCCAATTGATTGCTGATTGAAGAGCGGTAACCGGCGTCCAATATCATCATGGCCTTTAGATTAATATCAATATCCAGGGTTGGATGCAGAGGTGTGCCTTTTTCAAGATGACTGATGAACTCCTTTGCTATATTGTCCCTATCCTCAGGAAGTGGTTCTGCCTGATATACGGCTGACGGCCTTGTTGCATGCCTTTTATCATAGATGCGAACTTCATTTCCGTCAGTTACCAACGTACCCTTTAAGCCGAAGACAATAGGGCCTGAGGGCGTACCTCGGTTCACTGTCGTCCAGCTTCCTTCTATCAGAGCAACTGCGTCATCGAAGCGAGCAGTAATGGTGCCATAATCTTCTGCTGTACCAAAAGGGCTGTTAAAATTGGCACGCAGCCCGTAGACGGAACGAACAGGGGTGCCGATGAACCAGCTGGCCAGGCAGGAGCCATAGCAGCAATAATCCCAGAATGCACCTCCGCCGGATTTGGTGTCATACCACCACTCAGCTGCCATTTCCTGCTCAGTCAGGTTTTCGCCATAGGAAAAGGGCCCCATGGAATCGCTGTTACGATATGCAAACTTGAATACCTTGCCTACAGCACCTTCGCTGGTCAGCTTATGAGCCAGCCTCACTCCCGGGAACCAGGTGGAGGGCCAGTTGACTGCAAGCACGGCTCCGCTTTGCTTTGCAGCTTCTGCCATGGAAAGCGCATCTTCCATTGAAGTTGCCATGGGCTTTTCCACTATTACATGGATTCCTCTCGAAAGAATATCTGACACAACTTTTCCATGAAAAGCGTTTTCACAGCATACAATAGCAATATCCAGGGAACATTCATCCAAAAGCTTTTTATAATCCTCATACTGAGCGTTCATCCCGGTCATCTCCATCACATTTCTAATATTGCTGGTCCGGGTTGAAGGTTTATCGCTTATAGAAGGAGTCAGGGGTTTTAGGTCTGAGAAGGCAATCCATTCCACCTTGTCGCCCAGGCTGACGAAATCCTTTACAAGTGAGTTGACATGCATATGTGCAAAACCAATTACTCCGGCACGATATTTTTTCATATGTAAGCTCCTTTCTGGCCCTCTGGTCTCTTATCCAGTTTTACAGCTATTTTATTATGCTGGACGGCAGGTGTCAATCAGCTGACTTATAAGCTGGAGTGCAGCAACCCGGTTTTTAGCAAACTATTTACAGGCAATGTGTATATAAGGAAAAAATAAAAGACGTTTAGTGAACGTCTTTTATTTTTTAAGTGTATTATTCACTATATGCCTGGTACTTGTTGAAGTTTAAAAGAGGCCGGCGGTATACTATACATTAAAGCAATGGTATTACTCCCTGTTTCCTTTAGCCAGGCTGTCTTCAGCCATAGCAACCAGCCGTCTCAACATATTGCCGCCTACCCTTCCGCAGTCTGCAGATGTCAGATCTCCCCAATAATCTTCCGAGCCTTGATGGACAGGCAGATTGAGTTCTCTGGCTATCTCGTATTTCATATCATCCAGCGCCTGATGGGCTCCTTTGACCAGTTGACGATTTTTTCCCGTATTTCTGCTGCCAGCTGCCACTGTATGCCACTCCTTTCAACTAATAAAAAAGTTAGGTAATTGCTAAACCCCATAAACCGCTAAAACTCAGCGTTTCCAAGGGGAGGTTTATATATAACTCCTCACTTATTTGTGGTATAATATAGTTAACAAGTTATAAAATAACAAATAAGTAAGGAGTTACAAACTAATGATAAAATCGAAACAGCAATCACTCAATGATGTTTACACAGACTGC